>CAYZDE010000010.1:19095-24888 GCA_964477205.1 Microcaldota archaeon
CGCAAACCCATCATCAAACTGATAATCAGCATAAAGAATATTCGGGCAACCCGCAAGCTCCCAATCATCACTCTGACCATACGCCGACAAACCCTCGTCAACATCCACAGTAGCAACTACCTGGAAACTCAAATTCGCGTAATCCAAACCACTCCCAGGCGTGCCCTTTGAGCCAAAACCAGAACTAGCAACAAGCTTGGAATCCCCTGAAGTGTCATGGTAACACTCAAAACTCGCGGTGTGATAAGCCGCACCCTCATCAATGCCAGTCAACCGCACCCTCCACGAGGTATAACCACCCGCACCGGGAATTGGATAATTAGGAATACCCGCAACACCAAACCAACAAACCCAAAAATAAGGCTGGCTGGGAATGGGAGTAACATTCTGAACGCACATCCAACGCACGCCAACATCAGGAGTATACTTAACACACTCTAAACGCGGGTCAGGGTCAACTAAGCTTTGAGAAGTTGATTGTGAAGAAAACGCCGCTGACACGAAAACTCCTAGAAACAAGAAACCGAGAACAAACACTTTACTTAGTCGCGACATTCGGTAGTATCACCAAGAACAGTATATCCCAATGCTAATATATAAATGTAACTCAACAGTAGTTACATTCGTCAATCAACGGAAAAGACAAATTAACAATACCGGAATGCAATCTACTGCCAGTAGAGACAAAAGAATGGGCAAGCAAGCCGGCAATGTAACTAACTGAAAGTTACAAATTCACCCGATTATCATTTGGATGGTTTCATTCCGGCTCAAAGCGACTTCAACGAGCGTTGCGTCGGCAAAAGAGCGCACGTAGTAAGCGAGAGAAAAGGCGAGTACGAGGATGAACAAACCGAGCGCTATGAGTAAAATGTACTCGACGGCTGCCTGCCCGCGCTTCATGATTCAAGCTAACGCTGAGAGAGTATAAAAAACAAGGGTAAAAACCCTGGAAAAAACCTAGACGATTTCAGGTCCGCAATAACATTTACCTGCGCCGGGACCGCCAATAACTAAATCACATTCGTAAGAAGCGAAATCGCTTGCATTCAAGGTTTCTCGGCAACTCAATGACATCGAGGCAACTCCCTTAGTTTGCCACTCTCCGCTGGCAAAGCACCCCGGCGAAGTCACCAAAGAGTTCTGGCAAGCACTTAGCTGCACGTTCTGGCTGCTCGATTCGAACAAGCCACCGCGCAAGAGCACGACGGCTAGAACCACGATTAACAATACTCCGCCCAATAAGAGGACGTATTCAAAAGCACCTTGACCTTTTTTCACTATATAATCAACCTCGCTTTAAAGCGTTGTTTTAGAGTACACTAGAGGGCATTAAAAAGGTTTGGTAAACGCAACGCCTAATAATGCGCGCGCCCAATCGCCTAGTGAAATGAGCGTAATTAGATTCCTAAACGCACTCGAGCCGGATTATTTGCCCGAGCAGTTGCCCGGCAGGGAAGCCGAAACAAAGGAAATCGCTTTGGCATTGGCACCGGCGCTCGCAGGGCGAGCGCCCCAACCGCTATTCATTCAAGGCAAAACGGGCGTGGGCAAAACTTGCTCGGTGCGGTTCGTTTGCCGCGAGCTCGAATCGTCAAGCAAGGCGAAGACCGTATTCATTAATTGCTGGCAGTCGTACACGCGGCAAAGCGTGCTCAGTGAGCTCGCGCGCAGCGTGGGTGAAGCACTCCCGCGCCGCGGCCTCGCCGCGGACGAAGTATTCCAGCGCATAACGCAGGCTTGCCGAAAGCAGAAAATCGTCCCGGTCGTCGTGCTCGACGAAGTCGACCAACTCCTCGTGAGGGGAGAAGACGGAGTGCTATACGATTTAGTGAGAGCGCACGAACTCCACGGGGTTCCCATCGGGGTAGTATGCATAACAAATGACGCTAACGCTTTCATGGCCATGGATGACCGCGTGCGCACTTCGTTCATCGCCGGGAAGCAAGAGTTCAAGGCGTACTCGCCAAGGGAACTCAGGGAAATCGTGAGGGACCGCGTGAAGAAAGCGTTCCAGCCGAATGCCGTGGACGAGGAAGTAATCGGCTTGTGCACGGCGCGCGCAGCGATGGAAGGCGGGGACGCGAGAGTCGCGATTCATTTATTACTCGCGGCTGGTAGGCGCGCTGAAGCCGGGAACGCGGACAAGGTGGAAGCGAGGCACGTTCCCGTTGACGCCGGGAACGCTTCGCAAGAGAAAAAGTTTTCCAGGTTGAATGAAACCGAAGAGAGAATATTGGGTTTAGTCGCTGCGGGTAAGTCGTCGGGGGAATTGTACGCGGCGGTTAAGAAAGCAAAACTCGATTTGAGTGACCGGAGCGTTCGCACTTACTTGGACCGTTTGGTGAAGAAAGGGTTTCTTAAGTTCGAGGAGAAGAACGAGAAAGGCAGGACTAGGTACTACGAGCGAAGCTAAATGATTCTGATTGCCTCGAATAACGCGCACAAAATAAATGAGCTAAGCGACTTTTTCAATGGAAAACGAGAATAGCTCACCGATTTGCTCGAAGTCGCGGACGAATGTGGCTTGCAATTTAATAAAAGAGTGAGAGCCTTTCGGGCAATCATCTTTTAGTTCGGGCCAGACCGAATCGAACGCTTTTGGCGTGAGCGAGGCAATAGTCAAGTGGGGAATCCAATTCGAATTTATGAAGGGCGCCCCGTACTTCGACAAATTCTCTTCCTCTAACGCACTAAAGTTAAAGCCCTCCCAGCAAGGGGAAATTTTTTCTGATTTGAATGGTGCGAGAGCCTCTGCAAACGATAACTGAAGGCACTTCAAGGGCTCGTTTTCTTCTACTTCGCAAACTAGGATTTTTTCGCAATGCTCTTCAAACACGTGCAAGCCCTTTAACGAAAAATCTAAGTTTGGAATGGGCGGTAACGCTGCTTTAATTGCTTTAGCGTCAATTGGTTCCGCAAACTCCGCTAAAAACAAAGTTAAATGCGGTTCATGGCTAGCGTAATTTTGTTCGCCTGCAATCGACTTGACACGCGCCTTTAACAAAGTTAATTCTTGGTTGAGTCGGGCGTTCGGCTTCAATAAAAAGGCAATGGAAGACATTAGTTGTTTTCCGGTAGCATTCGCTCGACGAACCATTCACTGTTGAATAATTGGAAGTCCTCGTATTCTTGGCCGGTGCAGATGAATAAGACGGGCACTTTGGCTTCGTGGGCAACGCTTAAAGACGCGCCGCCCTTCGCGTCGCAATCCAACTTCGTGAGTATGATTCCGTCCAGGCCGTTCACCGCCTCACCCATTTTCTTGACTTGCTCTATTAGCGCGTGCCCGGCAATGGCTTCGCCGACGAATATTTTCAAGTCCGGCTTGACCACGCGATTGATTTTCTCCATTTCGCGGACTAGGTTGTAATTAGTTTCCTGCCTGCCGGCGGTGTCCACGAGGACCACGTCAACATTGTTCGCTTTCGCGTGCTCGATGGCATCAAAAGCGACTGCCGACGGGTCCGCGCCGTAATCGTGTTTGATGACGCGCACACCGAGCTTCTCGCCGTGCTCGACGACTTGGTGTATGGCGGCTGCGCGGAAGGTGTCAGACGCGGCGATGACGCTCTTCAAGCCGCGTGCCTTCAAGTAATGCGATACCTTAGCGAGCGTAGTTGTCTTCCCGCTACCGTTCGGGCCGATGAACATTATGACGAACGGTTTTTTTGTTTTAACGCGCGCCACCAAATCGAACGGCTCGGTCTTTAGCAAGTCTTGCAGCGCGCCGCGCACGCAATCCGTCACGGCGCCGCCCACGTTCCCGCGCGGAACGCTCTTCCCGACTAGGCGGCCTCGCAAGTCCTCTACGAGGAACGCGGCGGTGTCGAATGACACGTCGTTCTCAAGCAGCGCTATTTCCAGCTCTTCGAGCATCGGGCTTACTTCCGACTCTTGAATGGTTACGGAACCGGATAGCGCGCCCTTGATTTTCGAGAGGAAGCCCAATTTCGGCTTTAACTCCTTCTTCTTGACCGGCGCTTCCTCGGCTTCGAGGAACTCGTTCGCCTCGCGCGCGATGGTTTCGGTTACTTCCTTTTCTTCAATTGGTTGCCGCTCTATTGGCTCGGGTTCTAGAACGGGTTCAACCTCGATTGGCTTTGGTGGGGGAGCGGGCGTAATTTCTTTTTCAATAATAGGTTTAGCAATTGGCTCCGGCTCTTGAATTGGCTCTGCAATAGGGGTTTCTTTTTCGGGCTCGGCAACCGGTTTCGGTTCAAGAATTGCAACCGGCTCTGGAACGGGCGATTGTTCTTCAATGTCGGGTGTTTTTTGAACTTGTTTTTCTTCTTGAGCTGGTTGTTCTGGCCGGATTTCTTCTTCGGCTTGCTCTTCGGGCTCGCGTTTCTTGTCGATTATAGACTCAACGAACGAAGAGAGCTTCTTCTTGATGAACCCGAACATTTCGCTTTCACTGTAGTGACTGCGCGCCCTTAACGGTTTCGTCCAGAGCGTCTTGAACGCGGATTAATGCCTCTTCAAGGCGCTTGCGCTTTTCCGTGAGGAATTCCGTTGCTTCCGCGCGCGTTTTTTCGACTAGCACGCCGCGGCCGCACTCCGCGAGTACTTTCCCTTTTTCAGGGGAAGCGCGCACGAGTACGCCCGAGCCTAGCGAGAACAATGCATTATCGCCCAAGCCGTCAATTGCTTTTTCAGTGGAGTCGCATTCGGCGATTAAGTGCTGGATTGACTGCACTTGTTGTTTTAACTCGTTCGCGCGCTGGGCGTACATCCGGTAAGCAAATTCTTTTTCTTTTTCATCCATGATTATTAATCACCGCTTAGTGCTTCGTAAACCCTCTGCGTTTCCACGCCGGTGGATTTCGACCCGACTACCCCGCCTTTTGAATTGGCGATTAAGCTGAGCCCGTTGAACGGCACTCCTAAGTTCGTGGTGCCTATCATCGCGTGAACCTTGAATAATGTTTTGAGATGGGCTACTTCCACGCTCGTTAATTCATTATAAGTGTATAACCCGGAATTAGTGGCCACGCTCGTGGAAGCGAACGCGGGTACTCCGCCGAATTCTTGCTGGAGCACTTCGACGCCGAGGGCATCCGAAACTCGCGCTGCATCCTCCTTCGGCATGTGCTTGCTTAAGAGCGCTGCGTAGTCATTACAGAGTATCGTGTTGCCCGGCGAGAAAGGCGAGTCGAGAACGCAAACATTCAATCCCGCTTTCTTCAACGCCTTAATCTCGCTGTCGGAGGCGAGCTTCGGCAGGACGCAACCATTCGAGTTCAACGCTAGGAATAACCCGAGGTACGGGGACTCGTCAATCATCAAGCGTAAAACTTCCACGCCCAGCGCTTCCGTGAACTTTTTGACTTTCGTCGCTTAATCGCGGGGGGGCTACTAGCAAGTTTTCGTTAGCCCTGACGAAGAGGCCGATAAACGGGTTGTGGTTAACGGATTCCTTGATTAAGTTAAAACTCAAGCGGGTTCCACCACTACCACTCCCTCTTTGTCGAGGGAGCAAGCGAGCTTCAAGTGGCGCGGGGGTTTTCGGCCGGAGCGGGCGAACACTAGATTGGACACCGCGGGGTCGATCTTAACGAATTCACCCGTCACCTTGAAGCCGCGCGCGATTTGCTCGCGGAGTAATCGTATTGCATAATTACCCCTGGAATTCAAGGGCTTTTTGTAGGCTTCACCTAGGGAAGCGGTCACGATGCGGTTCAACACGACTTCGCGCTTTGGAGCTTCATCTTCTCCTTCCTTGGGCGTTTCCGCCGTTTTTTCCTCGGCCGGCTTCTTCTCTGAATCGTGCGCTTTTTGTTGGATTGCCTC
>CAYZDE010000011.1:0-20307 GCA_964477205.1 Microcaldota archaeon
ACTATAGGATACGCCTTTTCCTGCATCGCCGTCAATAAATAACGCTGTATGGACGCGAGCGCGCTCAACTCGTCTATGAATAACACGCCTTCGTGCGCCTCGTGCACGGCTCCGGGCACTACGCGCGAGTAAGGCGGCGTACCGAGCTTGTCGTGCCCCCCGTAAGGGTCATGCTTAACGTCGCCGAGCAACTCCGTCTCCGACGCCCCGGTGGCGACAACGAAAGTGTCCCTGTCGAAAGGCAAAATTACCTTGCGTGGGCGCTTGCGCGTTAACGCTTCCAACCGCTCGAGCGCTTCTTGGTCGAACACGCGCACTTTCTCGCCGACGCGCTCGTAAACAATTACCTCTTCAGTGTTATCCTCAGTCAAGCGCGTGGTGTGCACGCGCTCGGGGCGCTGCTTCTGCTCAACGCAAATGCTCGAGAAAGGAGAAACCGCGTAATTCTTATCCGCCCCGCAATTCTGGCATGCTGAATCAGAAGCCTTGCCTAGGAAACCACAGCGCGGGCAACGAAACCCCAACCGCTCCGCAACGAAAGACGGGACGTCGAGGGGAGCAACGATTCGGCCTTTGACTTCCTCACGAATCACGCGCTCTTTCTCCGCGTCGACGCAAGAACGCAATTCCACGGTCGGCCTCTCCGGGTTCGCCGGGTTGTGAATCACTGCGACCTCGGTCATCGGCTTCGGCAAGTGATAAGCAATTGCTTGGGCAAGCATTGACTTACCGGTGCCCGGTGCTGCGACTAATAACAAGTGCCTGCGTTGGCGCGCCGCAATCTTCGCTATTTCCACTGCGCGGGGCTGACCGATGACTTGCTCTAAAGGGTCTTCGGGAATCCTCACTACAGCCGTAGAACGCACTAGCTAGCCACCAAAAGAAAAAAAGGGTTAAGGGGTATTAAACCCCTATTACTTACCCAAAAGGATTTTCAAGTTAGCCGGCTTGCGCGTGAGATTGCCCGAGCGAATGCCCACGAGGAACTTCACGCCCTTGCCCTCGGCGAGGTCGACGAGGCGCTGGGTAACTATACCGTCGAGCACGATTGAATCCGTGCCGCTTACTTCCCCGAGCTTCTTCATTATCTCACGAATCGGCACTTCCGCAATGGTAGTGCTGTCCGCGGAAAGCAGCCGCGCCTTGAGTGAGCCCTCGAGCTCCTTGAGAACGCGTTTTGTTTCCTTAACCTTCGCCTCCTCTTCCGGAGTCAACTTAGGTTCAACCGGAGCTTCCTTTGGCGCTTCCGGTTCAGCGTAATCTCGTTGTTCGCCACGGTTGGGATAACGGCGGCCGTCACGGCCCTCGTCACGACTGGAGCTACGCCTTTCGTCACGACGGGGTTCGCGACGGGAATCACTGCGTGAGTCGCGCGAATCACGGGAGTCACGGCGGTCATTCTTGCCTCGCGAGTCAGAGCCATTACCTTGGTCCACGGGAACCCTCCTGCGGAGCGCGCGAATGAGTTCCTTGCGCGTGAGCTCCTCGACTTCCTTACCCGTCGGCGCGCGCGCCACGTAGTCAACGTCCGTAGCGTTAATCAATTCCTTGAGTATGATGTCCCCGCCGCGGTCGCCGTCCAAGAACGCGAGCATTTCCTTCTCGCGGCCTAGCTTGGCGATGGTTTCGCCGACATTCGCACCGCCTATCGCGATTGCATTCTTGATGCCGTTCCTCAACAAGTTGATTACGTCAGCGCGGCCCTCAACCGCTATGATGGAGTCACTCGACGCGACTTCCGGGCCGCACGGCAGCTTGTCCGGGCCGTACGATACGATGTCGCTAATCTTCGCGTCCTGCCGCACGAGTTCACTCAACTCCTTGCTCTCCGGAATTTCATCGGAAAGCATTAACTTCAATAATTGCTTTGCGCGGCTCAACACTTGCTTGCGCTTTAAGCTGCGAGTGTCCTCTATCTTCTCAACTTGAACATGAGCCTCGCAAGGCCCGACGCGGTCCACTACTTCAATGGCCGCACCGACGATGCTGGTTTCCACCATGTCCAAGCTGGACGGCACTAAAATCGTTCCAAAAGTCTTGCCGCCGCGAACGCTTGCATTCACTTCGATGCGCCCGACGCGGCCGTTCTTCTGGAGCTCACGCAAGTCCAACTCGTCGCCCAACAACCCTTCGGTTTGCCCGAAGAGAGCGCCGACTATGTCCGGCTTCTCCACCATGCCGTCTACATCAAACCTCGCCCTAACGAGGTACTTAACCGTGTCAATATAGGTTTTACCCACTGTTTATCTCCTCCATTAATTCAGAGTACTTAGAGTAAGCGTCTTCCACGAACCTATAGCCGAGGAGGCGCTCTAGCTTACGGGGCGTAACGCGGTCCAACCGCGGCGACGCACCTTCGGCGCGGAAAAGCGCTTCAAAAAAGCGCGTTTTCCTCAAGCCCTCTGCATCAAGGTCGAACAAGAGCACGACGCTCTTGTTTCCGCTCGCTTGCTCCAAGGCGCGCGAAACGATTCCCTCGTTCGCTCCTTGGGCGAGCACGAAGTACGCTTTCACGCCGAGCAAACGCAGGGCGTGCGCGTCCTTCTTTCCTTCAACGATTAACACCTTCCCAGAGGATAATGATTCGAAGAGCTTTCTCAATGCGTTCAAGCGCGATTCAATGCGCGAAGCGTTCACCATTCATACTCACTAATCCGGAGAGAACTTGATTCCGCACGCCCAATTGATTGCGCGCGCATGTTGAACTACCCCTTCAAACCCCAAAAGAGTCTGGGGAGCCATCCTACGCGCATTGCGTCAATTGGGAGTTACGGGTTCAACGGTTTAATCGTTCCCGTTCGGCTATCAGGGTGTACAAAGAAGGAGAGAGCTTGACTATGTCCCTTTCGGATATTATCCCGGTTACTTCACCGTCGGACTTGACCACGAGGCGCTTAACGTTTTTCTCGCCCATTTTGCGGGCGGCCTCGCTCAAATCCGTGTCCGGTGTTACGGATAACAAAGGCGAACTCGCGAATTCCTTCACGGGCGCGCCCGTCCTATCGGCCGTAACGGCCTTGTGAACAATGTCTTCAGCGGTTAGAATTCCGTAAATTCTGCCGGCATTGTTTGTTAACAGGATGCTACCAACGCTTAATTTCTTCATTTTGCGGGCGGCTTCAAGCACGCTCGCAGAATCATTGATAGTGACTAGGGACGTCTTCATGCAGTCTCCTACCTTGACGCCTGTCTCCATTTTCTCCCGTAAACAGAGTGCCAACCGGGCTATAAATACCTGCCTAACCGCCTTTGAAAACAACGGTTAAAACCGTTGGAACGCATAAAACTCGTGATGGCTTACAACAAGGGCTCTGCTGCCGAACGGGAATTAAAGAGGAAACTGGAAGCCAAGGGGTACTTCGTGGTTCGCGCGAGCGGCAGCGGCGCGGACGGCGTGAGCCCGGACTTAATCGCCTTGCACACCACGAACAAATTCGCGGTAGAGTGCAAGTACTGGAAGAACAACTTGTTCATCGAGAAATCCAAATTCAAGATAATGCAGACTTGGGAACGTACCACGGGAGTGCCCGTTTTCGTTGCTTGGAAGCAGTCACGCAAGGGCTGGCACTTCTTCCCGCTCGCCGTGCTCGAGGAAACGCGCACCGGTTTCACGCTAAGCACTAAAGAATTCGAGAGCGGATTGACCATCGAAGAGGTAGCTTGAAGTGAGGGAATTCAACTGGCGTAAAACGAACGAAAAATACCCAGGAATGCTCTCACCAACAGCCACTTTGGAATCCGTTTTTCAGAGCGCTCATATTCTCCACGACTGCGCGGACAGGCTACAAAAGGTTCCTGAAGAAGAAGTGCCCAATTGGATAGAGACGATCTACAGTCGTAAGATAATAATCAACCGCGACGAGGAAGAAGAACTCCAACGATTAATAAGGAAAAAAGGTCGAGCAGCGGTAATACAAGCGCTAAGAAAAAAAGCCGAACAGCACGAAAAAGCGGCAAAAGAAATGGCCGAGGACATCGAATGGCCGAAAAAAAGCAATTGGAATAAACTCAACGGCAAGGAAAAGCGTGCTGCAATTAACGGGATACTCATTGCCTTGCGGGTAGCCGGAAAAAGTTACCCGAAAATTAGGGCACGGAGTATACTATCACGCACACGGTTCGAACAGGAAATGCCACAATTCGGAAAGCACTCGGCCGCTGGCAGTTATGACACTAACCTAAACACCATCAACCTCGCAAAAAAAGACAAAATAAGGGAAATTGAGCCGGTCCCGGTTAAAAGTGAGATAGCAAACATCATGGCCCACGAAACCTCGCACAAACTAGGGCTATCACACGCCGTGACATCGGCAGTAGGGTATTACACAGCATTAAAACACGGGTACCCGCTAACTCTCGGACAACTAATGGAGACTAGGCACTTGAATTATTCTAGAAAAGCAATTACAGAAGCAATAGAACCCAGTCTTGAAAATGAAAAAGAAGAAAACCCAAAAAACGCGTACTACTTGGGCTGGCAACTCGGGCTAGAAGCTTTCAAAATTGAAAGGCAGTCTAAAAGACCGAACGCGGGAATCGCGTACTTGCACAACCTCGCGCGCGGGATTGGCTCGAAGGAAGCCCGCGAAGCCGTGTTGAACTCAAAGTAGCTTTAATTCCTTCGTGAGCTTGTCGATTGCCTGGTCACTAGCCGGGCCGATTGCAATTGCAGTCGGGGAGCCCGCCGGGATTTGCGTGCGGCCCGCGTCGCGGATGAGCGCGCAAGGAACGCCCGCGCGTTGGGCTCGGCCATAAAGCCGCTTCAACTCTTCCTCGCTGGAAACTTTGAGCGCGATTTTCGCTGTTCCCGAATGCCTCCACGCGGCAACGGAAAGGCGGTCGGTCTTCTCCGCCTTTCGGTACGCCTCGATTGAAGCGTGCGCGCCTTGCGCAACGAGCTTGCCCTTACCCATCTTCAAGTCCGAACGCAGGACTATCGCTTGCTTGAACATAACGATTAGTAGCAAAGAAGAACGCATTAATTAGCTAATCGAATGGATTAAAACCGAACGCGGCGAATACTATAATCATGTTCACTCCCATCGAATTCATTTTAAAAGGGAAAGCCGAGGAAAGCGCCGAGGCCAGCTTGCGGGGCTGGGTCTACCGCTGCCGCTCGAGCAATAACCTCGCGTTCCTAGTGATTCGAGACGCGACGGGAGTCATCCAATGCACGGTTAAGAAGGGTGCCGTTCCCGACGCGGAATTCGAGGACGCGCGCAAGGCATTCGTCGAGTCGGCGGTTCAATTAACCGGAACCGTACACAAGGACGAGCGCGCCCCGAACGGATGGGAACTGCGCGCAACGAACTTCAAGCTCACGCACTTAGGCGAGGCGTTCCCGATTACCGAACACCAAAGCACGGAGTTGCTGCTCGACAAGCGGCACTTGTGGCTCCGCTCGCAAAAACTCACGAACGTGATGAAATCACGCGCGCACATCGTGAAGTACCTGCGCGAGTTCTTCGACTCACGCGGCTTCTGGGAGCTCTCGCCCCCGATAATCACGAAGAGCGAGTGCGAAGGCGGAAGCACATTATTCGAGTTCGATTACTTCGGCGAGAAAGCGTACTTGTCACAGAGCGGACAATTGTACAATGAAGCGTTCATTACCTCGCTAGAGAAAGTGTTCATTCTCGCTCCATCTTTCCGCGCGGAAAAGAGCCGAACGAACAAACACTTAACCGAGTACTGGCACCTCGAGGAAGAGGCGGCGTACTACGACAACGAGGATAACATGAAGCTGCAAGAGGACATGATATCATTCGTTGCCGAGAAATTCGCGGAGAATGACGCGAGATTAATATCCAACTTCGACCGCTCGCTGGAAGAATTGAAGGCAATTCAAGCCCCTTTCCACCGCATGCCGTACGAGGAAGCAATCGAGAAGTGTGGAATAAAGTGGGGCGACGACTTCGGAGTGCCGCAAGAGGAAGCGCTCACGAAAGACTTGGACAAGCCGGTATTCATAACGAACTTCCCTGCGGAAATCAAGCCGTTTTACATGGAAACCACTCCCGACGGCAAGTACGCTTTGAACTCGGACTTGCTCGCGCCCAAGGGCCACGGTGAGATAATCGGGGGCTCCCAACGCATTTGGGAGTACGATAAGCTCGCTAAGCGCATGAACGAGGCGGGGCTCGACTTGAAGGATTACGAGTGGTACCTCGACTTGCGCCGCCACGGGAGCGTGCCGCACAGCGGTTTCGGCCTCGGGGTCGAGCGCTTAATCAAGTGGCTCTTGAACCTCGACCACATCCGCGATGCCATACCGTTCCCGCGGGTAATCAACCGCGCCTACCCTTAAGACAAAACGGGCATTGTCACGGTCCTACCAACGCCATTTAACTTGCGTAAGCGGTCGACCACGAACTTACCAAGCTCTTTCAAGGACTCGGCACGTGCCTTGACTACTAAATCCCACTCACCGGCTAACACGCTAACCTCGCTTACCCCATCCAACGAGGCTATTTCACTTGCGAGTTTCCGTTGGTTCGAGCCAACGGAAGGAGAAAAAGCGATTAAAATAAAAGCGGATATCGGACGGCCCAATAACGCGTAGTCCGGCTCGACGGTAAACCTGCGAATCACTCCATTCTTGCGAAAGCGTTGAATTCGCTCATGCACCGTAACGCGAGGAATCCCGGTCTTGCGCGCAATCACAGCAGTCGACTGCCTCGAATCTTTCAATAACTCCTTTAAAATTGCCGAATCCCGCTCATCCATATTGACGTTTAGTCGGAATTATTTAATAATACTTGTCTTTTTCGAGTATTTTGACGGAATTTTTGCAACAAAAGATATTAGCTTGTTTTGGCACAGTAATGGATATGAAAGAGTTCAAAGAGGTTCTAAGAATCCAAACCACGGCCTTGAAGGCTTTGCACGACTACTTGTATGAAAAGGATTGCGTGCAGGTCTTGCCGGTAATGCTCTCAAAAACCACTGACCCGCTCAGCCACTCGGTGTTCGACGCGGAAATAGATTACTACGGAGACAAATACTCATTAACGAAGAGCATGATTTTTCAAAAGCAATTATTGGCCCCTCATTTCGAGCGGGTGTTCGTTTTCTCGCCGAACGTCCGGCTGGAAAAAGAAGAGAAGCGACACGGGGGAAAACACCTAATAGAATTCTCGCAGTTGGACATGGAATTTCAAGGAGCGTCAAAAGAAGAGTTCATGTCATTCGTCGAGGAAATGCTTTGCCTCGTAGTGAAGCGAGTGAAAAAAGAGCGCGCAAAAGAATTAGAGGTGTTGGGCAGGAAATTGGAAACCCCTCGCACACCTTTCAAGCGAATGCAAGCGAGCGAGACGATTGAAGAGGAAGCGTCCTTGCATTCGAGCGAGCCTTTTTGGTTATTGGGCCACGAGCGCGAGTTTTATGATAAATGGGAGCACAACTACGACTTGATTTATCCAGAAGGGTTCGGTGAAGCACTAAGCGGCGGCGAACGGGAATGGGAAACAAAAGAAATTAAGAGAAAAATGCTTCTTACTGGAAAAAACCTAGCCCAATATGAAGAATGGCTTGAAGCCTCACAACACTTTGTTCCTAGCGCCGGAGGAGGATTAGGGATCGAACGCCTCGTTCGCTGGTTAAGTGGCAAAAAAAGCATTGAAGAAGTCGCTCCATTTGCAAAAATACCCGGCACGCCGCAAACCTAATTAAAAAAAAACGCGTAACGATTTGCAATGATAACGCGCGCGCTGGAAGGAATCACTCCCCCGGACGACTCGGAAGTCGGGGAGCCTTTCTTCGCGGACCCGCGCTACAAGGCACTCCCGCTCGAATCGTCACGCTTCAACAAGCTCGAACCGCGCGCGGGCAAAGTCGCGTGCGTGGACGGCGGCAACCAATGCGTACTCGACACACCTTCCCTCGCCGTGCACCTCGTACGCGTTTACTATAACTTATTCAACGGCGCGAAGCGCTTGAAACAGGAGAAAAACGAGTTCCTAGTCGAAGCGCGCACGCGCGTGGAAGGCCGTAAAGTGCTCATCGACGCCGAATGCAAAGCATTGAATGGGAATTGCATTGAATCCTTCTCTTTGGACGCTTTCGACGCGAGCGTTTCACTGAATAACCGGCGCGCTTCCCCGGCAATCGCGGGGAACGTAGCGAGGCGTTACGCCGAATGGTCACTCACCGAGCGGGCGCTGCGCGAAGCTAACGCGGTGGTGCGCGACGGCGCCCTTGAAACGAGCGTAACCGGCGAGGCGGCGCACGCGAAAAAGTGCTTTGGAACCGGAAAGCTGTGCGGAATAGCGAAAACGAGCGCCCTCTTGACTACAACGGGCTTGCCTTTAACCGTCGCCGTGCAAAAAATCGCTCCAAAGGGCGCGTGGCAATACGGGCCAGTCTGCGTTAATAATCACCCGGACCACAACGCCGAGATATTCGTTACGCGCTTTCACGAGTCAAGCGAGCGCGCTTTTCGCTTTGAAGTCGAGAAAGGCGGAGACTCGAAAAGCATTGCCGAAGCAGTCGCGTTCCAGTCGAATGACGCGTGCTTCCCGGGCTATCCTTACGGCTTGATTGACGCGGACGCCATGACGCGCGTTACGAACGCGGAAACCAAGGCGTTAAAGGAGTTATTGAACTTACGATTCAAGGGTTTGCGTGGCGCAGTGGACGCGCACGCGGTGCTTGATGCATTGTGATTGGAATGAAGGTAATAGTAGGGCAAATCGTTTCAGGCGGCTTCGGAGAGCTATTGATTAGGCAAAAGAGCAGTGAGGAATTGCAAGTCGGCGAGCTGCTGGTATCCGAAGAAAAAGAAAGAAAGCAGTTGCTTCAAGTGTTCGACTTGGAATACGGCAGCCAAATCAGTGGTGAAGCCCGCGAACTAGTAAGTGGAATGAAACTCGAGGGCCACGGAGAAGGCACGGCACTAATCGAGAAAGAACTCCGCAATTACGTGCTCGCTAAAGTCAAGGGGCTGGTAACCGTTAAGGATGGCAAACCGCACGCGGTAAAGTCACTACCCGCATTCTTCTCTACCCTGCGCCGCATCGAGGAAGACGACTTATCATTCTTAGACTCACCTAAAAAGCCGTTGTTCCTCGGTTACGTGCGCTCAGGCAGTAAAACACTAAGCCACCCGGTAATCGTTGACGGCGAGAAAGTGCTGTCACATCACATACTAATACCCGCGAGCACGGGCCGGGGCAAGAGCAACCTCGTTAAGGTAATGTTATGGTCGCTCCTTGACTCGAATTACTGCGGCGTGCTCGTCCTCGACGCGCACGGCGAATACCAAAAAGCATTATCAACTCACCCCAAAGCCAGGGATAACTTAGTTTCCTATTCGACTAAAGCCGAAGGAGGCGCGGTGAGCTTGCGAATTAACAAGCGACTGGTCAAGCCATGGCACTTACGCGGGGTCGTGCGATTGAGCGAAGCGCAAGAAGAAGCGGTTTACACTGCTTACCGTGAAAAAGGGGATGACTGGGTGAACTCTTGCCTTTCCGGCGAGGAATTACCCGGCGTCCACGAGGGAACAATTTGCGTGCTCCAACGCAAGATGAAACTCTTGTTAAAGGAAGGCTTGTTCGTGGATTCGGGCAGCGAAACGCTAGTGGACGACGTAGTCGCACACCTTCAAAAAGGCAGAAAGGTAATAATCGACACTTCCACGCTAGGCGGGGAAACCGAATTACTCGCAACCAGCATCTTCGCCAGCGCAGTGTTCAACAAGGCGCGCTCGAACCGCGGAAAACAAGTGAGCATCGTGCTCGAGGAAGCTCCGCGCGTGCTCAGCGAAGCCGCCGGGGCGAACGTTTTCTCAACCATCGCGCGCGAAGGCCGCAAATTCGGCGTGGGACTCATTGCTATAACCCAGCTTGCGAGCTTGATTCCAAAGGAAGTGCTCGCTAACTTGAACACTAAGATAATACTAGGCAATGAAATGAAGAGCGAACGCGAGGCAATCATAGGCAGCGCGGCCCAAGACTTAAGCAATGACTTCAAGGCCATCGGAGCACTCGACAAGGGCGAGGCAATAGTATCCTCGGTGTTCACTGCCTGCGCCGTCCCGATTAAAGTGCCCTTGTTCGAGGATTACGCAACCAAGAACGACAAACCGGTTAGAAAAGAGTTCGTGTTATGAAGAAGGATAAGAGAATCAAGAAAGAGAATTTGCCGGCGGCGACCATAGAAAAAGTTGAAGCATTCGTCGAGCTTCGCGCGCGCCATTATACCGCGCGAATCGCGGGCGTGGCCGCGGCAATAAGCGGAATAATAGCTTACCTTGCGACTCACCCGTCGGTCTGGCACGCAATGTTCCACGACTTAACCGCGTTCCTAATGCAGGACATAACCTTGTTCATGCTCGCTTGCGTGGCGACCGTCGTCTACGCTCTAGTAGGCCTAGCCGGCCTAAGGAGGCACCACGACGAGTTAGCCAGGCACCTAGCGCGAACACACAAGCATCACTCCCACGCTAGGGTTCACGACGACCACTCCCTCACTCTGACAAACAAGAAGCCGACCAAGTGGCAGCGCGCCCACTGGCACCACGTCAGCATACGCAAGTAAAATAAGCCCCTAAACCTTAACCGATTATACGGTGGAAAACTTCGTTTTTGCGCACTTAGCCGATGTTCACCTCGGCGCTTTTCGAGAGCCCGAGCTACGCGAACTCAATGCGCGCGCTTTCGAAGCCGTGCTAGACGCCTGTTCGGAAGCCGACTTCCTGGTAATCGCGGGCGACTTATTCGACACTCCACTCCCCGACTTGTCAATCGTCGACCGCGCAGTCAAGAAAATGCGCGCGCTCGTCGAACAAGGAAAGAAGATTTACTTAGTGTACGGGTCGCACGACTACTCGGTGAACGAGACGAGCGTAATCGACGTGCTCAACAGCGCGGGCGTGATAACCAAGATAACCGGGGGCAAAGCCGAAAACAATAGAATCAAGCTCGATTTCACTAAGGATGAGGCGACCGGCGCGCTCTTGACCGGCTTAAGCGCCCGAAAGCGCGGTTTGGAACTCGAAAATTACGAGGCACTCGACTTGAATCACTTGCAAGAGCGAAACGGGTTCAAAGTGTTTGCGTTCCACTCGGGAATCGAGGAGCACAAGCCCGACTTCCTCAAGGGAGTGGAAAGCATTCCATTGTCCCTACTGCCGAAAGGCTTCGATTACTACGCCGGAGGGCACGTACACAAGCGCATCGACATTGTCGAAAAAAATTACGGGCGGATTGTTTACCCCGGCCCATTGTTCGCAGCGGATTACAAGGACCTCGACGACCTCGCCGAAAAAGAGCACGGCTTTTACATGGTGCGCGTGAAAGGCGGCGAAGTAATTGCTGAATTCAAGCCAATCAAGGTAGCCGAAGTCGTGAAAATAGGGGCGGACGCTAACGAAAAAAGCGCTAGTGCGCTGCGCGACGAATTATTGTCAACGGCTAGGGAAACGAAAGCTATAGGAAAAATAATTTTGCTGAGGGTCGCGGGCGAACTCGCTTCGGGAAACCCGGGCGAAGTCGGTTTCAACGAAGTGCGCTCGGCTTTCGAAGGCGCCCTAGTAGTAAAAGTGAACCGCTCGAAGCTCACCGCGCCAAAACTCGAGAGAATCAAAGTGGAAGGCGAGGACAAGCGCGCAGTTGAAAAAGCGCTATTCAAGTCGCTAGCCAATGGGAAGTGGAGCCACGAGCCCGCGGCCCCGCTCCTCGAAGCATTAAAGCAGCCGCGAAGCAACGAAGAAACTAAAACGAATTACGAAGAGCGCGTAAAGCAACGCGCCTTCTCGCTGTTGGAGGGCTTGAAGTGAAACTCCTGCAACTCGAACTCGAGAACGTGCGCTCTTACAAGAAAGCTTCAGTGGAATTCCCGGAAGGCGTCTGCCTTTTCGAAGGGGACATCGGCTCGGGCAAGAGCACGCTCTTGTACGCAATTGAATTCGCCTTATTCGGCTTAGGCGGAGTGAAAGCCGCTCACTTGCTCCGCCACGGCGAGTCAAAGGCGAGCGTGCGCCTAGACTTTGAAGTAAATGAAAAAAAGTATTCGGTCGGGCGAACCATAGAAAAAAAGTCACGAGGAGCCGGCCAAGGCCCCGGTTGGATGGAATCCGAAGGAGTGCGGCGCACCCTTGCCCCCGCGGAAATCAAGCCCGCAGTGCTAAAAGTCTTAGGGTTCAACGAGCCGGCCGACCCTAAGAGCACGAGTGTAATCTATCGCTACGCAGTGTTCACGCCGCAAGAGGAAATGAAGTTCATACTCAACCAGCGCCCGGAAGAGCGCCTTCAAACACTCAGAAAGGCATTCGGAATCGAAGACTACAAGAACGCCAAGGACAATGCCAAGGTCGCGGCTAGCGCTGCGGCAAAGCGAGCCGAATACTTGAAGGGCGCGGCCAAAGGCCTTGAAGAAAACGAGGAAAAACTAGCTTTACTGGAAAAAGAGCGAGTTGAAATCAAAAAGCAAGAGGAAAACGCTGCCTCTGAAAGCGCGCGCCTGGAAAAAGAAATCGCTGGAAAGGAAAGCGAGTTAGCCAAGCTGAGCGCGGAAAAAGAGGAAGCCGCCGCCCTCGCCGCGGAAGTGCCGCGGCTAGAGGAGAATCTCAAACGCCTAAAAGAGCGGCTGGAAGAATACGCGGCTGACGCCGAACGAATCAAGTCAACGCTTAAGGAAGCCGAACATCCAAAAAAGCCGGATAAGGCTAGTGAAGACATAGCCGTTGCAATAAGAGCTAAGCGCATTGAATTAAAGCCGATTGAAGAAAAAGCGGTCACATCTAAAAACAAGGCGCGCGACCTCCGCGAGTTAATGGAGAAAGGAGAGTGCCCGACTTGCGGCCAAGCCACTAGCGGAAAATTCGAGGAAGCCGCGCTTGCAAGGGAAAAAGAAGCACTGGCGGCTCACGGGGAAGCCGAACGCAGGCAAAAAGAAATCGAATCGCTCTCGCGAGAGCACGAAAACGCATTGAAAGAAGAAGTGGAATTCAAGCAAGCCTTAATGCGCGAAAAAGAGAACGAGGCGAACGCAGCGCGCTTGAAGCAAATCGAAGGCAAGCTTGAAGAAGGCAGCAAACTACAATCCGGCTTGGAGTTGGAACTCTCTGAAAAAAAGCGCACGCTGGAAAAGAAAAAAACGGTTCTAGAGTCCTTCTCGGAAAAGGAAAGGCTAGTGCGTGAAGCGCGCTCGCGTGCAGCCGAAGCAAAGGCACTCGCCGCTTCCCTGGAAGCCAAGGCAAAAGCGAATGAAGAGAGGCGCACTGAGCTGGTTGGAACGATAAGCACTAAAAAGGAAGCGCGGGCCGGGCTCGAGAAGCGCAGCCTCCAAAAATCCTGGCTCTCGGATTACTTCGCGCCCGCCCTCGACCAAATCGAAGAGCACGTTCTCGCTTACTTGAACCGCGACTTCAACTCCTTATTCTCAAAGTGGGTTAACGAGTTACTCGATAACGCGGACATCGACGCCGGTCTCGACGACTCGTTCACTCCGCAAGTCACTCAAAACGGGTTCGACCAAGACTTAAACGCATTGAGCGGAGGAGAGAAGACGGCCATTGCCCTAGCTTACCGGCTCGCCTTGAACGCCCTAGTGAAGCGAGAGTGCAAGGCAATGCAATCCAACTTGTTAATACTAGACGAGCCGACCGACGGGTTCAGCCGCGAGCAATTACAAAGAATGCGCGCGGTATTCGAAGGCGTGGATGCCTCGCAAGTCGTAATAGTATCGCATGAAAAAGAACTCGAAGCGTTCGCGGACAAGGTTTACCGCGTTGAGAAGAAGGCGGGAGAGTCGAGGGTGCTGGAATGAAAAGAGGAGAAAAGAAAGGGGAGAACGGGAAGCTGCTCGTGATAGGCGGCTCCAAGCGGATTCACGGGGCGCCGTTGCTCGCGATTCGCGCGGCAGCAAAAATCGCGGACCTAATTTACTTTTACTCACCGGAAAAAAACAATCAACGGTTATTGCAAAAAATGCGCTCGAAGAGTTGCTTGTTCATAACCATAGGCAAGAGAGAGTTGAACAAGGCAATCAATGAATGCGATTGCATCCTCACGGGTAACGGATTGGAAGTAAATGCGGCTAATGCAAAACTCGTTGAACGCGCACTCAAAGCAAAACGAGTCGTGTTGGACGGGGGAGCGTTGAGGATGGCAAAACCCGAACGCTTGAAGGAATGCATCGTGACTCCGCACGCAAAAGAATTCGAGGCATTATTCAAGTGCAAGGCAACGAAAGCGAACGCCGTTAAAATGGCCGCGAAGCACTCTTGCATTATCTTATTGAAGGGCCGGGCGGACGTGGTAACGGACGGTAAGCGAACGCATTTGAACCGCACGGGTAACCAAGGAATGACCAAAGGGGGCACCGGCGACTCCCTGGCAGGCCTCGCTTCCGCTTTCCACTGCAAAAACCCGGCTTTTGAATCCGCGCTCGCAGCCGCGCGCACCAATGGAACAGCAGGCGACCTAGCTTTCAAGGCGAACGATTACGCTTTCGATGCGGAAGACCTAATCGCTTTTATTCCCCGCGCGCTAAAGAGAATTCGGGTGAATTAATGCTGACTTTCCTTCCCTTAATCGCGATGGCGTTCTTCTTCATAATAATCGCCGTGCTAATCGTTTGTTTATTCAAGCGGCTCCTCGTGAACGCCGTGCTCGGCGTAATCGCGTTGCTCGTAATCAACCATTACGGCACCGAGTACGGAATAAACGTAGCGTTGAACGTGATTACTTTCATGGTTTGCGCGTTCCTGGGCCTTGCCGGCGCCGGACTCTTAATACTCTTGAGCTTACTCGGCGTAACCATATTATAACAAGATAAAAGTGGGAGGACCGAGATTCGAACTCGGGTCACCGGCCCCCAAAGCCGGTAGGATACCAGGCTACCCCATCCCCCCTTTTAACTTCGATAATAACTGGAGCGAAAGTAAAAGAAAAAGGGGCTACTTGTAAGGATTCGACGGGTTCTGGTAATCCGGGTTATCCCTTCCCACTAACGCTCCCGGCGAACTTGAAGAACCCGAATCCTCCTTCGCTTCAGGCGGCTGCATTCCAAACCCGCCGTCTTCCTTGTACTTCTTGAAGTACACGAACGCTCCGACTAGCGTTAACAATAACACGATAACGCCGCCGATTGTTACCAAGTCGAGTTCGTTCTCGCGCGGCTGCATTTGGTAAACAACCGCCGCGATTCCGGAAGCGTTCACGGCAATCGAATCCAACTCAACCGTCACTTCGTACTCGCCGTTCGCGAGTTCTTGCGACTGCGCATTAACGCGCGAGTTCAATTGTTGCACCGTCGCCTTTAATTCAACGATTCGCTCGTCTGTCCCCCCGTACTTCTCCGACACCACGTTTAATTGCACTGAAGCGTTCCCGACTGCGGTCTTCGCTTTTGAAAACGATTCGAACGCCGCGTTGTAGCCGTCAGCTAGCACGGATAATTCATTGAATAACTCATCGAATTCAGCTTCGCGCTCTTCCACTGTCCCGTTAGCTTGCGTGTTATTCAAAGCGTTGAATGCTTCTTCAAACAAATCGCCTTGGTCATTCAATGCGGGCACGCTCGCGTCGAGGCCAGAGTAATCTTCAACTAGCGTGTCGATGAGCACCTTTAACTCCATGTAACGGTCGAAGTTTTCGGCGGCCGCCTTCAATTGTAATGCAATAGGCAAGCGCTCGGACGTCTCCGAGGTAATGCGCTCCATTAATTCATCGCTAGTTTCGAAGTCGCCCGGCGAAGCCGCTGCTTCGAGTGCCGCTATTTTCGTGTCCAACTCAGCGCCGCGAGTGCAATCACGCGCGTTCCCTTGAACCCATAAGAAATAGTATTCATTGGCATTGGTTTCATCGTAAATCTCCTGCGCGTTGAAGGCGAGAATGTCGTACTGCTCGTCTACTGAATCAACGTGGGTAGTAATCGTTTCAAGTGCGGCAACAACCTTATCCAAGTTACGCGTGTTTCCTGCGGCGTTCAACGACGTCATCGACGCATTCATCGCGTACAATGACTCATTAATAATCGGGTGGTGCTCCTCGAAGTTATCCAACGCTACCGAAGAGCGCGGGTACGCGGTTGGAGCCATCACAATGTAAATCTTAAGGCCGCTATTATGCGAGACGAAAAAGCCAACGCCACTCGCGCAGTAATCAACTACTTCATGCACCTCGTTGAAAGCCGCCTGCACCTCCAAAAGCTTCACGTCGAAGCCTAGCGAATCAAACTGCGAGCTCTGGTAAGCGTCAATTACTTCCTGGAGTATTGCCTCATCCTCGATTGCTTCGAGGGAGTTCCCGTCGAGCACTACGGATTCAAGGTTATTGAACAATAATAAGTAATAATCGCCGGAAGGCGCGTCGACGAGCTCGTAAGACACGCTCTCCGCGTTTAAAGAGTACAAAGGGGCTTCTACTTCAACCGAGCCGGCTACGAGCAGGGAACCCGCAGCGATTAGTAATATCAACGATTTCAAATGGGCTTGCATAACGGTTAATAAAACTTTCACTGCATTAATAATGGTTTGTGGGAGGGATACAACCCCGCAGTAGCTCAACTTGGCAGAGCATCTGACTGTAGTTAGCTTGATGCCGAAAGGCGTCCAACGGCTTTGCCGGAAATCAGAGGGTTGCCAGTTCAAATCGAAGTTCGTTCAATGGAACGACTCGTTGGAAATCTGGCCTGCGGGACTCAACCCCCCCACAAACAATTTAAAACAAGCGGAACCAAACAGCTTGGTACCTGCCTCGGTAGTGTAGTGGTTAGCATTCGGCCTTGTCGAGGCTGCGACCCGGGTTCAATTCCCGGCCGAGGCGCTAAACGCGGGTTAGCTTAAGCTCTTCTTTTTTATTATCGAGAGTTATAGTGTTAGTTCAGGTGTAATTGAATAATGGCTCGAAAAAAAACTAAAAAAAAGAGGAAGAGCGGTTTCGAAGCGAAAATGGAAGCGTTCGGAAAGCGAATGGAGAACAAGCACAAGAAAGAGAGCAGGCACAAAGGCCTCGGCTTCGGCTTGTTCCTATTCATAATCGGCTTGATTTGGCTCGGCAACGACCTCGGCTGGTGGAAGCCGGCACTCCCGTTGTGGCCCACCATACTGGTTGTTTTCGGGGGAGTCATAGTACTCAGTGAATTATTGAAAGCGCTCAAGCGCTAGGTGCCAGAAAGTGGGAAAAATCCTCGTACTCAATTGTGGAAGCTCTTCAATAAAATACAAACTCTTTGACGAGTTGCTCAAGCCACTCGTTAGCGGGCTCGTCGAGAGAATCGGCGAGGACGCTAACCTGGTGCACAAGAAGCAGGGCAAAAAACTAGAAAAGAAAATTAAATCCAAAAACCACGGCGAAGGCATTTGCGCGCTGTTGGAAATGCTCGAGGACCCGCAGTGGGGCGCGATTGATTCCCCGGACGAAATAACCATAGTCGGGCACCGCGTGGTGCACGGAGGAGACTTAAAGAACCCCGTACTGGCTACTGAAGAAAACGTGGCTAAGGTGGAAGAATTCGTTCCACTAGCTCCGTTGCATAACCCTAACAACTTAGCGGGAATCCGAGAAGCTAAGAAGTGCATGCCTAATGCTAAGCACGTAATGGTCTTCGATACGGCTTTTCACTCTACGATGCCGGAAAAGGCATTTACTTACGCGGTGCCGTTCGAGTACCGCGAGAAGTACTCTATTCGTAGGTATGGTTTTCACGGAACGTCACACAAGTTCGTTTCGGAAGAGGCTGCGAAACTGCTAGGCAAGGAAGCGCCGAACCTAGTGACTTGCCACTTGGGCGCGGGAGCGAGTGTTTGCGCGGTGAAGGCAGGCAAGAGCGTGGACACGAGCATGGGCATGACGCCCCTAGAGGGATTAATGATGGGCTCGCGCTGCGGGGACTTGGACGCTGAAATCATTCACTACCTGGTGGACGCGCACGGCTTCAAACTCGACGAAGTATACGATGAATTGAACAAGAAGAGCGGCCTTCTAGGCGTGTCGGGAGTGAGCGTGGACGTGCGCCCGATCGAAGCAAAGGCAAATGAAGGAAACGAGCAATGCAAACTCGCACTAGACTTGTTCGCTTACCGCGTTGCGAAATACGTGGGAGCGTACGCAGTTGCCATAGGCGGGCTAGACGCGCTCGTGTTCACCGCGGGAATAGGCGAGAGCGACGACTTACTCCGGAAAAAAATTTGTGATTACTTGGGAATCCTCGGAATCGAATTGGATGACGCGAAGAACAAAGCGGCTTTCAAGAAGCTAGGTGAAATCCAGTCGAGCGCATCCAGCGTGAAGGTATTCGTGATTCCCACGAACGAAGAGCTCGAGATAGCGCGAGAAGCGGTGAAGGTTGCAAATGGCGGGTAGCACTACTGCAAAACTCGTAACTTGGTTGACTGCGCCGCCGATAATCGTTTGCTTAACCCTTGGCTTCCTCGCTTTTTACGCTCCGCAGGGCACGGGAGCATTATCGCGAGGGCTCGCCTTCAGCATCGCGGTCGGAATACTCTTAATCGCACCGTTAATCGAGGCGTACGCGCAAGTGCGAAAGAAGAAGTTGTCGTGGGACATGCCGACCCGCAAGGAACGCACCACATTCTACGGAATTTGGATGAAGTACGCCATTATTTCAATAGCATTGTTCTTCCTGCTAGAATGCAAACTCTTGCTCGCGTTCAGTTTGGTCTTCGCGGAAACGAACGCGTTATTGTGGTTCGTTAACAAGTACTACACGAAGTTGAGCATGCACGCTTCCGCTTCCACCGGCTTGACGAGCTCGGTAATACTATTACTCGGTTTTGACTGGTTTTGGGTTTACGGCCTCGTCGCAATCGTGTCGTGGAGCCGACTCGTTTTGAAGGCGCACGACTTCAAACAAGTCATCTTCGGGGCCGGCGCGTCGTGGCTCGCCTGCTACTTTACTTACCCGATATTCTACAACGTGTTCTCTTTATTCTGAAATAACGGCAGCCATGTCGGCGAGAACCTCGCGCGCTGCCCGCTGCCTTTCCCCGCGAGTGGCATGCCCGGTAATCGCGCGCCCTATGACTAGTATGCTAGAGCCGTCGCGAACGGCATTGCCGGGAGTGAACACGCGCTTCTGGTCGGAACCCGCGGCAGTGCGCGGCCCCTTGATTCCAGGAGTGACGAACAAGAAGCCGTCGGGTAATTCGCCGCGGATGGCATGCAAGTCCGCGGCAGAGCAAACGATGCCGTCCAACCCGCAATCACTCGCCAGCTTCGCGAGGCGTAACACTTGCTCTTCCACCGCGCATTGAACATTCAACTCGTTGTTCAACGTCCCACCGTCAATGCTCGTGAGCACTGTAACCGCGGTAACCTTCGGCTTCACTTTACAATCTGCTTCACGAACGCCTTCCATTGCCGCGCGCATCATCGCGCTCCCGCCGGAAGCGTGGACATTGAACATGAAAACGCCTAACTCCGCGGCCGCCTTGGCCGCGCCTTTCACCGTGTTCGGTATGTCATGGTACTTCAAATCCAGGAACACGCCCGAGCCGTAGCCCTTGACGAGCTCAACTACTCTCGGGCCGAACCGCGTGAAGGACTCCTTCCCTATTTTGAACAAGCCGACGAACGGGCTCAACTCTTCCACCCGCGCCTTCACTTCGTCCAGTGAATTCAAGCCGTCGAGCGGCAGGCACACGCGCTTGCGCGCTTCTTCTTCCCTTGCAGTCAATTCAATCATTAATACTACAACCCCAAATCAAACGCTTTGTTAATATTATCGAAAGTCATCCTGCGGATTAGCGAGTCATTCGCTCCGAGGGAAGGGAGGAACTCTTCCACCAGGCGGGCGTACAAGTAGAGTGAAGGGTAGCCCGAAGGATAACCCGCGTGAAGCTTCTCCCCGATTGCGTGCGGGGCGTGGTCGGTTTCAATCCAATCCACCTCGCCGTTCTTCACGCAATTGCACAACTCTTCGACTGCTTCCTTCGAGCGCAGCGGCGGATTCATCTTGTACAATAAGCCGTGCCCGCCTTCAAGCATCGACTCGTCCCACAGCAAGTGGTGCGGGGTCACACCGCAAGTCGCCTTCACGCGCGCCGAGCGAATCAAGCGCACGGTCTCAGCGCAGGAAGCATGGCAAACGTGCAAATTACCCTTGAACCCTGCTTCCTCGGCGAATGCGAGCTGGTCCTTTACGGACTCTACTTCCGCTTGCTTGGGCCTGGACTCGGCGTGGGTAATCGGTTGCTTCGGGTCGAACGAGTCGTGCATTAACGCTTCCTTCTCGCAGTGCACGACTAATACGCCGGAATAATCCGCCAGCGTTTCGTAAACCGCTTTTTGCTCTCGCTCGTCGATTATAGCGAGGTCCCCGGTGGACTTCCCGGCGAAC
>CAYZDE010000012.1:0-19918 GCA_964477205.1 Microcaldota archaeon
CCTCCAGGAACGGGTTCAACGGAATTTCAATGTAATCCTCTTCACACAAGTTCGCGGTCACGGTGCGCGTTTGATACCCTAGCTTGGAAGCGCGAGCCTCGTAATCTCCGTCGCTGAAGTCGTAATAGAGCGCTTCACCGTTCTCATCCGTAAACTCTACTTGCCCGCTGAGGAGCGTGGTCGCATCATCAATCGGGTTGTTCGTAACGGAATCGTAAACAAAAATAATCGGGTCGCACTCGACGGGCTCTACGCTTGGCGACGGTGACGGGCCGCTCTCGTAAAGAGTGACTGAATCCGGGGAGCACTGGATGCCTTCGACTACAGCGTCGACTTGATAGTCCTGCGGATAAGACGGAGGCTCTAAGTAAGTGCATTCGGCAATGCAAGTGCCTTGCGCGCTGGTGCCCGAACACGAGGCAACATCTAATGCGCCGTTACCGCACAACACGAGCGCGTTGTCCGGAGTGTAAGCGTAGTTAGTGTAAGAAACAATGATACCCGAGGTTCCCTCGCCTTCTATTAATGAAGGATTCGTCGAGACGCTGCACGACGCAGGGTAAACCGTGGGAGTTGCGCTCGGCGTTGGTGACGGCTGGCTTCCCGAACCGATTGCGTGAACCATAGTAGGGTTGCAATAAGTGCCGCCGGCATAAGCGGTTGCTAAGTAAGTGCCGGGTTGCGCGTAATTGCAAGTCGCGTAGCATTGGCCGGTCGAGCCGTAACAACCGTAAGCGTAAGAAGATTGGCCGTTGCCGCAGTCCACGAACACTCCCCAAGGCGCGTAGAACAAGTCGTAATAACTAATCGCGATTTCGCTAGAGCCGCCGGCGTAAACGTAAGTAGGATAAGATTGTAATGTGCAGTAAGGCTGGTAAGACCACCCAAAGCCCCATCCCGAAGACCATTCCCAGCCGCCGCTTCCGGACTCACCTGCAGGAGGCGTAGAAGGCTGTGATTCCTGCGGGTTCGGAGTGCTTTGCTCATTACACCAGCTCAGCCAGTTGCCACAATTGTCACAACGGCCCGTCCACAACTCTCCATTATAACAAGATAAGCCGGTGGATTGCCGGGTTGAATAAGCCGTGTCGGATTCGGAAGTGCAGTAGCCGTTCGAAGGGTTGGTGTCGTACGCACAAACGCACCTGCCGTAAGTCGGGGTTCCCGGGTGGCTCTGGCACGCAGTACCACACAAGCGGCCTGATTCAATGCTACACTGGGCACTAGTGCCTAAGGAAGCAGTGTTAATCGTACAAACAATACCGTGAGACGCGGCGTACTCACCGCACTCTTGGTCCGTAGAGCAAGAAGGCCCCCAAATTGCGCCATTAGGGTCATACCACGCCGTAGCGCTCGAAGCGAGCAAAGCTACTGCGATTACGCTGAAAAACACGAGTTTCACACTATTCATAGAACCAACCTTCATCTTTGTTACTACTTGCCCGTAACAAGTATTTAAATGCTTGTTTTCACTGTTCAATTTAAAAACATTTAAATCAAGGTTCGAGGCTATTAATGCTGAAAGTGGGGCTATAGTATAACTTGGCAGAACGGCAGGCTCCAGTCAAGGGCGCGCGTCAAACCGCGCTTCGGGAGCCGTCTGCTACAATTGACGGGTGTAATGACCCTCTTCGGGGGGAATGACTTTCGGAAATGGAGCTCGGATACATGAAGAGCAAACCCCCGGTTTCGTCTAGCAGGCGAAACAAGGAGACACCTGCAAGTCGGGGTTCGAAACAAACCCTTTCAAAAAGAAATGGTTCGTGAAAATCCCCGTGGCCCCACTTTTATGTTTACTAAAAGAGGTTCTATGTCCTGTGAAGCGCGCGATTGGTATTGATGAAGCCGGACGGGGCCCAGTATTAGGCCCGTTGGTAATGTGCGCTTACGCAATCGACGAACGCAAGCTACCCGCCTTGAAGAAAGCAGGAGTAAAAGACTCGAAGTTATTGCTGCCGAAGAAGCGCCGCGAATTGCGTGACATGCTCTTGAAGGAAGGCGAAGCAATAGTCGTTGAGTTGAATGCGATCCGAATAACCAAATACATGCGCAAAAAGATCTCCTTGAACGAGCTCGAGGCAGAGGGAGCTGCGGAAGCACTCGCTAAACTCGACCACTCGAACACCAAGGAAATAATCGTGGACTCGCCG
Organism: Microcaldota archaeon; assembly: GCA_964477205.1. Lineage (GTDB taxonomy): Archaea > Micrarchaeota > Micrarchaeia > Norongarragalinales > Norongarragalinaceae > UBA93. Next base: position 2,151 of record CAYZDE010000012.1, read on the forward strand.
GACCCGAAGCCGGCGAAGTTCGGCTTGAGAATCGCGAAGTACTTTGACGGGCCGCGAGTGAGGGCGGAGAACAAAGCGGACTATAATTACACGGTTGTTGCCGCCGCGTCAATTGTTGCAAAAGAGAGGCGCGAAGAATGCATCGCAGGGATAAAAGAAAAAGTCGGCTTCGACTTCGGCTCAGGGTACAGCCACGACGAAAAGACCGTAAATTACTTGAAAGAGCACATTAATGATAAAAAACTGCAACCGTTCATCCGGCACTGCTGGGCTACGGCGAAGCGCTTGAAAGTCACGCAATGCCCGCTTGGTGATTGGGCGTGAAGGTAACAATACTCGGCAGCGGGTGCACGGCCGGAACGCCAAAGCCGGGATGCAACTGTAAAAACTGCTCTTGGTCGCGCAAGAACGGCTTCGAGCGAAAGCGATTCACCGCACTAGTGGAGTCAAAAGGTAGAAAGCTACTCGTCGACGCGGGACCCGATTTGCGCGCCCAAATGCTCAATCATGGGATAAACCCGCAGGAAATAGATGTAATACTAATAACCCACCTGCATTACGACCACTGCTCGGGCTTAAACGAGTTTCGATTGAAAGAGGCAAAAAAAGTTTACACGATTCCGGACGCCGCCTCGACAATCAAAAAAGAAAATCAGCACCTCGGCCAGTGCCTAGAAATAGAGCCGAAGGAGTTAATGTCGCCCTTCGAAGCCTGCGGATTCAATATCGTCTTCTTCGATGCAAAGCATGGAATTCCTTGTGCGGGAATCATGATAGAGGCTGAAGGAAAAAAAGTGGTTTTCCTGCCCGACTCACGGCTGGAATTGGACGAAGACGCGGAAGAGCTTATTCGCGAAGCAGATTTAATGCTAATAGACGCTTACACGGAAAACGAAACACAAATCCGCGAAGTGTTAAGCGACTTTTTCACTCAAGAGCGCATTGAATTGGAATTTAAAGAAAACAGTGTAACCCACGGAATAATTTCAAAAGCAAAAGAGCTATCCAAAAGATTGAAAGTAAAATCCACGGAGGCAGTGCACTTATCGCACCGCGTGCGCCCGCACCCGAAGCTGGTAAAAGACTACGAAGACGAATGCTTCAAAATAGGCTTTGATGGAAAACAAATCGAATTATAAAAAAAGGAAAGGGGGGAAAACCCCCCGCTTATTTTCAGAATAGCTTCTCGAAGTCATCCGAGCGCTTGCGCGCAACCGTAGCGATGGAATCCTTCAAACCCAAGCCGAGGGCGATTGCCAAGCCCAATCCCAAGGCAAAAGCGAGCGCGCCCACGAAGAGTGAGAATGCGTTCGCTAGAATGCTTACGTCGGCGTTCGGTAGAATCAAGGGCATCGCGATTACGATGGCAGTGTAGATTACGAATACCTTCAAGAGGGCGGAAACCAAGTTCTTGAAAGGCATCTTCGACTGCTTCACGTGCGTTGACACGTACTCAACGGCGAGCAAGGCAAGCGCGAGTACCGTTGCACCCTGCACGAGCAAGGGAACGTAGCCAACGAACCAGTACACGACGGAGCCTAGGAACACTAGGTTCACTATATCAGCTGCGATTCCAAGGAACGCGGCGTAAGTGATTAGCTTAACGAATTTCTCTAGGAGACCCGTCACCGTGAAGCCAAACAAGGCATCGTTCACGCCTCGCTTCTTCAACGACTTCTCGAGTTTAATGTGCTCGAGGAAGCGCTTGAGCGCGGCAGCGAGAACCTTACCCACGATCCAGCCGAGTATCACGAATAATACTACGACTAGCACATCGGCCAAACCGACCAAAAAGTTTTCGGTAACGCTCGTAAACGCTTCCGACAATCTAGAAACCAACAAATCCCAAACCAAAAGGACTCACCTCTTTGCAAGAAGCACGAAAAATGCATTAAAAAGGGTTTTGAAGGCACTAAAAAAGGAAAAATAAGAAAAATAAGACCCTGGGAAAAATTTATAAAGGTTACGCATCGGTATTTATCGTTGAGCATCAACCCAAGAGGCCGAAATATGCGTTTCAAGGCAATAAAGTTAACAGCCGACGGCAGCACCCTGCTGGAGCCAGTCGACCACAAGGAAGCAGTGAAATGCAAGCTGCCCTTGTACCTCAAGGGAAAACGGGCGGCAATAATCTACGACACGATTGGAAGCGTGGAAGCACCGCTCTATCTAGCAAAGCCTTCGAGGGAAGGATTAACGGGAAAAGAACTCGATTCAAGGTGAACCAAGTAATGGTAAAGAAAAAGAAAACCAAGACAACAAAAAAGCCAACCAAAACAAGGAAAGCAGGCACTAAATCAGCTGCCTCAGCAAAGCCCGCTTGCCCTGAATGCAAAAGCATTAAACTCAGGCGCAGCAAAGTGCGCGGCGAAATCGTTTGCGATGGCTGTGGCCTCGTAGTAGAAGAAGACATGATACAAGAAGGCCCCGAGTGGCGCGCATTCGACGCTCAACAGCGCGCTTCGCGCACCCGCACGGGAGCGCCGTTAAAGTACATGAACCCTAACCGCGGGCTCGTTACTGAAATCGACCAATACAACCGCGACTCCTCAGGCGGTCGCATCGCACCCAAGCAGCAAGCGCAGTGGTACCGCATGCGCAAGTGGCACAAGCGCGCATCAATCTCAAACAGCATCGAGCGCAACCTCGCAATCGCGTTGACCGAACTCAACCGCGTGGCCTCGCACCTCGGCTTGAACGAGAGCATTCGCGAGTCCTCTGCGCTATTGTACCGCAAGTGCGTTGAAAGAGGCTTGATTCGTGGAAGGCAAATCGAAACCGTCGTATCCGCGGTAATCTACGCAGTGTGCAGGCAAGCGCTAATCCCGCGCACGCTCGACGAAATCTCTAAGGAAGCGGAAATCCCGAAGAAGGAAATCGGGCGCACTTACCGCCTCATAGCACAGGCACTAAAACTCAAAGTCCCGTTGACTAAACCGCAGTTTTACATAACGCGCTTCGTCACGGAACTCAAACTCGGGGGCGCAACGCAAAAGAAGGCGAGGGAGATACTCGAAGAAGCGATTAGGCACGGGTTAATTTCAGGGCGCGGGCCGATGGGCGTCGCTGCCGCTGCGGTATACATTGCTTCAGTGCTCACCGGCGAAAGGCGCACTCAAAAGGAAGTCGCTGAAGTAGCGGGAGTCACGGAAGTCACGATTCGCAATCGTTACCGAGAACTCAAAACATCGCTGAACCTTAACGTGAGCATCTAGAGCAAAAAGCCAAATTCATTTTAAGGCCTTCAATAAACCCTTCAAGCCCGCGTCCGTCTTAACGGTAGTGCCCGCGTAGTGGGCGCGCACTGCCTTGAAGCCTTTTACGCGCAACGCATCGACTATTGCCGCCGTGGACTTCGCCTCAAGCGAGTAATGCCCGGATAAAGCGTGCAAATCCCAATGAAAAGAAGGGAACCCTAATTCTCCTTCCAACAAACCCAAAAACTTTTTCTCTTTATCTCCTTCGGCGAGCGCAACCAGACGCTTCAAAAACGCGGAGTCGCAGTAGTCGCCCAGCCACAAGGGCCCCGCTCGCTTCCACCCCTTTCTCTCTCCTTCCACGCGGCCGTGCGATTCCTCGTCAAAGGAAACAAACCCTGATTGTTCCAAGGCAGCATCGGCTTTGGAAACACGGCGCTCTAGCAAGCAAATGGACTTATTGTAATGGCGCTCATGCCACGAAACCAACGGCTTCAAGCCGTATCCTTGCGCTGCGGCCTCGCGCGCCATCTTCGCGATTAGAATGCGCAGAGCTAGCTCGTGAGAACAATCGCATTTTACGGGCTCGGCGCCGTATTCTCTACGGCAAACCGCAGCTCGGCTCTTCGCCGAAGCGCAAGTGTTCGCTAGGTCAGTCGCGGTAACCGAAAGTACTCCCTTGCGCGCGATTGCGGCTACTGCCGCGGCAATGTAATTCGCGGGCGAACCGAACGGGTCTACTTCCACGAAGTCAAACCCGCCGTTAGCATAGCAATACGAATTGAAGTCGGATTGAATTGTTTCCGCCTTCAATGAATTACGCTTTAAGTTTGACTTAATTTTTTTGACTGCCTTAGGGTCGGAGTCTAGAAAAGTCACTTCCTTAGCATTGCCTTCTAAAGCATAGCGGAGGCCTCGCACGCCGGAGGCACTGAACCCGTCGAGTAACTTCTTCGGGGATATGGCTCGCACTGCGAGCGTGGAAATCGAGCGGTTGAACCGCATCGCCGGGTTGTAAAATACGCCGGAGCCGTCGAATTTAACGGCGCCTTCTAAAATCATTTCAATTCGACTTTCGAGCCGACGGATTGCCCGGGTAGCCCCTTGTCGAATAAGGCGCGCACCTTGCCCTTGGAACCGTGCGTTTGGGTTACCTTGCCCTTGATTAGCCGACCAGCTGAGCTCTTCCAACGCACTTCCTTACCGATTAAGCCTTCGGCTTTTTCCTTGGAGTCGACGCCTTCAATCTCGATTATCCCTTGGTTGTCCCTTTGCGTGTGGCGTCCCTGCCTGTAATCCGTAATCCTAGCGTTCATAGTGTAATAGCACCTAGTTCTAATTTTGGGTTGAACCCATTAAAAACACTTGCACTCAAAAAGTATTCTATGGTATTTGCGAAAATTGCCGAACAAGTTTGGGCGTTACCGAAAGGCACTCACGAGCACTGCGGCTTCCGCTCAATCCGCAACCCGAACAATGTATTACTATTCATTAAGCCAAAGGGATACTACGGAAGACAAGCTGAGTTGCTTTCTACTAACGGCACCTTAAACCAGCTCGACAAAAAAGCGGATATATTGCATATCATAGCGTACCCAAACCCGAAGCACCACGAGGCTTTCGCAGAGCAAAGCAAATTGAACTGTCAGGGAGGTTATTCCGAGGAGTACCCTAAAGCCATTGGAACGCTATCCGTGGGAATCGACTCGCGAAAAGGGGTGGACGCCCTAAAAGTTAACTACGCGCAAAGTCACATGGCCGGCTCCAGAAACATAAGCACAAAGTTCTATTTGGAGGAGGGGGAATGGCCCGCCAAAGGATTAAGCCGTAGCATGAGAGAAAAATACGCGGGTTGGCGCGAGCGCGCGTTCAGGGAATTAATCCGCCTGGCAATTCAAAAGAACAAGAGCATAACCGTTTCCAAGAAAGCTTCCGACTTGAAGAGACAATTCGCGGGAAACGACCAACTTTTGCGGGACATTAAAACGGCATCCGAGAAAGAAGGGGTTAAGATTAACAACTCTGATGAAGAAGTTAGGATTTTAACTGGTGGTTGAGTATGCAGGATTACCCTAAGAAATTATGTTTTTACAAGGCGAACAAGCGCGTTACCGGCGCGGCAATGCAGTTCGACTTGAACGCACGCCGCGAGTGCGTGTTCCTTGAGGCCGCGAAGCAGACCGGGGAGCGCAGCTTCGGCTGGGAAAACAAGATAATATTCAAGTTAGGCGTTACCGACGCATCCAAAATAATAACCGTGCTTAACGGTAAAACAAATAAGATTGATTTGTTCCACGACCCGAGCAAATCCAAGTTCGTAACGCAATCGAAAGTGAAGAATACCGCGCTCGCCGTACAAAAAGCTAATTACGGTTACTACTTGAAGCTATCGAAGCAAGGCAATGACGGGTCGGTTGCAAGCGTGCAAATCGCTTTGAGTGACGACGAGGCAATAGTACTAAAGTTAATGCTTGAAACCGCAATCAAAAAAATCTACAATTGGTAAATTTCAGCGGGAGAACTTGTAGATTATGCCGCCGACTATTGCAACCAATGCGAGCAATGCTATGGGAGTGTAATCCGAAGTCGGCTCTGTCTCGTCGGGCAACTCCGGCCCGGCTGCGACTATCGTCGGCGCGTCGTAATCATCTAGAATCTTCTCGTCCAATTGCTTCTCCACCGTGTACGAAACCTTCCTCGTCTCACCCGGCTCCACATTATCGAACATCCACGCCACGACCACGCTTCCATCCTCAAAGTGGTGCGGTTCAATTGAAAATCCGACGATGTCGTCCTGCGTTTCAGCGACCGCCTCCGGCAGATGCTCCTTCAAGAAGAAAGAGTACAAGGATTCCTCCCCGTCGTTACGGAAGAACAAAGAAATGGTACTATAAAACGTGGTTTTTTCTATTCCGTCCGCGACCGTCGTTTCCTGGTAAACGGCTAATTCACGCCACACGATAATGCTCTGGTTGAAATCACACTCAATAGGCGTGTAATTACGGGTGTACACTTGCGTTTCGTCGAGTACTACCGAATAAGCGCCGGCCAAAGATGCGGCTAGCAAGAGAACCAAAAACAACTTACGCAAAAACATATACCGAATTAATGCTTTTCACATTAAAAAAGCGCGCTTTTTGCAGATTACTGGAAGTAATGCTAATATTATTCATCCATTAAAACCTCGTCACCTTCGACGGATTGCTTGATGTCCTCGAGCTTCTCTTGTCGCGCGCCTTCATTCGCGTCGCCTTTCCTACCGGACATGACGATGATTAACAGCGAAGCGATTACGAGTAGTGAAATCAAGAGCGCGTTTTGGCTCAAAGCGTAAGTCACGAGGCCAGTCAATCCGCCGGCGCCGCCGCGAATAGCGGGCAACTCCTTCGTAGCGATTACTTCCCCGTTCGACTTCACGACGGCTACGGGATTCGCTTCCTCGTCCGTCGACGGCTTTACCCACAAGCGCAAGTCCATAACCGAGTTAGGGGCGATTGTAACGCCCGTTTCTCCTATTACTTCCCAATCATTCGGGAGGTTCAACAAGTCAACGGTAACGTTCTCCAAGGGAACATCGAAATCGTTCGTTACGCGCACTACAACTTCAAAGAACCCGTCTTCCTCCGAAGAAGAAACGTCCACTTCACCTGCTTGGCTGCAAGGAATCTTTAATATTGTAACCGCACCCTCGCCAACGATCGGCGATTCCGAACGCGAATTCACCGCAGCAACTGGAATCAAGCTCGACCCTTGCGGCAACGCCGCAGAATCAACGCTTATTTCAAAAGAAGCTTTCTCACCCGGCTCCAAGTAAACCTCGGAAGGGGTAACTAAAGCATAGTCAACGCCGGCTACGATCGCATACGAATCCGCAGCCGTGCCCATGTTTTGCACTTCACCGTGAATTAATCCATTAGAACACGCATCAAACTCAACGCTCTGCGGCAGTAACACGCGCGCTTCAAAGCGGTCGACTACGTCAACACAAAAATCGCGCTCGCCGACTACCACGCCGCCGGTCATGACCTGCAAGGTAACCCAATAGCGGCCGCCTTGAACGCGGGACGGCTGGAAGTCCACGAAAACATCTTGTGCGCCGTTGCGCGACAAACTCAAGTAAGAGCTGCCTAGGACCGCGTTGAGTTTTTCCTTATCACCGATTAATCGCAAGTCGAACGTTGATGCAGCACCACGATTCACTAAAGTGATTTCCGAGCGCACCCAATCCCCTGTATACGCTTGCGCGCAGGATTGGTCGCCGTGGAAGCTCACATCGAGCTCCGTAGGGTCATAAAATCGGCTGTAAGTAATAGTGGAGTACTTTTGGCTGCCTCCGGTGTAAACCGTTGCCGAATAATCACAACAATAGCCGGACTCCGCCACGCATTGCTCACTAGCGCAGTCAGGCGTGGTGCAGCAATAAGCCGGCGTCGGCTCGTAGTATTGAGGCGGCTCATAAGAGCCGTTCACGAAAACGCCGCATTCGAAAGCAGGGTTAACGTTAACCGTAAGATAAGTGGAATACTCATTGCAGTCATCACCCTCGGCATTACAAGCCAAGGCATTAACGTAAATCGTTTGTGCTCCGCGCATGCAATCCGGAGCGGTTAATTGCAAGTAAGTGCCTTTAGCCGCACCCGGCTCTACCACGACAAAAGGCGCATCGAATAGCCCATTCAAGTCTCCGACTTCCGCGGAGAAGGATACAAAAGCGGTTTCGTCTCCGGTGTTCACGAACCAATAGTAAGCATCAATAGCCTGGTCCGAGTACATGAACGCGGAATCCACGTTCTTGTTCAAAGACGAAGCCCCGGCGAATGCACTTAATACTAAGAGCGCGCCTGCAATTGCAAAGAGTATCCTTTTCATAAATTCCACCAACTATGTTACTATTCAGAAGTGGAAACATATATAAAGGTTGTGCGTTATTATAATGAAAGAGGGAGAAGGGGAGTAAATGCGGGCGCGCAACCATAATAAGTTTAAATAGGTGGATTGAGTGAATAAGAACGGAGAAGAAATGGGCCCTAATCCTAATGAAATTGATGCGTTAAGAAAGCTCGGCTTAAACCAGTATGAGGCCAGAGCTTATCACGCGCTTACTTCTTTCGGTCAGCACACCGCGGGCCAACTCAGTGAAACCGCAGAGGTTCCCCGCCCGCGCATCTACGACGTTATTGACCGACTGCAAGGCAAGGGCTTCGTAGCCGTGCAAAAAGGCAGGCCCGTGAAGTACCGCGCGCTACCGATTGTCGAAGCCGTGAGGACGCTCAAGCGCCAGAAGCAAGAGGGCCTCACCGCGGAACTAGAGCAAATCGAAAAACTCGGCCGCACGCTAAGTGAACGCATGAAGCTCGTCGATGCCGCATCCCAGCCGAGCGAGGAGAGCGTTTGGACCTTGAAGGGCCGCGACGCGATTTACTCGAAGCTCGGCGCGATGATAGCGAACTCGCGCGAGCACGTAGTACTTAACTCGAATGAAGAGGGCATACTACGCAAGTTGAAGGCGCACAAACTGCCAATCAGTAAAGCGAAGCGCAAGGGCGCGAAGATTCACTTGGTTTCCAACGAGAAGCTCGGAAAGGAAATCGAGGGAATCGCACACAAATGCTATTTGAAGGACATTCCAACGCGCATGGTCGTCGCTGATGACCAAGCGTTATTATTCTTGAGCGACCACCACGCGAACCCGGAAGACGAAACCGGTTTGTGGATTAAGAGCCCGCACCTCGCGGAAACCCTCCGCAAGATAGCGACTCAAAAATAAAAAAAAATTAAAATAAAATTAGTAAAGGGTTAAGGGAGGGTTTACTCCCCGGCTTTTTCTTCGGTTTTCTCTTCTGCTTCACCGGCACCTGCTTCTTCGGCAACGGTTTCTTCAACAGGAGCTTCTACTTCAGAAGGCGCTTTCTCAATGGAAGCTTCCTCTTCTTCGGCTTTGGCGTGCTCGATTACTTCCTCGGTGTCGAAGAGTTCCTTGAGCTCCGTCTTGTATATGAAGACCGTGCGTAACGGCACGGCGAGCTTTCGCGCGTAATCCATTGTCTCCGCTGCGGTTTTGCCGTATAAAGTATCGAGGATGAAGTCACCGAACGCTTGTTGGGCAGCCCTCTCCTGGATGAACTTTTTCGTTTCATTGCGGAGAGTCGTCTTCTGCTTGCCGCTACAGCGGTCAGCCGTAATGACTAGCGCCTTGATGCGGAATTCAACGTCGTCAGCGGATTTCGCGGGAAATACTATTTGGAGCGCGTCTCTGCGCCTGCGCACTTGCGTCCCTATGTAATCCCTGGAAATTTCGTGCTTGATGAACTTTGTGAACGCCTTCGAGCCCACTATTTCGTACACGCGCATGTAAATGTTCGTGTAAGTGTGGCTGAAGTCGCGAGTCACTTCCCGCAAGGGAATCTTGATGACGCGGTTCATGATGTGTTCGTCGCCCGTAGCGGGCACTTGCGCCAGCTCGGATTCCCCTAGGAACTTAGGGGAGATTACGTGGTACCATTTCTTTTTCTTCCACTTGTCCAGTTTACGTTTTATGACTGCCATTTCACTTCACCAACAATGCCGCCTTAGTGTGATCGTATTTCCAATTCTCGGGTAATTTATTCCCGCGGTAGTACCTCACTAGGCGCCTAATTTTTGACTCGACGTGCGATAACTTCACTTTGTTGGAGGTATCGCGGGAGTTCTCCGCCAAATGCTTGCGCATATTCATGGCCCTGCGAATCAAGTCGAGCAAGTCGCTCGGGTACTCAGGCGAGACACCGGCTTCCGCGAACAATTCACTCATGCTCTTCCCGGTTACTTCCTTCACCGAGGGAACCGCGTACTCATCCCTGAGAACCAATCCTACCCGGGCCTCGGTTTTGCCTTCCTTCGCCAAGCGGACCACTATCTCGAGGATTTCCTCTTTCGAGAGCTTCACCCACGCTTTGGCGGAACTCGACCGCGGTTTGGTCGAACTCGCCTTGCCGCGTTTTCTAGAATGTAATCTAGCCATATTCGTCGAACACCTCTTAGAACTCCAATTCCAATTCTCCTTGCCGCGGCTTGAATTCAAGTGTTTGAATCTTTCCTACGGCCTTGATTTCTTGTTCAACGTCGGCGAGGCCCTTGCAGATCGCTTCCGGCGCGGCTATTGCCGCGTACTCGAGCTCCGCATTCAAGGCCAATCCCTTGCCAGCTTTGTGCTGGCGGATTCGGGACAGCGCGTCGTGCAACGAATTCACTATGACGAGCGTGGTTTCGTCTGCTTCGAATGAAGCAGCGGGCCACTTCGCCTTGTGGACATTGCCGCCGAACAAGTTAACGTAAATTTCGTGCGTCACGAACGGCGCCATCGGAGCGAGCATTTTCACGCACGCCTCGAGCACTTCACGTAACACGCTTTGAACAACGCGCTTGTCGTCCGCGTCGTCCCCGTACACCCTGTACTTTACGTCTTCCAAGTAGTAATCACAGTAATAATGCCAAAAGAAATCGTAAATCGTGCTGACTGTCGAATAATAATCGTAGTCCTCCATTGCCTTCGTCACCTTCTTTACTGCGCGAGAGCACTCGTGGAGAATCCACTTGTCCGTTAAGCGCAGCTTGCGCTCTTTCGGCGCTTCGTAATCCTTGCACACGTGCTCGACGAAGCGTGAAGCGTTCCATAACTTAGTGACGAACGACTTCGCGTAATTCACGTCCTTCCAATAGAATACATTGTCTTTGCCGGTAGTCCCGCTCAACGCGGCCCACTGGCGGAGCGAGTCCGCGCCGGCCTTAGCCAGGACTTCGTTTGCTTCCACGAAGTTGCCGAGGGACTTGCTCATCTTCTTGCCGTCCTCGCCGCAAACCATTCCGTTGATTACGATGTCATCGAAGCACGGCTTGCCGGTGAGCTTGAGGCAGCGGAATATGGTGTAAAACGCCCAAGTGCGGATGATGTCAGTTCCCTGCGGGCGCAGTGATGACGGGTATAATTTTTCATTAAAGTTATCGGGCCAACCCGCGATTATTAAAGGCGTGATGCTCGAGTCGATCCAACCGTCGCAAATGCTTTCCTCGCCGATTAGTTTGCCGCCGCATTCAGGGCAAGGCCCGGGCGCGGGGTCCTTAGCAGGGTCTACGGGAAGCTTGGACTCGTCGGGAACCACGATTTCATTGCATGACTCGCAATGCCAGAAGGGCATCGGGGTGCCGAACACGCGCTGGCGCGAAATGCACCAATCCCACTCCAACCCGTTCGTCCAATCACGGAACAAGTTGAACATGTGCGCGGGAATCCAGCGAACTTTTGAAGCCGCTTCCAGTATTTCTTCCTTGAAAGGAGTGACCTTAATGAACCACTGGGGCGAGCGCATTAATTCGACAGGGCAATTGCACCGGTCGTGAACCTTGACGGTTTGCTGTAAATCCTCTTGCTTCTCCAAGAGGCCTTGTGAATCCAAGTCCGAAAGGATGCGCTTGCGCGCCTCCAAGTAATGCACGCCGTCGTAAGAGCCGGAGTTAACCATTCTGCCGCGCTCGTCGAAAGCATCGATTACGGGCAGGGAATGCCGATGCACCCACACTACGTCTTGGTTGTCACCGAAAGTGCAAACCATTACCAAGCCCGTCCCGAATTCCTTGTCAACGTCGTTGTCTGCGAGCACCGGGATTTCCTTTCCGTACAATGGAATGGTAGTAGTCTTTCCGGCTAAGTGCTTGTAACGCTCGTCGCTCGGATTGCGTAAAACCGCGACGCAAGCGTGTAAGTATTCAGGGCGCGTAGTAGCGATTAGCAAGTCGCCGCCGAACTTCAAGTAATTCAATTTAGTGCCGCGGTGAACTTCCTCGGTTTCAGCCCGCGCGATTGCACTGGCACACTCCGGGCACCATAACACCGCGTGGTTACCGCGATAAACTAAGCCGTCCTTGAACATTTTCAATAAGGAGTATTGCACTGCCTTCGTGTACGAAGGGTTAATCGTGTAATACTCACGGCTCCAGTCCACGGAGTAACCCATGCGAATTATCTGCGGCTTCATCGAGCCGACCACGTCGCGCGTCCAATCCAAGCACTTCTCTCGGAACTCCTCGCGGGACAAGTTCTTGCCCCACTTCTGCTCGACTTTCACTTCCGTGGGAAAGCCGTGGCAGTCCCAGCCCTGCGGGAACAACACTTCGAACCCGCGCATCCGCTTGTAACGCGCAGCAAACTCCATGTAACACCAATTCAACACGTGGCCCGTGTGAAACTCGCCGGTCGGAAAAGGAGGGGGCGTATCAATGATATAGAACGGCTTCTCGGATTTAGGGTCGAACTCGTAATCCTTGTTAGCAACCCACTCAGTTGCTAAGCGCGACTCCGCTTCCGCTGCGTCGTACTTGCGGTCCAAAGGCATTGCTATTGCTTCACCTTTCCGGAAGCCCACTTCTTCTTTCGCGGGTTCCTCTTCATTTCCGCGTTCCGCTCGCACTTACGCGAGCAGTAATAAGTCGGGGAGCCGTCCTTCGTGAATAAGGTGGAGCCCTTGCCGAGTTCGGCAGGGTACTTACAGAAAGCGCATTTTCGAACCGCCGAAGCATACTTAATCCTCGCCATGAAAATCACTTCCTCCTCTTGGACTTAATCGGCTTCGCCTCACGCTCGGTTTCCGAGAGAACGAGTAAGTCGCCCTTCCTAATGGGCCCCTTAATGTTCCTTCGAATCACGCGGCCTTTATCCTTGCCTTCGAGAACGCGGCACATCACTTGAATTACCTCGCCGAAAACTCCGGCGCGTCCAAGAACGTCCACGACCTCTGCAGGGTAGCCGCTAAGCGAGTCGGGCGAAGCCTCTTTCTTCGTAAATTGAGGCCTAGCCATTCAAAATCACTCTACCTTCTTCTCCTCAGCGGGAGCTTCTACGGCCTTCGGCTCTTCCTTGGGAGCCTCTGCCTTCTCCTTCACTACGGGAGCAACCTTTTCCTTAACGGGCTCTTCCTTCTTCTCTTCGACCGGAGCCTCTACTTTTACGGGAGCTTCCTTCTTCGCCTCTACGGGAGCTTCCTTTTTCTTCTCGGCTTTCGGCTTCTCCGCCTTTACAGGGGCAGCAGCCGCGCTATTCAAGGAAGCCACGCGCTCTAGGACGAGCTTTAAAGCGCCTTCTGCGGCGCCCGCCTTGGAAACCGCTACTGCACTCGTGCCAACACTCAAGCCGGCTGCCTTGCCGAGAGCCTTCTTCTCGCTAACGAACAAATAAGGAGCGTTCTTCTCTTCACACAAGCCCGGCAAGTGTAAAACTATTTCCGCGGGGTCAACATCACCGGCGATGATTACCAGCTTGGCTTGGCCGCGCTCGATGGCCTTCGTGGTCTCATTAACTCCCTTGCGAACGCCGTTATCACTAACAGCGGCTGCCACTACTTCCAGCGCCTTGGACTGAACGTCGTCAGGCGTCTCAAACTTAACGTAACTATTCGCCATATACTATTTCACACCTCTTTCACTGAACCATCATTAACTCGGTCCGGTTCTCTAGCAAGTGGGAAATAAAAACCCAAAAAACTAGCTTATTAACTCGGTTGAAACGAGTTTAAATACATTGCGGAAAAATATACTCGGTGGTCATTTTTGAACGTTAAAGAAGTACTCAAGCAAATGAAACCGGAAATCGACGCGGAAATCGAAAAGATAATCCCCCGTAAATTCGACGACGCGTCAATCGCGCGCTTGTGCGGCCCCGCGAAATACGATTACGACGCCGGCACCGCCACGAAGAGCATAGCCGAACCAGTGTGGGACTTGCTCGACCGGGGCGGAAAGCGCCTCCGCCCGGCTTTATTACTCTTAACCGCTGAAGCTTTCGGCGGCGACCTAGAAAAAATCAAGCCTTTCTGCGCCGTGCCGGAAGTAGTTCACAACGGCACGCTAATGGTGGACGACGTGGAAGACGACTCGAAGCTCCGCCGCGGCGAGCCGTGCACGCACGAAAAATACGGGGTAGACGTAGGAATCAACACGGGCAACACCATGTACTACCTAACCCTGCCGTTATTCCACGAGAGCTCGTTCGATGCTGAAACCAAGAACAAGGCGCTTCAAGTTTACTACCGCGAAATGATTCGCGTGTCATTCGGCCAAGCATTCGACATTTGGTGGCACAAAGGCAACTCCGAACCTACTGAAGACCAGTACCTGCAAATGTGCTCTTACAAAACCGGGTGCTTAATGCGCATGGCCGTGCAACTCGGCGCGGTGCTCGCCGGAGCGAATGAAGAGCAAGTGAAAGCTTGCGGGGAGTACGCGGAGAGCCTAGGCATCGGCTTCCAAATTCAAGACGACATACTCGACTTGACGGGCGAGGAATTCGCAAAGAAGCGCCGCCTAGGCGAAGACATTCACGAAGGAAAGCGCACTTTAATGGTAATTCACTGTTTAGCCCACGCGCCGAAAGAAAAAGCGAACCGCCTACGTGAAATCCTAGCTAAGCACACGGACGACGGTGCGGAAATCAACGAAGCAATTCAAATCATTAAGGAAACTGGCTCAATCGGCTACGCAAAAGAGAAAGCACGCGAACTCGCCAAAAAAGCATGGGTTGACTTAGAGCCGCAGCTGCCCGAGTGCGAAGCCAAGGAGAAACTCAAGGCGTTCACGACTTACCTCGTGGAACGCGAGATTTGAAAGGGAAAAAAATGTTAGCTTGCTTCATAACCAATAGGCCGTTAAACCTAGAAAGCGCGCTGAAAGCTTACGAGAAAGAGCTCGAAGGGCACGGCTTACTCGTAATCGACTCGGACGCCACGCACGCCGAAAACGTTTCGCTCCTGCCGAAAAGCGCGCTGCACTACTCGGAAACAGAGCTACCCGAATTACTCCCTGATTACGCGACGGCGTTCACCGGCAAATACGGGGGAGCACGCAATCAAGCCTTGGCAATCGCGGCGTGGAAGCAAAGCAACCTCGCTTTTTTCGACGACGACACGCGCCCTGTGAACGACGTGATGCGCCGCCACGAGAACGCTTTAGCAAAGGGCTACGAAATCGTTTGCGGCAAGTACACGGGCCACTCAGGCGGAGTGCCGAACCTAATCATTCAATTAATCAACACCCTGCAAATGAACGGCGAGGGAAAAAACAAAGAGTTAAAGCGAATCTTCTCGGGCGTGCCCAAGAATAGCGGTCAAATAATCGTCGGCGCCGGATTAAACGGCGGAAACCTCGGCATTAGCTTGAAGGCCTGTGAATCGTACGCGTTCTATCCGACCGCGTATCGAGTTGAAGACGGCACTTACGGCGCATTGAGCCCGTACTACCTAGGCGGCAAGGCGGTGTACCAACCGCAAACCAAAGTGGAAACCGAATCGTACTCTCCAGTAGTCGAACACAAAATGGCGCCGGGCAAACCCGATTCGCTAAGGAAGAAACTCGTCAACGAAATCCAAGGCATAAGCTTGGGACTCGGAATCAACGCCTTACTCTCACAAAAAATGGATGCGACCGAAGAGAACGCCCTCGCGCAACGCGAGAAATCAAATGAAACCGCGTTCAAGGAATACCTCGTTCCCTACTTGAAGCAAACCGCGAAGGCGAAAAACCTAACGGGCAAAATGAAGGAAACCGGATTGAAAGACGAAGCAAAGGAATTCAAAGCAATACTCGACCTCAAAAAAGACGGCATACTACTAAGCGAAGATGAATACACGAAAAAAGTAATCTTGTTCTTTGAAACTCAAGAGAATTGGAAGGCTGCAATCGCGGGAGCTAAAAAGAAACTCAAAGGTTGAAAATGTTACTGGGAATCGCGTTCACTGCCGCAAGCCTCGCGTTCGGGTGGGCTGCAGCCGCGAGGATAACCCAAAAAAACCAACTCGCTTACGCACTCCCAATCGGAGTCGCCGCAGGCGCGTGGGCCGCGTTCATAACCGCACTATTTCTGGGATTCAACTTCGCGAGCGTAACCTCAGCCGTAATCCTACTCGGCGCGGCGACGCTCTTAATCGACAACAAAAAAGCCAACCTCAAAAATGACAAGCACACGATAATCTTACTCGTAATCGGCTTGCTCGCGTTCACTGCCCTGCAATTCGCACGATTCCATTACGACGCCGCAGGTAACATCGCGGGCATCTCAATCGACTTCGGCTTCCACTCGGGAATAATCACGACTATGGCTAACGGTAATTTCCCGCCGATTAACCCGTTCTACGACGGGCACTCATTCAACTATTATTACCTAACACACGCGTTCTCAGCCGCATTACTCGTCGGCGGGCTCTCCCTGCAAATCGCGTTCATGCTCCCAATCGTGCTAGCGAGCGCGGCATTCCTCGCAATCGTTTTCCTCTTATGCCGCGAGCTCTTCCCGAAGCCGGAACACGAAGTCGTGGGTTACCTAGCGGTAATACTCATGCTGTTCAACGGCACGCTCGCGTTCACGAACACGAACGTATTCTTCTTCCCAAACCAATTACGCGAATTAGGTTACCCAGTCGAGAACTTGCTAACGAGTTTCTTCACGATTAACTACAGTTTCGTGCTCGGCGCATCCATGGCAATGCTCGCCCTACTCTTAATCGCCAAAAAACAAAAGTGGGCGGCAACGATTCTAACCGCGGCACTCCCGCTCGTGAACCTGCCTTTCTTCGCACTCACTGCCATCGCACTCGCATTGCACAAAATCAATTGGAAGCAAATCGCCGCATGCGCGGCACTCACGCTCCCGCAACTCGCGCTCTTAATTGGCGACAATCAATTCCAGCCGTACCTCCGCTTCGGGTGGATGTCCGCCGAACAAAACCTGCCCTCGATAATCCTCTTTTGGCTGCAAAACCTCGGGCCGTACTTACTATTATCTGCACTCGCTTTGTACTGGCTGAAAGACAAGAAAGTAAACCGCTTGTGGCTAGCCCTCATCCCCCCCGTCATCCTCGCGAACCTATTCATTTTCACTCCGTACGCGTGGGACAACTACAAACTAATCCTCTTATTCATAATGTACACCGCAATACTCGCAGCGTACGCACTCGTCGAGCTTTGGAGGAAAACGACGGCGTACAAACTTGCGGTAATAATTCTAATTTTTACAATGACATTAATTGGTGCTTTATCAAATATTGCCTTGTTTGAACATTCAAATTCAATAACTTATACAAAAGAGGACTTAGAAGTATGCAATTGGATTAATGAGAACACTCCAAAAGACGCGGTATTCCTAATCGACAATGAAATGCACTCGTGCCTAACCGCCGTCTCTGGCCGACGCGTTTACCTCGGCTTCGGAGAATGGCTAACAAATCATGGAATCAATTACTCAAAACAATTAGAAGAAAACGAGCGGATGCTCGCTGGCGACTGTAACTTAATAAACTCAAAAGGAGTCACGTATGCATACTTCACTCCAAACGTGAAGGTAAAAAAGGGGCTTGAGGATCAGTCAGAAACCGCCTACGCACACAAAGCGCAGGTGATCCTCAAAACATGTATCGAAAAATAATAAGTATACTTTTCCTAATTAGTATTTGGTTGTCAGCAGAACAATTGATTATAGGCAATGTAGGTCCCGGCGATTACAGTTGCAGTGGCGGATCTGGGCCATACTATGCAAGATACACATTATATGCC
>CAYZDE010000013.1:0-19304 GCA_964477205.1 Microcaldota archaeon
AACGAGTCGAGGTGCAAGTAATCATTAGTGAGGTAATAGTCGGCCGCCATCGTGCCGGAGGTTATCGTAATGGTTCTTTCAACTCCGATTGGTTCGGCGGCAACGCAATCCAACTCGAACCAGTGCCTGCCTTCGCCGAATAAGGCAAAGGCGCGGCCGTCGAGCAACCACTCCGCGCTGCCGGAATCAACTCGTGCTGAAACAACGGACTCCCTCTCGTGAAGCGAGGCATTCAATAAAACGCGGCCTGCAAGCGAGCTCTCGAAAAGGTAAGTGCGGGTTACGCGCGCCTCCGAGTCACTGGCAAAAACGACTTCAAGCGACTCCCCGGCATAGCGGGCGATTACTTGGCTGCCAATTGCAGTGAAATCAATTGCACCGCCCAGCTCCACGCCGTCGACGAAAAACGATTCACCGGAATTGAATGCAAACTCGGTTGAATTGAACTGCAAGGGCATGCCCTTCGGCAGGCCATTTACCGTAATCGAAAGCAAGCCGTCGTAGGAAACCGGAAGAGAGTTGCGCAGTGAAACAATAACCTCGACGGGCACCGGCTCGCCGATTTCAAACGGCTCTATTGCATAAACTTGCACGATTGCAGTCTCGGATAAGTGCGCGCGCAGCAGGTTCGGCGCCTGCAAACGCGCATGCGCGGCTAATTCGGAGAGCGAGCCGCGTAGGCCCGCCAACGAGCCGAGCGCGTTGCGCTCGTCAAGGAAGCCGTTCGGAAAGAAGCGCTTTGCCTCTACGAACTCTTGATAACAAGAAGCGGACAGCAAGTGCGCGACCGGCTCAAGGAAAGAGTAATGCGCTTCAAGCTCTGTTGCGTATTCAGCTGCTGCTGACGCGTAAACGCGCTCTTCCAAGGCGAGCAAATCGGACTCCAAGAGTAATGCGGCGGAAGCATCGCGCTCGCTCGAGCCCAATTCAATGGAGGCACCCTTGATTTCATTTAATCGGTTGCACTCCCACTCAACGCTCAAGCCGTCCGCTTCGGCCGCGTCAAGGACTAATGAAACGCGCTCAATGCTCGAGGCAAGGCGCGCTTTTGCGTCAAAGCCGTTGCGCTCCCAAGCAAATAACTCTTCCTTAATCAATTCAGCGCGCTCGAGCAGGCGGAGGAACAAGCTGATTCGGTCTCCGAGAACCGGCACTACCTTATTGGCGCTTTCTAGAGTGGAGCGAATTTCGTGCAAGGCGCTGGTGAACGCGTAAGGGTCTTCATGCGAGCGCGCTAGCTCGAACGCTTCCGCGAGCTCTTCATTAACGCGCTCTCTTAACTCGTTCTCCAGCCAGTAACCCCGCGAAGCGTAACCGTCTAGTAGGGAAGCACAGGCATCCAAGGTTGACGAGGCATTGCGAAGGGACATTATCGCGCGGCTAGCGTAGCCAAAATCTTTTGAACGCCACTTTCGCTTTGCATCATCGATGCTCCACGAAGCGAAAGCGAATAAAGAGCTCGTTTCGGCAAAATCCTCCTCGAATGAATGCACTGAATATCCCGTCGCCGCCTTGCTTCCGGCTCCGACCGAGAGGAAAGCGTCTTCTTGCACGGACTCCAGCTTTAATGCCTTTACTTCCTTGAAAGCGCTTTCGAGGTTTGCCTCTAGCGACTCCGCTGAATCCAATGATAGCAAGTATTCTTCCTCCATCGAATCTATTGCCGAACCCGCCTCCTCGTACAACCCGGATTCCGAGTCCAACAACGAAAACAATGAATTCGCCGCGGTTACTAAGGAAGGAGCTGTAGGGAGCGAGGATAACCCTGCGCGCGCCAGGTCGAGCGATTCCACGGTTGAAACGAATTCGCTGCCGAACGACTCGGTGGACGAATTCCAATCCTCGATGAATCCTTCTGCTTCATTCAAGTCAGCGAGGAATCCGGACGCCGAGCCGGTGAAAGTCGAGTCGAGCATCGCGTCCAACTCAAGGAGGCGCGAGTCAACCGCATTCAAGCCTGCCTTGGTCGAGCGAACCGCCGCGTTCAAGCCGCGCGCGCCGTGTTGAAAACAGGCGAACGAAGCGTAACGGTTTAACCCTTCCCCGGAGACGCCCATGGTGCGCGCGGTCTTCTGTAATAATGCAAACCAAGCGGCGTAAGCGAATTCTTTCTCGGCAGCCAAGGCGTGCTCGACTGCCTTTTCAAATGCCTCGTTGGATTCAATGGAAGCCGGGAGCTCTATCGGAGTTAGAAAGCCGTCACAGGGCTGGGGGAACAAAAACAATAGGGATGAATCGTACTCTCCTTCGGCCAAGTGGTGGGAGTAATCGCCGAGGCTGAACGCGCACGCTGAAGAAGCGAAAAGCAATGCAAATAAGACCCGCTTCAATTGATTCTCCCAACGAGCCCCTCGAGAGGCATTAGCGCACCCTTGTTTTAAAAGAGTGGCGTTGAAAACATTTCATGCTTACCGAAGAACAAGGAAAAGAGTTGATCGCACTGGCACGCGAGTCCGTGGAAAAGGCGTTCAAGGGCGAAGCCGCTGAAGTCAATGGTTTTGATGAGGCGCGCGGCGTTTTCGTGACGATTAAGAAAGGGGAGGCGCTGCGCGGTTGCATCGGCTACCCTCTGCCGGCGAAGCCGTTGGGGCGGGCGGTGGTTGAAATGGCGCGTGCAGCCGCGTTCGAGGATTCAAGATTCCAGCCTCTCAAAGAGGCTGAACTCGATGAAGTTAGTTTTGAGGTTAGCGTGTTGACCGTGCCTGAGCCGGTGGAACCGGACGCAATCGTGGTTGGCAGGGACGGGTTGATTATCGAGTCGGGCGGGCGCTCTGGCTTGCTGCTTCCGCAGGTTCCAGTGGAGTGGGGTTGGAACCGCGAGGAATACCTTGAGCAATTGTGCGCGAAGGCCGGGCTCCCGCGGGGCGCTTGGCGCTCGGCTAGTTTGAAGCGCTTCCAGGCGCAAGTGTTCAGTGAGTCCTAGAACTCTACTTTCACGTTCTTGCGCTCGGCAGCGGTGGCGGCGAAGAAGTCGCGCTGCTTGAACCCGAATGCATTGCCGACGAGCGAGTCGGGAACCACTTCCAGCTTCGTGTTGTACTTTTGCACTACGTCGTTGTAGAAACTGCGAGAGTAAGCGATTTTTTCTTCCAGGCTCGAGAGCTCTTCTTGCAGCTTGAGGAAGTTCTCGTTAGCCCGGAGCTTCGGGTAGTTTTCCGCAACCGCAAATAATGACTTCAAGGTGTTCGAGAGCATGTTACTCGCTTTGGCCTTTGCGTTCATGCCTTTGGCGGACATCATCGCAGTGCGCGCCTTGGTTACTTCAATGAACACTTTCTTTTCGTGTTTTGCGTATCCCTTCACCGTGGAGACTAGATTCGGCACTAAGTCATTGCGCCGCTTTAATTGAACGTCGATTTGAGAGATGGCGTTCTTGGCGCGCATGCGCAGGCGAACGAACGAGTTGTAAGTGAGAGCTAGCCACGCGATTACTAATAACGCTAATCCGAGTAATATCCATTCAATCATTTTTGAACACCCACTAAAATCGTAAAGCAATCCGTGAATAAAAAGGGTTTAGCCCGCGCCCCCGCCTCCACCGCCTCCACCGAATCCGCCTCCACCGCCGAACCCACCGGAGCGGCCGGCATTGCCTGCGGCAACCGCTGATTGAACGCTCGAATTGACTGCCGAGTTGAAGGCGACGGCGTAATAGAATGAGCCTGAAGAATAGAATGCGGAGCTCTCGCGTTGCACTTTAGTAAACGACGCGTCCATTATCCCGGCGACTTCGTCCGCTACTCCCAGTGCGGTAGCGTAGACCAGGTACCGCTCCCAGAGCACTATGTCCTTGGGCTTCTTTTCGTTGAGCAGGCTGAAGTCTACGAGGAACTTTCGGAGCGCGATTAGCTTGTCTTCAGCTAGCGAGCCTTCGGGAGTGCGGCGTGGCAAGGCGCTTTTTGCCAGGAAAGCCAGCGCGATTATAAAGAACAATGAGGCGAAGAAGGTAATGAACGCGAGCGGTTCAATGAACGCGACTGCCAAATTAAGCAAGGCGAATGGCGCGGAGAATAACACGAACTTCGTGCGGCCTTCGAACTCGACGAGCCCTCTGGCGTTCAAGTTAGCCATCACCGCATCCTTCCATTGCGAGTAGAAGTCGCTGCCTCGCCGAGCGCGGGACTCCAAGTGCCTGCGCCAATCGGAGAGCAATAGCTTGCCGTCTTTGGAGGCAGCGCGCATTTCACTCAACAGCATGCGCTCGAACCGAATCAAGCCCGTGGCCGCCTTCTTGAATTCGAACTCGTACTCCTCATGCTCTGACTCGAAGAATAACAGCTTCTTTCGCTTTTGCTTGAACGCGCGCATTGACAAGTATTTTCTTTGCACTAAATCGAGGACCGTGGCGCTCAAGTCGGTTGGTTCGACTCCGAAGCGCACTAGTGCGCCGGCGATTGCGGGCGGCAAGTCCGGAACTTCGCGCTCGTACTCCCCATCGTATCCGGAATCAGGGTCCCTGCCGTAGTAATAATAGGCAATTGCGAACGCGAGTAGCACTGCAATCGGGCACAACAGCGAGAAAGCAAACCATGGGAACGGGTTCGCCCACGCTTCCTCTTGGTCGAGTATCTCTTGTAAGCCGTTTCCTTGAATTGTTATTGCTCCGGCCGTGGATTGAAGTGTTGAACTTGGAAAGACCACGCGGGATTCCACCCACTGGTTCGAGGGAACGCTGTCGACAATGAAAAGCAAGGACTCCGTCCCGCCGACTCGTTCGATTGAGCCGTCCAGGCTCGGATGCGCCCAAGCTAGTACTAAAGCATCATCAATGCGCTTCGGAAGGATGACCGTTGCTTCAAGGTGCTGGACGGGCGCGTCCCAGCCGTCGCCCCAAACGCGCCAGTAGAATTCGGCTACGTCGTCGTACGCCTTAATTGCATTCGTAAGCTCGTAGGATAGCGTGAAAGTGCGCTCCTCGTCGATTGCAGAGTAATGCCAAGTCACGGTGTCACCCGTCCACTCGAAATCCAGCGGCTCGCCGTTGCTTTCAACTGCGAAGTTTTTTATCGCGCCCCCGCGCGAGAAGTCGAATTCACGGTAAGCAAAAGAAAAAGAGCCGTAGAATTCAAAAGTGACTTCCTCGGTTACGAGCACCGAGCCGTCCGGCTGGATGGCATTGGTTATGCAGGCGCTCGGGATGTCGTACGACTTCGCAGCGACCACTGCGGTCAAGAGGAGTAAGAACATTATCGCGCGCTTCATGAAAAGCACTTAGGTTAACACTAAATTAAATAATAACGGTTAATGCGTTTAGAGGCAGCTAAACAAAAGAATGGCTATTTCAATTAAACCGTTGCAGCGCGCGAATAAACAAAATCAAGAGTGCAACTGCGGTCCGCTTCCATTAATCTTTCACAATATTCACATTTAATCGTCAATGGCTCTTCTTTAATTACATTAAATCTTGTTTCAATGTTTTGTACGTTGGTTATGCAATTAGGGTTTTTGCACTTGATTATTTTATCAATTATTTTAGGCAGCTTAAGCCGCATTTTTTTATCAACTTTAAAATTCTTTATGATGCTGACCGTTGCGGTAGGCGCAATAATCGTAATTTTGTTTGCCTCTTCTTCCGTGATAAATTTGCCGCCTACTTTTATGATGCCTTTTTTACCCATCTTGTTGCTTTCAAGATTGTTGCCCATTGAAATAACGTAATTATGGCCGTCGAGGTTGAGAATTTCCATTACTTTCGTTGTTGCATGGCTCGGAATGTGGTCTATTACGGTTCCTTCGCGAATGTCCGGTATTTCCCTTCCTTTATCTTCACTCATTCTACTTTCCCCAATACTAATGCAATAATCGCCCTTCTTACGGGCACGCCGTTAGCGGCTTGTTTAAAATAATGAGCATAAGGCAGTTCATCAACTTCCGGGGTTATTTCATTAACTCTCGGCAGGGGATGCATAATCTTAAGATTTTTCCTGACGTTTTTGAATAACGCGGGAGTTATGATGTAAACATTCTTGACTTTTTCGTACTCTTCCTTATCCGGGAATCTTTCCTGCTGAATGCGAGTCGAGTATAAGATGTCAACTTTATCGATTACTTCCTCTATTTTTTCGTGTTCCGAATAAGCTACGCCTTTTTCTTTAAGCTCACTGAGGATGTAATTCGGCATCTTTAATGATTCGGGAGCAATGAAGTATAATTTACAGCCAAATAATGCAAGAGCACTTGCCAGCGAGTGCACGGTTCTGCCGTATTTTAAGTCACCGACCATTGCAATGCTTAACCCTTCAATCTTGCCTTGGGTCTTCATTATGGTGTACAAATCCAACAATGTTTGAGTAGGGTGTTGGTTTGCGCCGTCCCCGCCGTTTATTACCGGGCCGGAAGCGGATTTAGCTGCAAGCCTTGCGGACCCTTCAACCGGGTGCCTTAAAACAATAACATCGGAATAAGCGTCCGCCATCTTTATCGTGTCCCACAACAATTCCCCTTTTTTAGCGGAACTCGTCGCGGGATCTGCAACGCCAATGACGCTGCCGCCTAACGACTCCATAGCCGATTCGAAGCTAAGTCGGGTTCTCGTTGAAGGCTCAAAAAAGAGGGTCGCCATTATTTTCCCGGCCAACAAAGTCGGAGTGGGGGATTCCATCTTTTTGGAAGTTTCAAGAATGTGAAGAATATCCTCTTTAGAAAAATCCTTAATTGAGATTACATCTCGACCCTTAAATCCCGTCATATTAACTATTGATAAAACCAGTCTAGTCTTTAATTGTTTTGGATTGTTTGACGAAAAGGCGGTAAGCGGGAACTAATCAAAGCTTTTATTTTGTTAAGCCATATTTTACTGGTTAAACATGCGTTTCTTTAAGTACGGTGAAGTGTTGGCGGTTACCATTCCGGAGTCGCTTCGAAAGAAGTTGAGCTTGAAAGATGGCGACGAATTCGATTTCGTAGAGGTTAACGGGGACGTAATCACGCTAGTTCGAAAGTCCAAGGGCGGAGCCGCGCTGATTAAGAAGGCGCCTATAAAGCAGGGGCATGGGGCGTCCAAAAAGGCAATTGAATTCACGAAGCGCGGTTACGCGGTGTTGAATAACGCAACAGAGGCTAAGCAATTGAGCTCTGAACTAGGACAATCCGTAAAGAACGGGCGGGTCATCGGGGTGCGCGGGTTCGACAATAGGTATTACGTGGTGTCCAATTCGTTCCTCGCGAAGTGCACCGGCGCCGTGCTCGGGGCGTTGAAGGAGCCGGCTACTGCCCGCGTAGCAGCGGCTCACGCAAAGATGCCTATGGAAGCTTGCTTGGCAGCGCTGGCCGTGTTAAAGGAGCAAGGCGACATCATCGAAAAGCAAAAGGGCTTGTTTAAAGCGGTTTAGATAGCGCCTAGTAGCAATTCCAGGATTATGACTGCCAACGCGAAGCCGACGACTATCTTCGGGTCGAGCTGGAAGTTACTCGTCGTAACGTCGTAAAAGCGCATTAACCCCGTTGATGACTGGGGCGTTTGAATTTTACCTTGTTTCATGACGTATTAACGGACACTCACAAATATTTAAATGCCTCGCACCACGAAAAGAGTATATGAAACGCGGGCAGCAAGGCAACTCAATTCTAGGGGAATTACCGCACATACTCATTTTCTTATTGCTATTACTAGTGCTCCTCGTAGTGGTCACGCGCTTCGGGTGGGTGCATTGCTCGGAAGTCCCGGGAAACTGGTGCGAAATTTATTGCAAGGAAATAATGCGCTCTCACTCCAGAGTCGCGGTATTATACGGAAACTCAGGCATAGGCGACGCACAAGAGCTTGAATACAAAATTCGGCAAGCGAGGCCTTACACTTACTTAGAGATGTACGATTCCGAGTACTTGAGCGCGGGAATGCTTGACGGAATCGACTTGATAATACTAGAGGAAATGGACACGGTGTCATTCACGCAGGCGCTCGCCATTCGCGATTACTTGAGCGGGGGCGGCTCAGCGATTTGGATAGGGGACGCAGCAACGAACTTTTACGTTGATGATTACGAGTTACAGAAGGCGCGCGTGATGGATGACCAGCTTCAGTACGAAGCGGAAGTGAATAATTACACGCTCGATGACCCGCATTATTACGAGAACGCGTTACTCAATGCGTCAACGCAACGCGGGTTCTATTTCCTGTCGGAAGTAATCGCCGCGGACTTTGTTAGCACGAACCAAAGCGAGTCCCTCTCATTAAAAATAGTCAACCGGCAGAATTTGATAGCAAATGGAATCAGCCCCGCTTTCGAATTAGAAACAAGCGAATTCACCGTGGTCGCGCCGAACCCGCAATTGACGAACATCATCGCGGTGGTAAACGACGGGGCAAACGATTACCCCGGAATATTCGAAACGCGTTACGGGGGAAAGGTGGTATACGTCGCGTTCCCGCTCGAAAAAGCGAATTCCACTACGCTATTGATGAACCTGCTTGACTACTTGATTACCTGCTAGAACCACTTCTTTAGCGTGCCTTGCCGTTCGTCCAATGGCTGGTTGAAAGCGCGCGCTAAAGCGTGCGACACGCGCTCCTCTGAAAAATCGCGCTCGTCGCACATGAATTCTATTAGTGATTCCCTATCGGGCTCGCCGAACTTTGGCGCGGGCACTTGCTTCACGTCCGGCTTCAAGAAGAGCTCGGCGACTTCGGCAAACGAATCGTAATCCTGGTCGAGCGCCTCACAAATTTTTCTTAATGAATCGTGCTTCTTGACGAGCTTGAAGCCTTTCTTCGGGCCGATGCGGTAAACCCCTTCGTTGAAGTCCGTGCCGCACAATAAGCCCACCCAAACGAGTTGCTCCCGCGAGATTTCAAGGCGCTTCAAATTAGCTTCGAGCGAATAACGCTCGGGGAGAACTTCAACCATTGCGTTAGAGCGGGGCAACCGCCTGCGCCCGGCTAGCGTTAGGTTACGCACGAGTAAAGGCGCGCCGAACAACAATGCGTCGAAGTCCTGGGTCGCCGCCGCGTCCACGATTCCCTGCGAAGCCATGGCAGCGCACTGCGCTTCACCCTCGGAAGGCGCCTGAACGAACGGCAGCCCCATTAAGCCAAGAAGGCGCTTTGCTTCTTCCACCATTTCGCCCGTCAAGTGCGAGGTGCGTTGGGCCAGGCGGGCGGCATCCTCTAAGCGCCCTTCTTGAATTGCCTTGCGCATTAACTCTTCGGCTTCCACTTTCTTCTCAATGCGCTTGGCTATTGTGCGCGCTTTTAACTCACTCGGCTTGCCGTCGAAAACGTATACCGGGCGCACTCCTTTCTCGAGTAAAGAGCAAGAGCGGTAGAATAAGCCGCTCAAGTGGCTGGTTACCCGGCCTTGCGAGTCCGAAAGGGGAGCGCCGTTTGGCCCTCGAATCGTCGAAATGAATTGGTAGAGCGTGTTGAACGCGTCCACTGCTAGTACGCCGCGGAGCTCTTCTACCCGAACGCGTTCGGGCTCTAAAAGTGATTTTAAATCCTTAGCTCCCATCATCATCCACCGAAACAACTTTAATGCTAACCTCGTTAAAAGCTTTGGTGGGCGATATGACTGATTGCGGCGTTTGTGGTAAAAGGCAAGCCATTGGTACGGCGGCAGTGGAAGGCGCGAGAATGGCGGTTTGCCAGCGTTGCGCTAATTACGGGCGAAAATTAGAGTTATTCGATGAGTATAGGCCGCCGGCGCGCGAGTATTCACCCAGGCCGCCTAAACGCAAAATGGTATTGCACGAGGATTACTCGATAATTATCATTAAAGCCCGCCAAGCTAAGGGGTTGCGCCGCGAGGACTTGGCGAAGAAAGTCTCCATGCACGAGAGTGAAATCAAGTCGTTCGAGGATGGCCGGGCAAAGCCGGCGCCGGATAATGCTACGAAGATAGAGTACGCATTAGGCGTGACGCTATTGGTTCCTGAAACCGACTCGGTTTTGCCGCACTCTAAGGTTACTAAGTCCGGCGACGCCTCTGAGCCGACCCTGGCGGATTACATAAAGAAAAAATAATCGCATTAGTCGACTTTGATGGTCTTGCCTTTCGGCTTGCTGGCTTTGACTTTCGGCAGAACTACTTCGAGCATACCGTTCTTCAACGCCGCCTTGCTCTCATTCTTCTTTACTTTAGCCGGCAACTTGATTATGCGCGCGAAAGGCCTTGACGGGTCGTCCACGCTGACGCTTAGCTCTTCGTTCTCCACGTGCAGCTTTAATTGTTTCTTGTCCACTCCAGGGAGTTCAACGATGACGACGACTTCCTTTTCGCCGTTAATCACGTCTACTAACGGTTCCCTAGGGGAGTTCGGGCGGCGGGCATTGCCGAACTCACGGATTTGGGGCTTGCCGTCCGGGCCGATAGACATGTTTACGCCGTAAACCAATGGTTTGCCTTGCTCTCGCGCTTCGAAGCTGCGCTTCTCTAGGTCTGCTGCTAGGCGCTCGAAGTCCTTGAAGAAGTCGTCGTTGAATAAGTCGTTAAAGAAATTTGGGAATCTCCTACGCATTGTAAAACCACCGATTTAATTACTAAACAAAGTAATTTAATGGTTTTCAACTCAAATGAGTCACTGTAGCCCCGTAGTCTAGTGGCCAAGGATGCCAGCCTTTGAAGCTGGAGACGGCAGTTCGAGTCTGCCCGGGGCTATACAATACTAACTCCCTTTCTTTTGATGAATACTTTTCTTTCGGGAAAGAAAAGTTTCGTTCTGAATCCTGCCCGGGGCTATCCTTTTATCTGTTGTTTTAAGGCGTACTTGCTCAACAAGCCCGTGAATTGTTTGAGTTGCTTTTCGGTTACCTCGTGGTTATTGGGAGCGGAAAAGGATAGGTAAGTAGAGCGGGACAAATCTCCCGATCCCTCGGTCTTGCGGGTGCGAATGAGCTTGATTTCAAATTTATTGGTAAACAAATTCAGAGCGCGCTTGAATCCTTCGCGGTAATTGGAACGGGCTAGCAATAATTGGTCGGCTCCGGTGGTTTTCTGCTTGAAGCCGTGTTCTGTGCTCGTGAGCTTGCCTAACTCCGACTTCAACTCTTCGAAGCGCTGCGGGTCCGTGATTATGTGCAATCGCTCGCCGACATCGTGAGCAACTAGTTTGTTTTTTTCCGCGTGCTCGCGTAGCCTTCCTACGACTTCGTTAACTGGCTCCATGGTAGATTAAGGAGTATTCGAAGGATTTAAATGCTTTATTCACCCAAAAACGGTTAGTCAAATTTATTAGGTGATATTAATGGGCAGGCAAAAAGGAAAACACGTTAACACCGCGGCTAAAGCGTTGATTCGCGAGTACCCGGACAAGTTCGCGGATAATTTCGAGGAGAACAAGGAGCGCTTGACCGAGTTGAACGCTTTAACTTATTCGAAGAGCGAGCGCAATCAGCTGGCAGGCGCGATAACCGTTAAGATAAAGGGCAAGAAAAACTAATTCTAGTAACAGCGCGCAAAGTAAGCAGTGCTTCGGCCTTTCTTTCCGCAGTAAACGCACTTCCCACCTTCCTTCGAGTCGAAAGGCATTAGGCGGATAGTCGCCCCGGTTTCATCTTTAATCGCTTCCTCGCAGGATGCGTCACCGCACCACTGGCAGCGCGCGAATCCCTTCTTCTCTTCGATTGCCTCGCGGAATTCCTCGAAAGAGGAAACGTCGAAAGTGCGTTCGGCAACGAAAGCTCTAGCTTTTTCGAGTAAGGACGCTTGAATCAATTGCATTAATGACTCGATTCTCTCCGTGACTTCCGCGTCGGGTACGAATTCTTTCTCCAGGGTGTCGCGGCGGACCAAGGTCGCGCCCGTCTTGGCTAGGTCTTTCACGCCGATTTCCACTCTCACGGGCACGCCCTTGAATTCCCATTCGTTAAACTTCCACCCGGGGGTGTGGTCGCTGTCGTCCACTAGGCAACTCAATCCCTTTTCTTCAAGGGCTTTCGCGTGGCGCTTGCAAGCGAGGACGGTTAATGCCTTGTCTTCCTCCGTCTTGAAGATTGGGACGAACACCACTTGTAATAATGCGACTTTAGGCGGCAGGACTAAGCCCCGGTCATCGGAGTGCATCATGACCATGCCCCCGATTAGCCGGGTGCTAACGCCCCACGAGGTCTGCCAAACAAAATCCTCGCCGCCTTCCGCGTTCTTGAATTTTATGTTGAACATCTTGGCGAAGCTCTGGCCGAGGAGGTGGCTGGTTCCGCTTTGAAGCGCCTTACCGTCCGGCATTAGGGCCTCGATGGTGTAAGTGTAATCCGCTCCCGGGAACTTCTCAGCGTCGCTCTTCACGCCTTGCAGTACGGGCATTGCCAGGACTTCCTCGCAAACGCGCTTGTACCAATCCAAAGCGTCACGCACTTGCTTCTCGGCTTCTTCTTTCGTTGAGTGCGCGGTATGGCCTTCCTGCCAGAGGAATTCTCTAGAGCGAATGAACGGCTTGAGTGCCTTCGTATCCCAACGGACGATGTTACACCACTGGTTCACCTTCAACGGCAAGTCGCGGTGCGATGAAACCCACTTAGAAAACATCGGGTACATGATGGTCTCACTGGTCGGGCGCAAAGCCAATGGCTCGTCGAGCTCCTTGTTCCCGCCTTTCGTTACCCAAGCGACTTCCGGCACGAAGCCCTCGAAATGCGCTGACTCCTTTTCGAGTAGCGAACGCGGAATGAATAAAGGGAAGTAAGTGTTCTGCACGCCGCCATTCTTGAAGACCGGGCCTAGGAATTCTTGAATTTTCTCCCAGACAAAGTAACCGCGCGGGCGAATGGCCATCGAGCCTTGTACCGGAGTGTAATCCATTAAGCCCGCTTTCTGCACTACTTCAAGGTACCACTCGGAAAAGTTCTCCTGCTTGGAATTGTCTAGAACCATACTAGTTCTTCGCTAAAAACCCTTTAAACCATTCGCATTCAATAATAAGTTTACATGGCAAAAAGAAAGCCTATGACGAGCGTCGAACCGGCCGACTACGCGCGCTTGCTCAAAGACGGGATGGAAGGGTATCGATTAGTTCACTCGCACGGCTTAACAAAAGAGAAAGAATTTAAGTCCCAGCCGGGCAAATCGTTCGCCATATTAATGGTAGAAAACCAGCTCCCCCGATTATTACCCGACTTGTTGAAAGGCGTTAGTAGGCAGGGAAAAACAAGAGACGGCGGGGAAGAAAGGGTTAACCTGAAAAAGCACCGCACCTTCGTATACCTCCCGCACCAAGAGCACGCAAAAGCGTTCAACGCAATGGACGTTCAAAAGCAAACGATTCCAGGGAGCGCGGGGCACTTATCCGTTTACTTGGACAAGAAAACCGGGCGCGCGATAGTCACGCAATTACAATCCAATGCGTCGCCCGCTTCGGGAGAGCACTACGACGAACACGCGGGGGTTAGGAAGACCCACGCTTCGTGCACTCGCCAATTAATTAAAGCGGTCAGGGACCACCTTGCAGTGGAGGGCTACTCCCTGCACTTCCTCGACCCTCGCTGGTATGCAATAGCCAATAAGCCGGAAGTAAGGCAAAACGCGAAAACCAAGAATGAAGCGTGGCTAATCGAGACGGGAATTCGTGATAGTTACGACCGGGCCATCGCGGGCTGCAACGCCAATCCCGAAGGGGCTACGGGCAGCATAGAGCACGCTTTCGGCTTCAAGGCGAACTTAGAGTACCGATTGTACGAAGTTCCGAAGCGTGCTTACCGCCGGCGCTAGGCGCGAGAGTACTTCACGATAACCGGAGCGCCGCACAACTCCGCGACTTCCACGATTACCTCGAACTCTCCATTCGGCTCGTCGACCAGGTTAGCTTTACTCGCGCCAACCGAATTCGCGAGGCCCTTGATTTCAATTCCGGAGTATTCAACGCGAATGCGCTCGCTCACTTCAAAGCCGTTTTGCTTTCGCGAAGATTGCACTGCCCGTGCGACTTCACGCAGCAAGGCAAGGGACTTGACTTCTTCGGTTAGCGTACAATTGATTGACACGGCTCCGCCGTCGAACTCCTTCTCACCTTCACCCGCAACTTCGATTTCAAGTGCATTATTAGCTTTAGCCAATACTTTACCCAGCCGCTCGACCAGCTCAGAGGAGTTAGGGCCGGAAACGCTCATTGCCTTTAAAGGCCAACGGAGCTTGTAATTCGCTTCCTTTCGTAGAGCGCGCGTTGCCTCGGTAGCCCGCTGGGCAATGCACATTAATTCCTCTAGTTCAGCGTCAACTTTAGACTCGTCCTTCGCAGGGTAAATTTCGTAGTGTACGCTTTCCAATGCGCCGCCGAGCCGAGAGTAAATGCGCTCTGTTATGAAAGGCGCGATGGGCGCGAGCAATCGCACGACCGCGCTTAGCACGTAGTGCATGGTGTTCGCCACGGATTCGTCGCCTTCATTCAGCCTCTCGCGCACGAGTTTCACGTACCAGCGCGAGTAATCATTGAGAACGAAGTCCGAGAGCTTGCGACCCGCGTGGTGGAACTCAAAGTTCTCAAGGTGGGCGGCCACTTCCGCGGTTATTGTATTAACGCGTGAGATGACCCAGGCGTCTTCAGGCCGGGATGGAGTAAACTCTTTCGAAGGAGTGAATCCTTCCGGCGCGTATGCCTCATAGAACTGGTAAGTATTCCAGAGCACGTTTAATGCCCGCGTTGCATCGCGCCCGGTATTCAAAGAGAATTTTTGCACGCTCCACGGCGCGATTTCAGAGCAGTAATACAAGCGGATTGCGTCGGCGCCGAGCCTTTCGATTCCGTCGCGCGCCCAAATCACGTTGCCGACGCTCTTACTCATCTTGTCGCCTTTCTCGTCCACGACCCAGCCCATCATTGCCACGCTCTTGAACGCGGGCTTCTCATGCGTAGCCATGGCGGCGAATGATAAAGTGTAAAACCACCCGCGCACTTGGTCTTGCGACTCGTTGATTAAGTCAACCGGGAACATGGACTCGAATAACTCCTTGTTCCGGTAAGGATAGCCGAGGGAAGCCCAAGGCGCGATGCCTGAGTCAAACCAAACGTCGAATACGTCTTGCACTCGGTTCATCTTGCCCTTGCAAGCAGAGCACTTTAACTGAATGTGGTCAATGCTATGGCGGTGCAAGTCGTCCAGCTCGCCGGGGTCCTTTAACGCCTTCGCGCGCAGCTCGTCCAAGCTGCCGATTACCTTGAAGCGGCCGCAATCTTCGCACACCCAAATTGGCATGGGAATGGCCCAATAGCGCTGGCGCGAGATGCACCAATCCGTGCTGTTCTCGAGCCAATTGTGGAACGCGGACTTGCCGAATTCAGGCATCCACTTCGCTTCCTCGTTCGCTTTGAGCATCCTTTTCTTAATGTAGTCCACGGAGAGGTACCACTGCTTGCTCAAGCGGAAGATGAGCGGTGTCTTACAGCGCCAGCACAACGGGTAAGAGTGGGTGATGCGCTCGCTCCCGAGGAGCTTTCCTTGCGAGTCGAGTAATTCGACGATTCGCGCGTCCGCGTCCTTCACGAATTCTCCCTCGAACCCGTTAACTTCCTGGGTAAAACGACCTTGCTCGTTCACGGGGGATACGGCGGGCAAGCCGTAATGCACGCCGATGAAATAGTCGCTAGAGCCGTGCCCGGGCGCGCAATGAACAATGCCCGTGCCGTCATTCATAGTGACGAACTCTTCAAACTCTTCGCAGTCCGCGTTAGTGAGCTTGTGCTTCTTGTACTTCTTGTTCTTGAGGATGTTAATGCTCAAGTAAACGCGGTGCGCCTTATCCCCGAGCGCCTTCTGCTGGTCGACTTCGAGGAGGGGCTCGTACTCGCGGCCGTCCAAGTCCGCTCCGTCAAACTCTTCAACGATTTCATAATCCAAACCGAGCTTTTCCTTCAAGGCCTTTTCAACGAGTTTCTTAGCGAGGATCAAGTGGTCTCCGCCGACCTTAACTTTCACGTACTTTTCCTTGGGGTGCACGAATAGCGCTACGTTCGACGGGAGCGTCCACGGCGTGGTAGTCCACACGAGGAAGAATTCATTGTCAATGCCTTTCGCCTTGAATTTGAGGTAAACCGACGGGTCAGTGACGTCCTTGTAAGAGTCGCTCACTTCGTACCCGCTGAGCACGGTCTCGCACTTCGGGCACCAGTGAGTGGGCGTTTCGCCTTGGCGCAAGAGTCCCTTCTCTTGCAACCGCTTTAGGGTCCACCAAGCGCTCTCAATGTAATAATTCTTGTAAGTGAAATAAGGCTCGAAGTAAGCGCGCCAAGCGCCTAAATCCTTGTAATAATCCATCCACGCTTTCTCATTGTGGAGTATCTTCTCTAGGCACGCTTGGTCGAACTTGTCGATTCCAATGCGCTCCACGTCCTTCTTCGTGTGAACGCCTAACTCTTTCTGGACCACTACCTCCACCGGAAGCCCGTGGCAGTCGAAGCCGGGCTGGATGTAACAATCAAATCCCTGCATGTACTTGAAACGGGTCCAAACGTCCTTGCAAGCCGTGGTCTTCACGTGGCCAACGTGAGCAGCGGCGTTAACATAAGGCGGGCCGTCCAGCAGGAAAAACTTTGGCTTGCCCTCACGGTGCTTGGACAAGTTTTGGGGAATCTGCTTGTCTTCCCAGTACTGCCTTATTTCCGCCTCGATTTTCTTGGGCTCAAATTTTTCCACTACTAACCACCGAATATAGAAACCGTCGCATGGGCTGGCGCGACTCACTTAATGATAACTAAGCAAACCCGCTCGGTTTGCGAAGCCCGCAACGCCGACCAGCGTTGCTGGGTAATCATTTCGAATTGCGTACCAGCCATACTCTAAAACAATGGTCAAACCGCATTAAAAAGCGTTTTCGTAGTCCACTAGGTCGATGATTCCGCCGCCAATGAGTAAATCGCCGTCGTAAACACCGGCTACTTGACCGGGAGCTGGCGCCCACAACGGTGCTAGGGGAGTAAAGCGATTGCCTTCGACTCTGGCGCGCACTGGCTCCTGGCGGTGGCGGACAATTAAATCCACTTCCTCAGGCAAGTCGCCATGAAGGTTAAACCCGCGTACCGTGAACGAAGAACAAAACAACTCGCTTCTTTTAGCTAATACCACGAAATTATCCTTCACATTCACTTCCTTAACGAACAACCGCTCGCTGCCGACGCCGCGGCGCTGCCCGATGCAATAAAACCACGCCCCATCGTGCTCACCGACTTGTTTTCCATTGTAAAGGAAAACGCCTTTTTTCTTTGGTAGTTTTTCTTCTAGTGCTGCTAATCGCGAGGTGGCGAAGCACAAGTCCTGGCTCTCGCCGCCTTTCCAATTCAAAGCGCGCTTCACTGCGGCTTTCTCTTTCCCGCCCATCGGGAGAAGAATGAAAGGGAGAGCTTCTTTTTTGACGAGTGCGAAGGCGTACGATTGGTCCTTGGACGCGTCAACAGCCTTGTGAATGCGCCCGTTAACCGCGCGCGCGTAATGCCCGGTTGCGAGGCGCTCACATCCCCGCTCGCGAGCAGCGTCGAGAAGGAAGCCGAACTTTATTTTTTGGTTGCAGTAAAGGCACGGGTTCGGGGTCAAGCCACGCGCGTAGTAATCGAAGAATTGGTCGGTTATCTTCTTGAAGGCGTTGCGGCAAGGCAAAGCCTCCCATTCAAGGCCGTTCGCTTTTGCGGAAGCGCGCGCTTTCTCAAGGTCCACTCCTTCGTGCAAGTCGAGGGTGAGGCAGAGGACTTCGTGACCCGCGCGCTTCAAATCCAGGGCCGCATAGGTACTGTCCACTCCCCCGCTATAGCCGACTGCGACCTTCATGACTCGAATTGGGGATAAAGTTAATTAAGTTGCTTGTGGTTATTTGATTCCGTATGTCTAAGTTTTTGTTCGTTACGGGTGGGGTTTTATCCGGCCTAGGGAAGGGCATTCTAGCCTCGTCTCTCTCCAAGCTATTGAAGGCTCGCGGAGTAAACGTAGCGCAAATGAAAATCGACCCTTACCTCAATTGCGACGCCGGCACTTTGAACCCGTTCGAGCACGGCGAAGTCTTCGTGACGCGCGACGGCTTCGAGTGCGACCTCGACCTCGGAAATTACGAGCGCTTCCTTAACGTAATCTCGATTCGCGAGCAAAACTTGATGATGGGCTCAGCGTACGCTAATGTCATCGAGAAGGAGCGCCGCGGGGAGTACCTCGGCAAGACCATGCAAGTTATTCCGCATGTCACGAACGAGATAAAGCATCAAATAGAAAAGGCAGCGGAAGTCACCGGCTGCGAATTATTGGTAGTGGAAGTAGGGGGCACGGTCGGCGACATCGAGAGCGACGTGGTCTTCGAAGCCATAAGGCAAATGAAATTCGAACGCGAGCGCGGCGAGACCGCGTTCATTCACGTTGCGCTCGTGCCCTTGGCGATAACCGGCGAGGAGAAAACAAAGCCGCTGCAGCACTCGGTGAAGGCATTATTGTCAAGGGGAATCTCACCGGACTTCCTAGTCGCCCGCTCGAATAAAAATATTCAAGACGAAACGAGGAAGAAAATCGCGTTGTTCTGTAATGTTAAGGAGGAATCCGTATTTTGCTCCCCGAACTTGAACAGCGTTTACGAGTTGCCGGAATTACTCGAAAAGCAATGCATTGAAGAAGCCGTTGCAATGAAAATGGGCTTTGACCTCGGGGAAGCGGATTGGGGAGAATGGAAAGCACTCGTCAAAAAAATCGGTTCGGGCAAGGTGAAGAAGCGAATCGCGGTAATCGGCAAGTACGCTAACATGAAGGACACTTACAAAAGCGTTTTCGCAGCACTCGCGCACGCGGCAGTACACAATGACGTGGAGTTGGATGATGTGCTGGTGAACGCCGAAGAAATCGAATCGAATAAAGTGGATTTGGCGGGCTTCGATGCTTTCGTGGTTCCCGGCGGCTTCGGCAGCCGCGGAGTCGAGGGAATCATTACTGCGATTAAATACGCGCGCGAGCACGACGTCCCGTACCTTGGATTGTGTTACGGGATGCAATTAGCGGTAATCGAATTCGCGCGGAATGTAATGGATTGGCCTGACGCGGACAGCAATGAAATAAACCCGGACACAAAGCACCCGGTCGTATGCATCCTGCCCGAAAAAGACGGGTTAAAGAATTTAGGCGGAACCCTTCGGTTGGGCGCGCACGACGTAACGATAATCAAGGGAACGAAAGCGTTCGATGCTTACGGCAAGGAAATTATTTCAAAGCGATTCAGGCACAGGTACGAAATCAACCCCGAGCTCGTGCCGGAACTGGAAGCAAAGGGAATCAAGTTCTCGGGAAGGGACCCGAAACGCGAGATTATGAAAGTCATGGAATTACCGGACAAGAAATTCTTCATGGCCACGCAGTTCCACCCCGAGTTCGACTCTCGCCTCGAAGCGCCCGAGCCATTATTCGACGCCCTGCTAAA
>CAYZDE010000014.1:0-3611 GCA_964477205.1 Microcaldota archaeon
GGGGCAGATCTATCACTCCTGTTTTCAATCCTGCGTGGTCCGCGAGTAGGGCAACTGCTATGGCGTGCGATGCGCACCCCAACGCGTTCGGCTCTCCGCTCTTTATGTTAGCCGGCCAGTGCCCGAATTTCTTTTTGAAGTGCTCGAAGCCGGGGTCGCTCTTTCCGGGCGCTTTCACTTGCTCTTGCAGGCCTTTGTACACGGCGCGCCCGAATTCTTGTAGTAACCGCTTGTTCTCGAAGGCGCCGGGCTCTGCATCCTCTTTGTGCGCGTAATCGAGGAAGCGGCCCATTTCCTCGTCATTCAAGTAACCGAATAAAGGGGGCTCCTTAAAGACGGTTTCAGCCAAATCACGCGTCGGCCCGCCGATTTTACGGCGCTTTGAGTCACTTGCGTTAATGCGCTTTAACTCGTTGAGTAACTCGCGAATGCGGGGTTGGGCGGCTACGCGCTCGTAAGCCGGCGCTAGCTCTCTAGGCACTAATTCGCCGCGCATTCTACTTCTCATTCGAGCCGCCATGTCCAAATGGTATTATGCCTTGAATCGAATTTAAAGGCGGTTTAAGGATTAAAAAAATATTTTTGGTTTGAACGAATCCTTTTTTTAATGCCGCGCGCCAACACTTTATTCATGTTGTTGGATTCCCAATCATTGGAGGCGCGCTTGACTCCCGAGGTCGCGCTTGGAATCATCCAAAAGGAGTTACAGCACCGCGGATGGAAGGACTTCAAGGTTCACGACATCCGGTTGGCTTACACGCCGTACTGGATGTTCAGCTTCGACATTATAGCCGGCTCGGGGGCAACTCCTACCGGAAAGACCGCGTTGAACGCGTTTACCGGGGAGCTAAACGACTTTATTTTAATGCTACTCGACCGCCCGATCAACAAGTCGCGGGAAACCATGAAAGGCGCAAAGGTTGAAGTCGAGCGAACCGCGATTTCATTCGGTGAAGTGAAGGGCGTTGCGGCCACGAAGATTGCGGCTCACGTGGGCGGAATCAAGCCGGAGCAAGTGTCTATTTCAGCTATTTCAAAAATGTACATTCCAACTTACAGGGTTTGGGTTGACATTGCAGGGGAGTCATTCAAGTTCGAAGTGGACGCCGCACTCGGCATGCCCACGGGAATTAACAAGGTGCCCAAGCACGAGAAGGGCTGGAACGAGGCAACGAACGAGACGCTAAAGAAAATGGCTTCTCCGAGCGGTTGGATGAACTTGATTAGCCGCGCGCTGGGCTCGGTCGGCGGCCTGGCAACCAGCGCAAAGGGAGACCAAGGCAAATTCACCAGGTACGCATTGCTCGCCGGGATTATACTCGTATTAATGTGGTTCGTTTTCGGCGCGTCGGGCAGTGGCCAAGTTAATTGCTATTTGTTCGAAGATTACAAAACCGAGCCCGCTTGGTTCGGGCTACAGCCGAGCCGAATCGTGCCAGAGGTAACCGGGAACAAATACTTTGTTCAAGGGGCTTGCGAGTTCTTGAACGAAGGCAACCAGGAAAACGAGGTAATCATAGTGCAAGTGCGCGTGGTAAACGATAAAGACTTAATACTCGACACGGTAGTGCTAACCGCGGTTCCGCCGGCCCAAACAACTACTCCGACAACGAAGTCGTTCGAGTTGAATTGGACCGAGGCAACGCAGAAAGTAGACTTCGAGTTCGAAAAAATATAAATCGGTGGGAGATAAACCCTCTTGGAAGAGGCAAAGTTAATCGCGAGGTATCCATTCTTGAGCGCGTCGCGCGCCTACTTGAAGAATGCCTCGTTCAGTGAAAGCGAACTCGAGAGCGTGAGCGAGCGCGTTGAAGCCACCTTGCATTCAACTCCGCGCTCCCCCGAATTTTCAGCTGAACAATCAGTGCGCGCTTACGCCCTGGAGCGGCTGCTCGTTTACGCTTTAAGCGACTCGGCCGCCTTAAAGCGGTTCGCGAGGAATAAGGCGCGGGCTTACGCAAAGCAGTTGGTGCGCGAGAGCCAATCGGATTACTTATCGGTGATACGCGAATTCTACCCTAGCGCTAAGCTGAACGGAGGCGGCTATACGGTCAGCGTGTTAGACTACGCGAGGGGTGCGCGCGGCCTCGTTAAGCAGGATGTTGAGAACGGCCGAGTTCAATTGGAAGAGCACGCGCTAACCAACGCATTCAAGCATTCACTGGAAGAGAGGATTAAGCATTATTCCAATAAAACGAAAAAAATCCCAAAGAGTGTTGAGCGCGTTGCCAATGACTTGAAGCCCGCTGCAGCGCGTTTGGTGCGCCCGGCGAACCGGTTCAAAGGGTCTTTGTATTCACTCCCTTGCATCCAGCGGCTGCGCCAGGGAGTCGGCGAGGGAAAAAGGTATTACGCGGCAATGACCATCGCGATTGCATTGTGCGCGGATAGCGTGCCCAAGGAACGCGCCCTCGACGAGTTAAAGGATTACGCCGAGAGGTGCGCTAAGGGTAACGACGCGTTCACTTCACGCGAGGCAAAAGGGGTAATCGACTGGGTTTACAAGCACGAGGGAGTGCGATTGTCTTGCCGCACCCTCGCGTACCAAGGGCTCGCCGAGGAAAGCGAGTGCGCCCGTTGCCCGAGGAGGAGTCGGAGACGCAGAATCGAAAATTCGAGGAGTATTACGCTCGCAAGCAGCCGCCGCTGCCGCCTGGTTTCGCCCAGCGGGAGTTCGGCTTCGGCTTTGAAAAGAAAATCGATTTCAGGCACAAAGCGTTCACTTCAAACCGCGACTTTGACTATTACTTCAAGTCGCAGGCGCCGTTGTACGCTTCTTACTCAGCGGCTTATTACTCATTGCCGGGCGCGCGGCCAATGGAGCGCAAGGATTGGCTGGGGGCGGACCTCATCTTTGACTTCGACGAGCCGCGCTTGCCTAAAGAGCACTATGAAAAAGAGCACTCCGCGCTATTGTGCCCGAAGTGCCTGCAAGCCATACTCGACGACACGATACTGCTAAAAGAGAATTACTTGGAAGCCGACTTCGGCTTCTCGAAGAAGGACACCTTACTCGTTTTCAGCGGAAACAAGGGGTATCACTGCCACGTGCGTGCGGAAGCGGTTCACGACTTGAAGCAGGAAGCCCGCCGCGAACTACTCGAATACACTAAAGGCCCTAAGTCAATGCTGCGCAAGGTGCGTGACGGGCGCGTTAAAGTGTTAAGGGGTCCGAGCGCGCAGTCACTCGGCTGGGGAAAACGATTTTATGATGAGGCAGTGCACGCTTTCGACTCGAAGGACGCACTGCGCGCTTACGGCTTGCGTGAGCCGAAAATATCGAAAGTGTTCAAGGACAAGGAGCGAGTGTTGAGCTTGCTGGCTAAAGGGAATTGGGACGCGTTCACCGGGATGGAGAAGGCATGGGAACGCGTTTTCGAGTCGGTGCGCGCGAAGTACGCTTTGAACCCTGACGCGCAGGTAACCTTGGACTTGGCCCGGCTCATTCGCCTGCCCGACTCGCTGCACGGCGGCACGGGCTTGCTCGCCGCGACGGTTAAGCACCCTAACTTCAACCCGCTTAGTAATGCCGTGGCTTTCTCTTGGCGCAGGAAGGAAAGCGTGCGCTTGAAGAAAGCAATAATCGTTGAAATGGGCGGAGAGACGCTCGA
>CAYZDE010000014.1:3711-18650 GCA_964477205.1 Microcaldota archaeon
ACTGCTTGAACGTCGCCGTGCTCGTGGGGCAAAGCCGAAGGGATTACTCCCTTCAATTCCTCGCGTTCTTTAGCTTCTTTCGCACCCTCGGCAAAGTGGGCTTCAATATTAAATCCCTGGCGGTTGAATTCGAGGACTCCGCCTTCGTGTTTGCGGAACTTGACGCCGTGCTCCGTTGCTATCTTCTTCAGGGACATGCGTTGCTCTGCGTTCAAGTAGGATACCCCCGCCTCTTTAAGGCTGAAGCGAGCGCCGAAAGCGCCGGCACCACCCTCGCCGGCAGTAGAATAATAACGGTCGAAAACATTCTCGCCTTCACCGATGGACAAACTCTTACGCAAAGGAGAGGGTAAACCATTCAAAATCTCTTTACCCTCATTCCACGCTACTTTAGCCTCAACACTCGGTTCACGCATTTTAGAATAACACCAATTAAACAAAAGAGGGAAATGACTTTTTAATGCCTTTCTCTAACCGTTCTTTGGGCGTGCTCGTCGGCGACTTTAAGCAGCGAACGCATGGTGCGCAAGTGCTCGGATTCCGGGTGCAAGAGACCTCGTAAGTCGTGCTCCTCGGGCACCTCACCGGATACCATTAAATTGAGCAAGCCGTTTTTTTCGTTTAATTCAATTCGCGCGCGGTTACCCGCAACCTTCTTTAAAGCGCGAATCAAGTCGATTTGCTTACTCGCCCCGGCTAATGCTTTTTCCAAATCGAATGAAGCGGTCACGCGCGCCTTACCGTCGCGCACTTCCGATTTAACATCCAAACTAGCGCCCAACAAGGCTGGCGAGTACCCTTGGTGCAGTAAAGCATCGTGAATGTTCCTGGCTTCCTTCGGAGAGGCGTTGTTGATTCGCCTGGTTAATTCGCGTAAGGATATTGCACTTCCACCAACCGCGGAGGCTAGCAACTCTTTAGTGCTCTCGCTCTCTTGTATTGGCTCGTAGCCATTCGAAAAGTAAAAGTCACTGCCTTCTAAAGAGTCAACTGCGTTATTCTTGTTCACTGGGTCAACATCGCTCTTTGGGGCGAATTCTTGCAGGACGGCTTCCGAATTCGAAATAAAGTCAGGGTCTCGCTCTTCCGGCTTTTCAGGCTCTTGCTCTTTTGGCGTTTCGGGTTCTTGCTTTTCCGGTAAGCTGATTTTCGAGCCGGATTCTGCTTTTGAGTTAGCCTCGTTCATGGCCTTACGTAATAACGCAGGGGGTATACTCGGGGTAGCGTCCCTCATCTTACTAAGCTCTCTTTTCGTGAACAAGAAGTCCGCGGTGCCCCAATCTTCGCCTTTGCCCTTGGCCTCGCGCTCCTCTTCCGCAATCTCTTCTTCAGTGAGCCTGAACGGCTTCTTTTCCTTTTCTTCAGTCAAACAAAGTCTCCTCGAATAAAATAGGGGATGAATCGGTTAAAAGGCGTTTCGTGCGGGGGAAGGGTTAAATAAATCCACCGGCAAATGAGTAATA
Source organism: Microcaldota archaeon (assembly GCA_964477205.1). Classification (GTDB taxonomy): domain Archaea; phylum Micrarchaeota; class Micrarchaeia; order Norongarragalinales; family Norongarragalinaceae; genus UBA93. Next base: position 5,175 of record CAYZDE010000014.1, read on the forward strand.
GTCGATTTTTAAGGTGGGTTTTGTAAAGTGGAATTGAGTTACGAGTCATTGCGTTCAGCGCAACTGGAAGAGCGTCACGACCCTTCACTAAAGGTATTACCCGAGGATTACTACTCTAGTTACGGCGGTTACTTAAAGCGCTTGCAGGACAAGCTCTCGAACGGCTTCAACTTGGATGACGCTAAGGCATTCGAAAACAGTGCGGGCGTGTTCAACTCGCTGTTCGAGCGGAGGAAACAAAAAATCGTTTTCAAGGCGTTAAAGGACTCTTCTAACGAGGTATTGGACGGCGAAGGCCTAACCAAACAAGAAAAGAAATTGTATTCCACACTCGTTCAAGTGTTCAATGATTACGACGGAGAGCGCGCATCGATTTCACGCGTTGAGAGCGTGAAACAATCCTCTAAAGGCGTAAGAGTAAGGGTTTTAATGGACTTGCCCCAATTTGTTGGTGTTGACAACGCTAGCTACGGGCCGTATTCCAAGGGCGCGGAAGTAGCGTTGCCGGATAAAATCGCGGCATTATTAGTAAAGCGTAAAGCCGCTGAAAAACGGTGATTCCAAGTGTTAGTTCCAAAAACCAAGAAGACTTACTGCCCGAAGTGCAGGAAGACGACCGTGCACAAAGTCAAGGTCACTACGACGAAAATCAAGCCGGGCCGCAAGATGGCGTTGGGAACGCGAAGGCACAAACGCAAGCTCGCGGGCTACCACGGCAAAGTAAAAGGCAAGGCTAAAGTAAAAAAGCAAGGCATCAGGAACAAAATCATGCTCGAATGCCAGGTGTGCAAGAAGAAGCACGAGCGCACGATTACCGGCCGCATGAAGAAGAAAGCGGAATTAAAGAAGTGATAAACAATATGAGCAAATTCTTAAGAATCCAATGCGAATGCGGCAAAGACGCAATCGTTTACGGCGACTCGAAGAGCGAAATCAAGTGCTCTAAGTGCGGGAAGATCATAGTCGAGCCCAAAGGAGGGCACGCCAAGGTTAATTGCCGCGTTTTGGAAGTGTTGAGTTAGAAGTGCTCGCCGAAACCCGCATCACGGGCGGAAAAAAGAAATTCAAAAACGCTACGCTAGTAGTCGGCTTGCCCGGCATCGGCTTGGTCAGCAAGCTCGCGGTGGACCACGCCGCTAAATTACTGAAAGCCAAGCGCATTGCAACCGCTTACTCACCGCATTTCCCGAACCAAACCCTGGCGACTAAGAAAGGCAAACTAAAAGCGTTCACCTTCAAATTCAACCACGCGAAAATCAACAACAAAAACGTAATATTCCTGCGCGGGGACTTACAGCCGCTGACCGTTGAAGGTCAATACGAATTATCATTCGCAGTCCTGGAACTGGCGAAGAGAATGGGCGTGAAACGCGTCTTTTCAATGGCGGGCTACGCCGGAGAAAAAGCCAAGAAGACGCCCCTTGTTTACTGCGCGGCAAGCGACCCGAAAACCTTCCGCGATTTCGCGAAGGTGGGCGCAAAGCACTGCCCGATTAAAGTCATTCCAATCGTTGGGATGGCAGGGCTCTTACCCGCACTCGCCCCGACCGTCGGGCTAACAGGCGCTTGCTTACTCGTACAAACCACGGGCGAGCAACTCGACGCAAAAGGAGCCAAGCGCTTGCTCTCGCTAATGGGCGATTACTTCAACGGCAAACTCAATGCAAAGGGAATCGACGCGCGCGTGAAACTAATTCAAAAGAGCATTGCCAAGGCGATGCCCAAGCAGCAAACCCACATGCAAGCCATACCCGCCATTCAAACCGACCAGCCGAAAGCCGACCTCACCTACATTCGGTGAACTGAAAAAGCTTTTAAAGCAATTCGGGCACTCTTATTACGCTGTTTTTGCGATTACATTTCGTAAAAGTGGGGAGTAAGCCGTTAGGGCTTGAGAACCATTTGTGAAGTCAAGGGTTCAATTCATTAGTGAGAGTGATTAATGTGGACATTCCAAAAGCAATTCGATTATGCGTTGACTCCGGCAAGACCTCGTTGGGCGCGAAGAACTCGCTCAAGGCGTGCTTGCGGGGCGAGCCGAAGCTCGTGGTGCTAGCGGCTAATTTGCCGAAGGACACTGGCTTGGACATTAGGCGAGCGGCCACCGAGTCAAGCGTAGCGTTGCTTGAATTCAACGGGTCCAGCTTGGACTTGGGCGTTGCCTGCGGTAAGCCGTTCCCGGTGAGCGTGTTCGTCGTATTAGAGGAAGGCGACTCCGAAATCTTGAATGCGGTGCAATGAATGAAATTATCCATGCAAGAAATTGAATTATTGAACCTTCTCGAGTCGAAGACCGGGGCGTCCGGAAAGGACGCGGTGGACTTAGGCGAAAGCCTGGTCTTCGTGGTGCCCAAGGCAGAGTTAGGCAAAGCCGTGGGCAGGGGCGGCGCTAACATCGAGCGCTTGTCGCGCGCGGTCGGCAAGCAAGTTTCCATTGTTGGTTTCGACGAGGACGCGAACGAGTTCGTGAAGTTCTTGTTTGCCCCGGTGCAGCCGTCGAAGGTCGAGGTGAAGAACGAGACCGCGTTCGTGCGGTTCCAGAGTGAGGACAAAGGGCGCGCGATTGGGCGCGGCGGCGGCAAGGCCGAGCGGGCTAGGAAGCTGTTGGATAAGTATTTCAAATTGAAGTTAAAAATCGTTTAAGGTGATTTATTATGGCTAGGGGAGAATTTGCGGGTAGGAAACTCAAGAAGAGCAGGCAAAAGCATCGCTGGCTCGAAAAGTGGTGGAAGCGCAAGGCACTCAAAATTAAGGATAAGTTCGACCCTCTCGAAGGCGCGCCCCAGGCAAAAGGCATCGTGCTCAAGAAGGAAGGCAAGGAGCAGAAGCAGCCCCACTCGGGCATCGTGAAGTGCGTTCGCGTGCAATTAATTAAGAACGGCAAGAAAGTCAGTGCTCACGTGCCGCGCGATAAGGCGATTGAGCAAATTGACGAGCACGACGAGGTAACCATCGAGGGCCTCGGCGGCTCACAACGCGGGCAGATGGGTTCGATTCCCGGCGTGCGCTACCGCGTGGTCCAGGTTAACAATGTTTCATTGAATGAGTTGAGAAAGGGCAAGAAGGAGAAGCCCAAGAGGTAGTGACTTATGGCTGCTAAGAAAATTGAAGAAAAGAAAACCGTTGAGAAGCCGTCCAAGAAGGATGAGGCTAAGGAAGAGGAAGTCATAGAAGTTAAGGCAAAAACTTCGGCTCCCGAATTCAAGCTCTTCGGCAAATACGACTTCGACGTGCAAGTGCGCGACGTTAGTCTAGCGCAATACTTGTGCTTGAAGCCGGTAAACCAGCCGCACTCGTTCGCGAGGCACGCGAACAAGCAGTTCGCGAAGCGGAATGTTAACGTGGTCGAGCGCTTGGCGAACAAGCTGATGCGCGGCGGCACCGGAAAGAAGATCAGCGGGCGAATCATTCGCACGAACGGGTCGCTTCAAGGCAAGAAAGCCAAGGTGCTCAAGGTGATTCGCGAGGCATTCGAGAAAATCGAGTCCAAAACCAAGCAAAACCCCGTGCAGTTGCTCGTGCGCGCACTCGAGAATTCGGCGCCCACGGAGGACATCACGCGGGTTCGCTTCGGCGGCGTTTCATACCAGCAGGCGGTGGATATAAGCGCGCAGCGCAGGTTGGACTTGGCTTTGCGTAATTTGTCCACTGCGGCAATCATGAGCGCGTTCAAGAAGAAGTTGACGCTGGGCCAAGCTCTAGCGAACGAAGTCATTCTAGCGAGCGAGAATAACCCGGATAGTTACTCGGTTAAGCGCCGTAATGAAATCGAGCGCATTGCCAGAAGCGCGAGGTAGGGGGCACACAATGGCTAAGCGCTTGTACTTGTCGCGAACGAATTACAGGATAGGCGGGGTTTGCGGGGGGCTCGCCGAGTACCTCGAAGCAGACCCGACGATAATCCGCTTAGCTTGGGTCTTATTCGCTTTGGCTAGCTTTGGCACCGGCGCACTATTTTACGTACTAGCGTGGGTAATCATACCAGAAGCCCCGAAGAAAAAAGCGAAAAAGAAAGGCAAGCGCGGGAAGAAAAAATAAGTTAGTGAGTTGATAGTCAATGGCAAGAAAGGAAATCATTGTTGAAGAAGTCATTAATTTGATGAAGACGCCTAAAAACATCCGCAACATCGGCATCGTCGCACACGTGGACCACGGCAAGACCACGCTTAGCGACTCACTACTCGCGAGGGCGGGCCTCATCTCACAAAAGCTAGCCGGCGAGCAGCGCGTGCTCGATTACGACGAGCAAGAGCAAGCGCGGGGAATTACGATTAAGTCCGCGAACATCTCGCTCGGGTTCGAATACAAAGACGCGACTTACTTGGTTAACATGATTGACACACCCGGGCACGTTGACTTCGGCGGGCACGTCACGCGCGCGATGCGAGCGGTTGACGGGGTTATCCTAGTAATCGACTGCGTGGAAGGCATCATGCCCCAAACCGAAACCGTCCTCAGGCAGGCTTTGAAGGAGAAGGTCAAGCCGGTCGTGTTCATTAACAAGGTAGACCGCTTGATTAACGAACTCAAGCTCGACTCGAAGGCAATGCAAGAGAAGTTCATTAAGACCATCATGGGCGTGAACAAGCTCATCGAAAGTTACGGCCCGAAGGAGTTCAAGGAAGAGTGGATGATTAGCGTCGAGAAGGGAAACGTGGCATTCGGCACCGGCTTCCACAAGTGGGCCATAAGCTACCCGATCATGAAGGCCAAGGGCATCACGTTCAATGACTTGTACGACCACTGCGCAAAAGAAGAGCACGAGGTTCTGCAGAAGATGGCACCAGTTGACGAAGTCATCCTAGAGATGGTCGTCAAGCACTTGCCGTCACCGGATAATGCACAAAAGTACCGCATCCCGGTTACTTGGCACGGGGACCTGGAAAGCGAATACGGTAAAGCCATGATTAATTGCGACCCGAAAGGAAAGGGAACATTCATGGTAATCGCGATTCAAGTCGACGAGCACGCCGGCGACGTAGCCGTAGGGCGCGTTTACTCGGGCAGCATGAAGAAAGGGTCCGAAGTAACACTCGCTTCACAATTCAAGACCGAGCGATTGCAAGGCGTATCCGTTTACATGGGGCCCGACCGGGTTCCGGTCGAGGAAGCGGCTCCGGGTAACATCGTAGCGCTCATCGGCCTCAAAAACGTTTACGCCGGCGAAACCTTGAGTGAAGGCGAAATGCTTGCATTCGAGCAAATCAAGCACCACTCAGAACCGGTCGTCACGAAGAGCATCGAAGCGAAGAACCCGCGCGACTTGATGCGCTTAATCGAAGCGCTCCGCAAGCTCAGCAAGGAAGACCCGACGCTCAAAGTTGAAATCAACCAGGAAACCGGCGAGCAACTCATTTCCGGAATGGGAGAATTGCACTTGGAAATCATTGAGTACAAGATCAAGAACGAGCGCGGCGTTGAAATCGAGAGTTCACCGCCCATCGTCGTTTACTTGGAAACCATTGAAAACAAGGGGCCCGTGCTCGAAGGCAAGTCGCCTAACAAGCACAACAAATTCAAGATTAACGCGGAGCCCCTGGAGGAAAGCGTCCTCGCAGCAATGCGGGAAGGCAAAGTAAACGAGAAGCTAAAGGGCAAGGAGTTAATCGAAGCACTAGTCGAAGCAGGGCTCCCGCGCAACGAAGCGAAGAAGGTCCTCAAGATTCACGAGAATAACATCTTCATCGACTCGTCAAAGGGCGTCCAGTACTTGCAGGACATCAAGGAGCTAGTCGTACAAGCATTCGACGAGGCCATGAAGCAAGGCCCGCTCGCCAGAGAGCACTGCACCGGCGTGAAAGTGCGCTTGAGTGACGCGAGCATTCACGTGGACCCCGCACACCGCGGGCCCGCGCAAATCATCCCGGCAATCCGCAGGCCGATTTACGCGAGCATGCTTGAAGGCGGAGTAATCTTATTGGAACCAAAGCAAAAGCTCTTCGTGAACTGCCCGAGCGACTACATGGGAGGCGTAATGAACCTCATTCAAGGCAGGCGCGGCCAAGTGCAGGACATGCAGCAGGAAGGAGAGGCCTCGAACATTATTTCAAAGGTTCCGGTAGCCGAAATGTTCGGCTTCGCCGGCGACGTGCGAGGAGCAACGCAAGGACGCGCGGCTTGGTACTACGAATACCTGGGCTACGAGCCGCTGCCGAAAAACATGCAAACGGAAGTCGTCACCAAGACGCGAAAGCGTAAAGGGGAACCCGAGACTCCGCCGACCGCGCAAGACTTCATGGGCTGAAAAGCTCATTAAACCCTTTTTTAATGCCTTTTCGTAAAAAGGCTTTTAAAGCCCTAGAGGGTAATGCATTCGCCGCCTTAAGGCGGTGAAACTAAAAAAAAAGGTGAATTGAAGATATGGCTGCAAAACGCAAACCCTTCGGCGGGTACACCATCAACTTCAAGGCCGTCAAAGACGCGACCCTTGGAGACGTGTTCGGTACGAAACCGATTACGCCGAGCGAAATGACGAAACTCATTTGGAAGTTCATCAAGCGTAAGAAGATTTCCAGCAAGTAAACCAAAAACTAATCCGTTATTTTTTAATTTCTTTTAACTTTTTTTTTCTCACTTCAGTTGTAACTCTATGACGTCGCCGTCCTCTAACTTATAATTAGGCGCAACTTGCTGGCCGTCGAAGCGCGACGAGCCCCAAACGCGCGCGCACTTCAAGTTACGATAGAAATCCTTGTGAACTTGGCGCGCCACCTCGCGCACGGTGCGCGCGTTCTTGAACAATACAATCGGGCGCAACTTGTCCACTTTTCCGCGCGGGACTTTAGTGAATACGCGAATGAGCTCGAGAGCTTCGTACAACTCTTTCTTCAGTGAATTCGCGCGCTCAACCAAGTCCTTCTTAGAGTAGGCCATGAAGCGGCGCTTACAGCGCAGCTTCGAAAAGAACTCTTCCTGCTCTTTGACTCCCTGCGATTCATCGATTATTATTAATGCCATGTCGGCATTGCGCGCCATCGCGAACAAGAGCGACTTGTTGCCTCCGTGCACGCTCGGCGTGTCCACCAGCTGGATTTGCGCTTTCTTATACTTCATCATCGCGGGCGTGGCCACGGCGGTCTCGAACGGCGCGCGCGTTGAAGTGAAATCCGCGTTCGTCAAAGCGTTCACGAGCGCGCTCTTCCCGGAGTTCACGAAGCCGAGGATGCACACTTGCGCGCCGCCTTGGCGCTTGAGGAAGTCGCCCTTGGACTTGCGCGAGCGCTTCTTCGCTTTCTCCTTTTCGTTCTCCTTGCGTAGCCTCGCCATCTTCGTCTTGATTTCATTGAGTATGCTATGTGCTCCCTTGTGCTTCGGGCAGAACTTAAGCATTTCCCGCAGGTAAAGCATCTGCTCTTCGTAGCCCACGGCCTCGCGGTACTTCTGCTCCGCCACGTAGTATTCAGGTCCAGCGTTTAACGATGCCATTATTCATTCGCTCTTAACCGCGTGTAGCACGAACAACTCCTCGAAGAAAACCCGCTTGCCGGCGGCCTTCTCCGTGGAGTAACCTAAGGACTCGAGTTTCTTCAATGTTTCGCCGCGGTCCGAAGCGCTCGACTGGAGCAATAAGAGGCAGCCGCCTTGCTTCAAGTGCGCGTTGAACGCGTTGAGGAAGCAATCCGTTACCTCCCGCCCCGTAGGCCCGCCGTCCAAGTCGTCGAATCGCTCGCCCGGCAAGTAAGGGGGATTGAAAGCAATGCAATCGAACTCTTCCTCAATGTTCGAAAACAAATCCGACTCAATGAAAACGATTTTGTTCGCGACGCCTTCCCTCTCCGCGTTCTGCTTTGCAACCGACAAGGCATCCCTGCTCTTATCCGCGCAAACAACCCTTACTACTTCCCTCTTCTTGGCAGCGGTTATACCCTGGATGCCCGAACCGGCGCCCATGTCAAGGCAGTCACCGAAGGCAAAACGCTCGACGGTGTTTTGAAGTAGGAAAGAATCTTCGCGCGGTCGGTAAGCCATTCAGTATTCCTCGATTCCCTTCTGCTTTTTTTGCAGTCCTTTGATTTTCGCGCTCGGATTACCGATTTCATAGTCTAGCTTGTAGTACTCGAGGCCTTCCTGCTCCAACATTTTGTGCGCGTTCGAGGTTAAGTGGGGGCTGCATAGTATGCCTCGCACTACTTTGCCTTTGCGCTTGCGTAGCTCTTTCACGTATCGCTTTAATTGCGTGACTGCTGCGAGGCCGGCGTTGCGGCGCTTGACTTCGATTGCAACCAAGTGGCCGAGCTTGTCCTCGGCGAGTATGTCAACGGCGCCCTTTGTCAAAGAGGATTCGCGCTTCAAGGGCTTCAAGCCGTTCTCGATTAAGTGCAAGTCCTGCATTATCAGCTTGGCTAGCTGCTTTTCCGAGCCGAATAATTTTAGTTTCTTGTCGTCGCGCATTTCGTGGCTGCCCGCGTAATCAACGCTAGAGAATTCGACTTCGATTATTTCGGTTAAAGGCTTGCGCCTGTGCGCGAGCACTACCAGTTTTTTTCCCTTGACGGCCGTGGTGACTCTCGCACCGGGGCCTTGATAGTTGATGGCGCTCATCTTCGTGCTTTGGTGCACGAGGAAAGTGCCGTCCGGCTTGATTACGAGTAAGCGGTCGCCTTCGCTGAGCTTGGACGCGGCGCGGCCCTCGTACTTAACGCAGCACTTGCCGATGACTATGGCCAGCTTCTTCTTATCGAGCGCCTCGTCAATAACGCGCTTAGCGTCCTTGAACTTCACTCTACCACCACGCTCTTCACGTAGCGCTTAGCGTAAATCTCGAGTTCGCGCATCTTCTCTTTGGAGGGCGCGTCGGGATAATCATTCGTTAAGAGCTCTCCGGTAGGGGAGTAAGGGCGGAGCACGAAGCGGTCGCAGTAAGGGGACAAATAACGCGTGAGTGACTTCACTACTTCCGGCGAGTCATTCAATCCGGGAACCACGGTCAATGAAAACTCCTTGAAGACTCCTTGCCCCCGCTTTTCCAAGTAAGTTAGCGAGCGCAGTACATTGCTTAGTAAAACTTCAGCGTTCGGGAAGCCGCAAGAGCGCGCGTACTTCTCAGGCACTAACTCGTTCTTGAGGTCCATGGACACGTAGTCGACGAAGGGCAATAGTTGGTTGAGTGCTTCAGCATAGTACCCGGAAGTCTCGATTTTCACTGAAAAGCCGAGGCTCTTGGCGGACTCGCACAAGCCGGAGAGTGCGTTCGCTTGCATTAGCGGCTCGCCTCCGGTGAGCACGAGGGCTTCCGTTGCCTCGCTCACGCTCTTCAAGTGGTCGATAAAATATTCAACCGGCTTTTCACCAAAGGACACGGGGTTCACGAGAGGCGCCTCGTTACAATAAGGGCAGTTGAGCGGGCAGCCGGACAAGTAAATAATGGTAGAGCGCTTTAACGGGTAAGCTTCCTCGTCGAAGTCGATTATGCTAGCGAATCGAATGTTCAATTTCCCACCGTTCATAAGTTGCGTTGGAGTGGGATTTATAGTTTTAGGAAGTACGCTGCCAGGGCAAGGCAACCGCAAATCGCGTACAAGGAGAGCACGGTTAACACTAATCGGCTTTCGCGCATCGGGTGAAGGGACAGGATGCGATGGAATAGAGTGTAATTCTCGCTATTCGCCCTGGGGGATAACTTGCCGTCGCTTGCTATTCGCGGGTTGTGGCACGCGCTGCGGCGCTCCACTTTCCTCCAAGAGTAGTACAGCGTGGCTGCGAACTCGTAGAACGCGGGGAGCAGGCAGATGACTGCGAATGACTCCATGTTACCGAGTATGGCGGCTACGGCGAGAGTGGTGCCGATAGTGTAAGTGCCGATGTCAGCGGGAAACACGCGCGCGGGAAACCAATTATAATTAAGGAATGCAAGGCAAGCTCCGAATAAGGCTGCTAGGAGTATTGCAGCGCCGATGGCGTTCGCGAGTAAAGCTATGGTGAGGAGGAACGCCGAGGCAACAGCCCCGATTCCCGCTTCCAAGCCGTTATAGCCGGCGCTCATGTTCACTGCGTTCGCCGCGCCGGTGATGCCTAACGGGATTAATATTATAATATAAGCAAGGCCGAAATTAATGGCGCCGAAGAAAGGGAGCACCATTGAAGTCTCGCCTGCGGTGACCGCAATTAAGGGAACTGCGGCGAACACTGGGAGCACTATCTTCAAGCGCGGGCTGATTTTGAACAAGTCATCGTAAACTCCGATTAAGGCAACGAGAGTTATGGATGCAAGCGAAGCAAGAAGGAGAGTGAACAAGCCGGTCTCTAAAGTGACTAATGATAAGTAAGCAATGCCTAAGCTCACCGCGGCAGTTATTCCGGCTAGCAAAGCGAACCCGCCCATGTTCGCGACTACTTGCTTATTCTTTTTGTTCGAGTCGCACGCGGTAATGCCCTTGCGCAGCGCGCTCTTAATGAACACGCGCGTTAGGAATAAAGTTACCAGGAAGGCGGCGAGGGATATTCCCGCGATGAAGGGCAAACCCATTTTAAGGCCTTCCCTCGTACTCGAAGACCTTAACCAGGTTGTTCGGCGAGCGGTAAACGAGCTTGAACCCGGGCAATTCCTCGAAGAAGAATAGCTTCACGAAGTTCGAGTCCACTAGATTGCTTTCCAACCCGTACACCGTGAGGTCCGGGTTCACGTTGATTAATTGGTCTTGGTAATAAAACGAGGCGAGTAGATACGATGTGTTCTCTTCAGTAATAGTACCGGGTATTGCGCCGTAAATCGGGCGTTGGTAAGACGAATCAATTCCATTGCGGGAGAGCAGCAGGAACGAGTCCTGCGTTAGGCAGTACACCGCGCCGAAACTCGACTGGTAAGCTGGCATTTCCACTAGGCCGGATGACGGGCAAGTGCCAACAAGGTTCAAGTACTCGAAGTAGTGCTCCGCCTCGTACTGGCTCTTGCCGGGCCCTTGTGTCCAATCGCTTATAGCGGATTCGGCCGGGCAAAACATCGAGATTTCGCTGTTGCAAGTGCCGCTTAAGTAAGCGAGTGCGCCCCACTTGCCGATTAGCTCCCAGTCAACCATCACGTGAGTAGCCCCGTGGTAATCCATTATCTCGTAGAACTCTTCGGGCGTTGCCTCGACGAATCCGTAAGCAACCCCCTGGTCCAGCAAACCCTTCTCGTTCACCGGGTCCAACACCGTGTCAGTGTTTCCGAAGAAAGTAGTCCAATGGCCGTAATCCCACCAACTCATCATGCGGGCCCCGTCGGGCAGTGACTCGGACATCCAATCGTAAGTATCAATCCAATCCAATGGAATGCGCGTGCTCTCCAGTTGCCGCATAGTACTAGGCACGGTGTTCGCTTGCGCTGCAACGCCAACCACGCTCAATAAAATGATGAGCCCGAGCGCAGCGTTCTTCACGAACTTATCGTCCGAAGTGACCTTCAACAATTTATTGGCATTCACTAGAACGCGCGATAACTCGCCTAGGACGTAACCCGTCGCCAGGCACAAGGCGAACGCGAGGTGCACCATGTATTTGAGCTTGTTCAACCCGATGAACGCAATCGGGAAGAAAATCAAGACTAGCAGCAAGGCAGAACGGCGCGAGCCCTCGGCAAAGTAATACGAAATAATCGACGCGGCAACTGCAACCGACAAGTAAATGAATACCGGATTCGCTGCAAGGAAAGACGCTCCCGAAACAAGCAAGTCAAAACCAAGGAACGCCCCGGCCGCCTCCAATACTCCGGAGGACTGCGACTGTAATGCAAGCAGTAATAATGAAACCACGCCGAAAGCTAGCGCCTCTTTCTTGCGCTTGTGAGTCGCCAAGTCTATTACCGCGGAAGCCGCGGCAAGCAAGGCCGCGGATAACAACAATACTATCGGGTTGAGCACGCCGTAAGACGAAGCCCACAAACCCTCGCTCGTAACCCCCTCCTCTTGAATGGTCTTAGCCAGCGGCACGTGCGCCTTGGCAAAAGTCAACTGGGTTTCAACAACGCGAACCGCGGTCCAACCGAAATCGGTGACAACGAAGAATAACGGGATACAAAGCAAGCCTACTGCGGCAAGCACTCCCAAACGCGCGTTGAATGAGTCACGGCCCTTCAAGAAGAACTCGCGAGCGTAGTACAACACTAAAGTCAAGCCGAGGCCGATTACCATTAAGTAGTGAAGGAAGCCCACGCCCGCCCCCAAGTGGCCGGCTTGGTAAGTATCCACTACGAAAGAGCCGAGCCAAGCGCCGGCAACCACGAGCGCGTTCATCTTAATCAATTCCAAGTCGAGCGAACCCGAAAGGAAGTCAACTACCCCCTGCAGCGTAAGGTAAGAAGCGAGAATCATGAACGGCCAAACGTACTGCTGGCTTCCGAGTGCGGCTGCAACGCAAGCCAATGCGCCGAGAGCTGCGAGGCGCCAACTCTTACGGTTCACCAAGAGCACTAAAACCGCGAAGATGAGCATGGCCGTGAAGAAACCCCAAGGCTGCTGCTCGTTAACCCCTGCTGCGAGCTTCTTCACGATTTGAGGCGTGAGCGCGAAGAAAGCAGCCGGCGCAAGAGCCACGATGTCACCGAACTCATCCTTAATGATTAAGAACGCGAGGAACGACAAGAGCGCGCCGACGAGCGGCGGGTACAATTGCGACATTAAAATTAGCGAGTCTTGTGAATAAGCGCCTAGGCCCGCGAACAACTCGTACAATGAATACCAAGCGCCTTGCGCGTACTGGGCAAGCGGAGCGTAGTGGCGGAACGCCTCCATCGGGTAATAAGCGTCACTCGAATACATCTCAATGTGGCCGTTCTGCACCAGCTCCTGCGTGAGCTTATCGTAATAGTACGGGTCGAACTCAAAGAAGTCCACTGAATGCGCGGGCACCAAGCGAACGTAGAAGCCCGTGAGGATGAAGAGCAATAAGAGAAGGTAAACCCAATTGTCTTTGAGTGTTTTCCAAACCACGGTCGCGTTCAAGCCGTCAAGCGACGGGAACTGCTTTTGCAGGAACAACGCCGCGATTGCGGCAATGAAAACAATTAGCGAGTTGGCTAATACCAGCGTTGAAGAGAACTCAAACCCTGCTAGGAAGTACTCGAAGAATAACAACAACGGAACTATGATTATCCCGAACGCCAGAGAGAGAAAAAACTTCTCGAAACGCGAGAGCTTTTCACCTTTCAGCGCAGCCAGGCCCAACAAGGTCCCGGGCATAATGATTGTAGTTAAAGACAATAATGCGGCTATCCAATTCAATTAAACCCACCACTCAAAAGCGAATGCTAATAGGAAACACCCATTCCGCCTTAAAAAAGGTTGTTTTAAGAGGGTAAAACTTTTCCAAAACCCAAACGATTCTTACGCCGTTTCAAAATCACTTCAATTTCACCGGGCTTATTCGAATAATTCAACCTAACCTGCTTATCGTGATGAGTGGGATTCACTAAAACCAACTTCCGCTTTGCTAACAGCTTTGCAACCCGTTCAATTTCATTTCCCGCGTGCTTTGAAAACCCGCGCCTAACCCAAGTGCTCC
>CAYZDE010000015.1:0-18538 GCA_964477205.1 Microcaldota archaeon
CTCGAAATCGACGAGAAGCGCGCGGGCATCAAGTACTGTAAAGTAATAAACAAGCGCTCCATCAAAAAAGGAATAGTGCAATTAAACCTGCACGACGGCAGGAACCTACTCGTTGAAAAAGAGGAAGACCGATTCAAGCCAGGGGACACGCTCAAGATAGCGGTTCCAATGCAAAAACTCGAAGGATTCAAGAAGTTCGAGCCTGGCGCGCGCTGCCTCGTGTACAAAGGGAGGCACGCCGGAGAAATCGGCGAGCTCGTCGAAGTATCCGAACGCGCTGGAAGCAAGCCCGCGGACGCGAAGCTTAAGACGCCTAAAGGCGAAATCATCACACTCAAGGACTACCTATTCGTAGTCGACAGCGAGTTCAAAGGTATTGAAAAATGAACGCGATGAGCGAACCCCGCTTGGAAAAAGTAACCGTCAACATCGGAGTGGGCAGCGACGGCCAGAGCCTCGAAAACGCGAGGAACTTGCTTGAGCGCCTAACCGAATGCAAGCCGGTCACCACGCACGCACGAAAGCGCGTGCCGTCCTTCAAGCTACGCAAAGGGGACGCCATCGGAATCAAGGTAACCATGCGGGGCAAGGGAGCGCGCGAGTTCATCGAGAAGGCCTTAAAGACCAAGGACAATGCACTCCCGAAACGCAGCTTCGATGACAACGGAAACGTTGCATTCGGAGTCAAGGAATACATCGATTTCCCGGGCGCCAAGTACGACCCGAAAATAGGCATGATCGGATTCGACGTTTGCTTGAGCCTGCGCAAGGCCGGCTCAAACATCAGCCGAAGGCGCATTGCTCCAAGGCGCGTTCCAAAAAGGCACCGCGTAAAAGCGGACGAGTCACGCGCATTCATGCAAAAAGAATTCAACGTGAGGATATATTGAATGACGCAAAAGTTTGAAACCAGGTACAAGAAACGCATGAAACGCATGTGCAGGTTATGCGGCACGAGCGTAGGGCTCATCCGCAAGTATGACTTGTACATTTGCAGGAAATGCTTCAGGGATTATGCAAAGGAACTCGGCTTCAAGAAATATAGTTGATTATAATGGATACGCTAGCAAACGCAATAAACGCAATCAAAGTCGCAGAATCAAAGGGTAAAGCCCAAGCGGTCATAAAACCCGCATCCAAGATTATCCGCGAAGTCCTATTACTCTTACAAAAAGAAGGGTATGTCGGGGAATTCGAAGTCATCGATGACGGAAAGAGCGGGGAAATCGAGCTCAAGCTCTCCGGCAGAATAATGAATTGCGGGGTAATCAAGCCTCGATTCCCGGTCGGCAAGGACGATTGGGAAAAATACGAGGAACGGTACTTGCCGGCGCGCGACGTAGGGCTACTCATCGTGTCCACCTCGCAAGGAATGCTCACGCAAAAGCAAGCTAAAGAGAAAGACATAGGCGGGCGCCTTTTGTGTTATGTTTACTAAGGTGGAAAAAATGAAGATTCCAGAAGGAGTGACAATTGAAGTCGGCGAAGGCATAATCAAAGTCAGCGGGTCGAACGGTTCGCTCGAGCGCAGCTTTAACAAGCGCAAGCTCAAGGCGACCGCCAAAGACGGGGAAATAGAATTCGAATTGCTTCAAAAAGCAACGCGCGCTAATAACGCGCTATTGCATACCATGAAAGCGCACGCGCGTAACATGATGAAAGGCGCTCTCGAGGATTACGAAAAGCAAATGAAAATAGTTTACGCTCACTTCCCGGTGAACTTGGAAGTCAAGGGCGACAAAGTCCTAATCAACAACTTCCTAGGGGAAAAAACGCCCCGCAAGTCGAAAATCGTCGCGGGAGTGAAAGTGGAAATAAAAGGTCAAGACATAACAATTAAAGGGTTCGACAAGGAAGCAGTAGGCCAAACCGCCAGCAACCTGGTTAAGGCCACCGGCGTCGGTGACCGGGACGAACGCATCTTCCAAGACGGGATTTACTACGCGATATAACCTAAAAAGGATGATTAAAAATGGGCACTAAATTCAAGAGGGCGAACGCAAAGCAATACAAGCGCGTCAAGCAAACGTGGCGCACGCCGCGCGGTATTGACAACAAGCAGCGCATTCGCGTGCGCAGCCGGCCTAAAGTGCCGCGCATCGGCCACGGCACGAACGCGGAAACGCGCAACCAGCACCCGACCGGAGTTTTCGAGGCACTCGTGGCTAACGCACGCGAACTCGAAGCCGTAAGCGAAGGGACCGCGGTCCGCTTTACTTCCGGGATCGGCGTTCTAAAAAAGAAGGCCCTCGTCGCCAAGGCAAAGGAAAAAGGATTCAAAGTACTAAACGAGTGAGATGAACAAATGTCGCTTAAAACAGTGAAAAGGCTTGCATCAAGAGTGTTGAACTGCGGAACCACGCGCGTACGCATCGTGGACTTAGCCCGCGCCAAGGAAGTACTAACCGCGGACGACGTCCGCAACCTCATCAAGGAAGGCGGCATCGAGCGAAAGCCGGTAGTCGGCCAGAGCCGAGTGAAAGCAACGCGCAAAGCAAAACGAAAGAAGGCCGGCAGAAGGCGCGGCGAAGGCAGCAAAAAAGGCGCTTACAATTCCACGCAAAGCAAGAAAGAACGTTGGATGGAAAAAGTGCGCAGCCAACGCTTGTTGCTAACGCAAATCAAGCCCCGCCTAGTGGACGGCGCTTACGCGCGCCTCTACCGAAAAGTGAAGGGCAATAACTTCAAGAATAAGCGCACGCTGAACGCGTACATTACCGAAAACAATTTGTTAAAGTGATTTTAAATTATGAGTAAAGCCAATGGACCGTTGTATGTAGTGCACTTCAAGAGAAGGCGCGAAGGCAAGACCGATTACGCAAAGCGCCTCGCGCTGTTGAAGTCACACCAGCCGCGCCTAGTCGTACGCAAAACAAACCGCGGGTTCATCGTGCAAGTAGTCAACTACCTTGAGAAAGGCGACGAGACAATTGCACATGTGACAAGCCGCGCGCTCTACAAGTACGATTGGACTCCGAAGCGCAACACGCCCACGGCTTACCTAACCGGGTACTTATGCGCTAAGAAAGCGCTGGAAAAGGGCACGAAGAATGTAATCCTCGACATAGGCTTGCACCCCGCCACTAAAGGCAGTGTAGTATTCGCGTGCCTGAAAGGCGCGGTTGACGCCGGCCTCGAATCCAAATACGGGGAAGAGCAATTACCGAGCGAAGACCGCTTAACCGGCAAGCAACTCGGCTTGGAATCAAAATTCGAAAAAGCCAAGAAGGCAATTGAAGAGGGTAATTAAAAATGGGCAAGCGTTCACGAAGACCATTCCAAAGGCGAAGGGAAGCCCCAGACTTGTCGAAGTGGGTTCCACGCACGCAACTCGGCAAACTAGTGATGTCCGGCGACGTCAAGTCGCTGGATGAAATCCTATCAAAGGGCCAAAAGATACTGGAGCCGGAAATCGTTGATTTCCTATTACCCGATTTGGACGAGGAAGTCATTGAAATCAAAAACACGCAGCGCATGACCACTTGCGGGCGCAAGATGACGATGCGCGCGGTGCTACTCATTGGAGACAAGAAAGGGCACGTGGCAATGGGAGTAGGCAAAGCGCCGGAAACGCGCGACGCCATCCAGGAAGCACTCAAAGACGCAAAAAAGAACATGATGTGCGTCCCCCTCGGCTGCGGCTCTTGGGAATGCGGTTGTGGAACCGCGCACTCGGT
Organism: Microcaldota archaeon; assembly: GCA_964477205.1. GTDB lineage: Archaea > Micrarchaeota > Micrarchaeia > Norongarragalinales > Norongarragalinaceae > UBA93. Next base: position 3,678 of record CAYZDE010000015.1, read on the forward strand.
GCCAATGCAAGTGAAAGGCAAAAGCGCGAACACGGAAATAACCATTCGCCCGGCGCCGCGCGGAGTAGGACTCGTCGCAGGCGGAACCTCACGCAAGGTACTCGCAATCTCCGGCGTACGCGACGTTTGGTGCACCGCACACGGGCGAACGCGCAACGCGTTGAACGTGGTTACCGCCACCCTCGACGCGCTCAATGCCCTCAACAAGCAAAAGAAGGGAAAGGTTGATTTGAAATGAAGTTCGCAGTAATCAGGGTCAGGGGAATAAACGGAGTGCAGGTTAGCATACGCACCGCACTCAAGCAACTCGGCCTCGACCGCAAGCACACCGCGACCCTAGTCGACGAAAAAGACGCGCGCCAACTCCAAAAAGTCAAGGATTACGTTACTTGGGGCGAAGCTAATGAAGAAACAATCGCGTTCCTCAAGGAAAAAAAACACTTGCACCCGCCCATCGGCGGCTGGAAAGCGAGCATCAAGAAGCCAGTGCCAAAAGGCGCTCTCGGAAAGCGCAAGGATATTAACGAGATAATAAAAAAAATGTCGTGTTGATTAGTACATATGGTCGTAAGAATTAAATCAAGGAAAAGCAAGCACTTAGGCAACCGCACCTACGGCGGGGGAAACAAAAAGAACCGCAGGGGTAAAGGGTGCCGAGGTGGCAAGGGGCGCGCCGGCTGGAACACGCACAAGTGGCTGCTAACCATCAAGAACAACGAACACAAAAGACGCAAGCGCGGATTCGCCAGCGTACGCACCAAGCCCGAAACCATAACGCTCACTCAACTATCAAAACGCATTCAAGAAGGTGACTACAAAGAGGAAATCGTCTTGAAGAAGACGAAGGTCTTATCCAACGGCGATTACAACCACAAGATTAAGGTTCGCGCGCTCGGCTTCACCGCCAAGGCACGCGAGAAAATCGAGGCCGCCGGAGGAGAAGCAACCGAATTATGAGCATCATCGACGCTTTCGAGCCGATAACGCGCATGCTCCCCGAAGTCAGGAAGCCCGAGAGGGCACCCGGGCTCAAGACCAAGCTCGGTTGGACAATAGGAATACTGCTCATATTCTTCATACTAGGGCAAATCTACCCGATCGGAGTAGACCCATCGCGCATTCAAAGCTTCGCACGCCTCGACGTATTACTCGGCAGCAAAGCCGGCTCGCTAATCACCGCCGGCATCGGGCCGATAGTGCTCGCCAGCATCTTCCTGCAACTCGCCAGCGGCGCAAAGCTAATCGACATCGACTTAACCATTGAAGACAACAAGCGCAAGTTTCAAGGGTTCCAAAAGCTACTCGCAATATTCCTATCATTCTTTGAAGCAGCTATTTACACTTTTTCGGGTTACATCCCGGCGGACCCGACTAACCCGGTAGGCGGCTCTTTGTTCGCTACGCAATTCGCAATCATGATCCAACTCGCACTCGGGTCCATAATCCTACTCTACTTTGACGAAATCGTGCAGAAGTACGGAATCGGCTCAGGAATATCCTTATTCATCGCCGCAGGCGTTAGCCAAGCCGTGTTCACCGGAGCGTTCAGCCTAGCCTCAAGCGCCACTGGCGCTCCTGCCGGGCTAATACCGCAAGCACTCTACTACTTGAGCATGGGCGACATCGCCACCGCGGTGTGGGCGTTAATGCCTGTGTTCTTCGTCGTACTAATCTTCCTCGCGGTAGTATACGCCGAAGGCATGAAAATAGAATTACCGCTGGCTTACGGCAGAGCCAGAGGCTTAGGCGCGCGCTACCCGATTAAGTTCTTGTACGTATCAAACATCCCGGTCATCCTAGCCGCCGCGGTATTACTCAACGTGCAACTAGCGGGAATGTTCATGGCAGGGGCAGGCATGCCCATCCTAGGCAACTACGAAGGCAACCAGCCACTCGACGGCATAGCGTATTACACAACGCCGCTGCCTTCACCATTACTAATGCCCGGCGGCTACGCCTCGTACGTTCAATTCTTAATGCAGCCGCGCGAATTAATGCACATATTCGTTTACGGAATAGCATTGATTAGCTTGTGTGTAGTGTTCGGTTGGTTCTGGATTGAGTCAACCGGAATGAGCGCAAAGGATGTGGCCGGCCAGTTGCAACGCGCAGGACTGCAAATCCCCGGATTCAGGCAAGACCCGCGGATTACGCAAAAAATTCTAGAGCGGTACATCCCCGTAATCACGGTACTCGGAGCGATATTCGTGGGGTTGCTCGCTTGGTTCGCGGATATCACGGGCGCACTAGGCACCGGAACCGGAATCCTATTGACGGTAGGCATCATGTACCGCTTCTACGAAGACCTGGCGCAGCAGCAACTATTTGAAATGTACCCGATGCTAAAGAATTTCGTTGGCTAGCAAAGCCTACGGCTAAACTCTTCTTTCTTTTTAATGAATTGTTTTTCTTTCTTCGAAAGAAAAAAGTTCTTTGCAAATCTACCCGATGCTAAAGAATTTCGTCGGCTGAGTAAGAGCGTATTTAACCAATGAGCTCCCTAAATCATTGCTATGAGTGACTGCAAAATTAACCGCGAGGCGAACCGCGAAATGCGCGATTGCCTTGCCAACAAACCATGGAAGCAAGCACGCGAACTGGTTAAGCCGCTCATCACGAAAGGAGCGGACTCACAAGATGAATCATTGTTAAAGAACGCCCTCAAGCGCGACGACCGCGAGTTCATCGAATGGCTTTACGGGGAAAGCGAAACGAACCCGGATTGGGAGAACAATTACGGCGCGGACTTGGGCCACTTAGCGGTAAGGTACAGCGCGCCCGAATGCCTTGAAGCGTGGGCCGCCGTAGCCTCGAAAAAGAGGTTGCACGCGGTAACCAACACCGGGAGCACTAAAGCACATTACGCGATTTACGGGTTCGAACAAAAAGGGCGGAATAATGCGCTCGCGAAGTGGGTGGAATTCGGCGGCGACGTAACCATTGAAAACAACAACGGCCACTCACCATTAAGCCTAATAGAAAGAGACGAGCAAGACTTTGACATTAAGCGGAATAGCACGCGAAAGCAACTGGAATCTTTCTTGAAACCGAAAAAATAATAGCTATCCCAGTTGAATCGAAGGGTTTTTACGCTAAGAAAACACTAATGCTTAATTGATGAGAGTCGCTTTCATTGGTGGGGGAGGCGTGGGAAAGAGCACGCTCACTTACTCTTTCTCCAAGCATTTACAGAAGAAAGGCTTGAATTGCAATTGCGTTAATCTCGACCCCGGCTGCAAGCACATCAAATACGAAGCAGCATTCGACTTACGCGATTATTACTCCCTAGACTCCATAATGACAGAGTTCGGCCTCGGGCCCAACGGAGCATTAAAAAAAGCTTACGAACTCACACTCGCGAACAAGGAATTGCGCTCGAAACTGCACTCCGTGAAAGGCGACTTCAATTTATTGGACACCGCGGGCTCTCTCGAAGTTTTCTTATTCGGCGGTGCAAAGCTCCTAGAGGAATTCGCCGACGCCGTGTGCTTCGTGGTAGAGCAAGACGACGTGCTCGGGGAGCGCGAAGCAATTGTGTTAAAAGCGATGAACGCGCTCCAACGCCTTGATTACTCCCTGCCCACGGTTACAGTAGTGAATAAAACGGATTTGAACGCGAAGACACGCGGAGCGCAAATGCTGCTCGGCGGGTACAAAGCCGCTGACGAGCACTTAACAGCGTTGTTGAAAGAGCTCGGCTCGCGCGAGAGCCTAGTTAGCGTTAGTGCCATGGACCGCCGCGGCTTTGACGAATTATTCGACAGCTTAAACGAATTGAATTGTGCTTGTGGTGATTCCAGTTGAATTGGGTTTGGCTAGCCAGCGTCATGGTAAACTGCGCGATAATCGTGCTCGCCCCGTTAATAATCGCTTACGCGCTAACAATATTCCTAACAAAAGGCCACAAAAACGGGTTCATGCCCCTGAGCATAATAGTGATGGCCGTGCTACTCGGTTTTACTTCAGTAGCGCACATTGCTTCGAACGCCGAAGGCTGGGAATGGCTGACCCTCGCACGCGATTTCGGGTTGCTAGCGGTAATGGGCACCCTAGCATTTGCTTTAAATGAGTACGTGAAGTGTAAAGTGTGGGCTAAGGAGGAATAAGTTAAAATGGAAATAGCTTTGGTTACGAGCTTGTTGCAAATGGCGACGGTCGCCTTGGCACCAATCGTGCTAATGTACACGCTGCTAGTGTACAAAGGGGACTACCACTCGCGTTCACTGCCCTTCCTCTTGCTCCTCGGCTTGTTACTCGGCTTATCAGCCCTCTTCGGAGTTTGGGGCAACGGCAATACGGTTTACACCGTACTCAGGGAAGCCTGCAATTTCAGTGCCATACTCATCGTATTATTCGCTTTAAGGCAGTACATACACCTTGAAATCGACTTGTTAAACAAAGGAAAATTAATACCACGCAAACGTCAACGCACGCGCTCGTAATGCGATTCAGCGCGCCCCAGAAAATGCGCTTCAAACCAATTGCGCGCGTGGAATGAAAAAAACTTCCAATAGCCCCACTTACGGATGCGCCTAGCGCTAACTCGCGCCTTTGCTTTCGGAGTGAACACAACGCGGCCTAGCTTCTGCATCTTCTTCTGCAAGTCAACGTCTTCAGCAGTCACCAGCTTCACGTTAAAGCCGCCGCTCTCCTTGAAGGCACCCGCACGGCAAGCCATGCAACTCCCGGCGCCGCTCGGGCACCCGATTAAGTTCGAGAACCACAAGTAAAACGGCACCAAGGTAGCGCACAAGAAGTCCTCTAAGTGGCTCCCGTCAAACAAAGCGAATGAGCCGAGCGTGCCCGTGACCCGCCCGTCCTTGAAGGGAGCGAGCAACTCGCGAAGCCAATTAGGCGGGAGCACGGCATCGGCATCAGAGAAAGCTATTAACTCACCTTTGGCAGCCATCGCCCCCTTCTGCCTTCCCGCTGCAATAGTGCGCGTGTGCTCCATGACGACTCGCGTGCCCATGGAACGGGCTATCCTGCGCGTCGCGTCCTTGCTTCCGCCGTCCGCGATTATCACTTCAAACTCGAAAGGGCAGTCCTGGGCATTCAATGACTCGATGCACTCGCGGAGAACCTTCTCCTCGTTTAAAGCAGGTATTACTATGCTCGCCTTCGGGTTCTTTTTTTCGGCCATTAATACTTCACGATGATTGAGTCGCCGACATTCGAGATGTGGTCGAATTCCAAGTCGATTTTTTGCTTTCCAACGGTCTTAATCTCAAAGGCCTGCGCGCGCTTGTCGACCCCGGACACGGTCCCGATGAACGAGCCGAGTTCGGTGTAAACGTCCTTGCCGACAATGCGCATTCGCGAGATGATATTCCTGCGGAACTCCATGGACAAGTAGCCGACTAGGTACATGGCGAGCACGCCGAGGATTAGCGAGTAAAAGAAAGTAGAGAAGGGCACGGAGCCGAGAACCCACTCTGCCGCGTTATTGAGTATGAGCCAGAACAATAGGACGCTGCTCCCGTAAATAATGTAATTCGGCAAGAGGTAACTCTTCTTCTCGTTCATCGCGCGCAATGCACGGCCGACCACGATTAACAACAAGGCAACCGGAAGCAAGAGCAGCAAGTCTTTTAGGAACCACGCGGCTAGCTTGCTCAAGTTCGACTCGCCCATGTACTGCAGGGAGAGGACGCGCGAAACGGCCAGCCAAAACGCGACGAAGAACAACGGGGCGGAAGCAAAATAAAAAGTGAAGTCAACGCTGTCAAAACGCAGCCTTCGGTTAGCCGTGAACTTGGCGATTGCGTCCTCCCAACCCAAACCCTTAACCATGAAGTAAGCGCCGAGGAGGCCGACGAACCACCGCAACCCCAAGTCGGCGAACAAGAAATATAATAACAACGCGATTCCAGGCACGCCGAAGATGATGCGCGCGAACTGCGGCTCCTTCAGCTTATCCAGGACAATAAAGTAAGTTTTCTCGAGGTCCTTTTCCTGCTTCACGTAAACCGTTTTCACGCTGTCGATTCGAATGCGCGACTGGATGAGAGGGAGTACGCGCTCGTCGCTCGCCCCGTCACTCACGAAAACGCATCCTTCCGCAGGAAACTTCTTGAGTACGCTCTCGAGCTGCTTCGCGACTTCCACGTCCGCACGGTAGCCGAGCTTCGAGCTCCCGACTATGGTAGCGACTTCAACTTCGTTAGCCTTGCCGAGCTGGTCCGCAGTGCGAACCGCTTCGAACACGGTGTTAGAATCCGCGTCCTCCGGGTCCGCCAAAGCCAGCTTGGTCGCAGCAGCAACATTCGCTTTGCGCCCGATTACCGGGCCGCGAACGCGTGCCTTCCTGCCCAAGTCGTTGTCAATGTCAACGCACAATACAAGCAATCGCTTCTTAGCCATAAGGTTAGAAGAAATTAAGTTGAATGGGTTAAAAAACGCTCCCCAAAACGCATAAAAGCCGCCCTCTTCCTTTAATGCTTCATGGAAAGGCAGGCAGTCGTATTCATCGCCATCTTGGCCGCGGCGCTCACCCTTATTTACGGGGGCTTATTTATACTCGAATTATCCCCGGTAATACTATTCGTCTTACTGCTGGCTTTCGTAGGGTTCTTCTCGTTCTCCCCGCGAATAATGGAGTTCAAAGAGTACGAGCGCGGCGTCTTATTCTTATTCGGCAGGTTCAAGCGAGTCGTCGGGCCCGGCTGGGTAATCATCATACCGCACGTGCACTCCGTGGAAAAAGTGGACTTGCGCACTCAAGTAATGGACATCAAGCCGCAGAACACGATTACTAAAGAGCAAATCCGATTGAAAATCGACGTGGTCGTTTACTGGCGCGTGGTCGACCCGTTCAAGGCCATAGTCGAAGTAAAAAACTACGAGAAAGCACTCATGCAATTATTGTACTCGGAAATCAGGAACATCGTCGGCAACATGAGCGTCGAGGAAGTAATCGCCAACACGGATGAAATCGAAAACCAATTATACGCAATAGTAAAGACCGTTGAAGACCAATGGGGAATCTCAACCAAGGACGTGGAAGTGCAGAGCATCGAACTGCCCCCCAGGCTCGCTGAAGCAATGCAACGCAGGCGCGCCGCCCTCGATTACAAGATAAAGCTGGAGACCGAAGCCGAAGCGCGAAAGATGAGCATTCAAATCGTGAACGAGGCCGCCAGCAAGATGAGCGACCGCACCCTAGCGTACTTTTACCTCGACGCATTAAAGCGCATTGCAGACGGAAAGGCGAACAAGATAATCTTCCCGCTCGAATTAAGCCGCTTGGCTAACATACTAGCGGACAAGTCAAAGGGCGGCGAAGACTACGCGAGCATAGCTAAAGGATTAATCAGCACTTACCAAAAACAGCAAAAAGAAGCCTTGGATGCGCGACCCGAGGAAGCCGAAGCCGGGAATAAGGAGCCGAAGCCGTTTAAAGCCTTAAAGAAGAAAAAGAAGAAGCGCGCGAGCCCTAAAGCCAAGCCAAAGGCTTCCGGTAAATCCAAAGGGAAATAAAGCCGCCAGCGCTTAACCGTAACTCTAATGAGTGAAATAGGTGGGGGAATGTTAGAATAGCCAGTGAAACCGACGCGTTCGAGGAATTCCTAGACAAAGCGTACAAAACGGAGTTAGACGAATTAACCGGTAATTACCCAAAGCAGCGCAGCCTCGAAATCGACTGGGAGAAACTATCCACTTTCAACCCACAACTCGCCGACGCCTTATTGAAGCATCCCGACACGCTAGGCAAAGCCGCAGAGGAAGCGATAACCCGACTCGTCTTAATGCCCGACGGCAAGACCGCGAAAGCGCACGCGCGCTTTAACAACCTCCCGAGAACCTCGAGCGTCGACGTAGAGTACCTCGGAGCAGAGCACTTGGACAAGCTAATCATCGTGGAAGGCGTGGTGTCATGGATAACCGACATCAAGCCGTTAATGAAAGTCGCTTTGTGGGAATGCATTCACTGCGAAGCAACATTCAAAACCATAAACGAAAAAGGTAAAGTAAAAAAGCCGGGAATGTGCAAGTGCGGCCGCCGCGACTTCCGCCTCGTAGAGCAATCAAGCGAATTCATTAACATCCAGCGCGCGCAAATGCAGGAGTCCATTGAAAAGCTCCGCGGCAACAAGCCGTCCAGCCAAATCGAGTTGTGGATGGAAGACGACTTGACTAACAAGATTTTCCCGGGCCAGAAAATAATCATCACGGGCATGCTGCGCTTGCGCCCAAGCACGGACAAGCGAAAGGACACGGGAATATACCAAAAATTCCTCGACGTGCGGCACTTGCAAAAAGTCGAGCTCGAATTCGAGGAACTCAAGATTACCAAGGAGGAAGAAGAGGAAATCCTACGAATGAGCAAGGACCCGAAACTCTTCGAAAAGATAACCCAGAGTATCGCCCCGAGCATTTACGGGTACAAGGAAATGAAGCAAGCCATCGCCCTCCAGTTATTCGGGGGCACGCCAGGCAAAGTGCTCCCTGACGGAGAGAAAATACGCGCGGAATCACACACACTATTAATTGGAGACCCCGGAACTGCAAAATCGAGTTTGCTCGAGTACGTGAGCCACCTCGCACCGAAGAGCGTCTTCGTCTCGGGCGGAGCCGCGAGCGGCGTTGGCCTTACCGCGAGCGCCGAAAAGGACAAGGACGGCGAAGGGTGGATACTCAAGGCAGGGGCAATGGTACTCGCAAACGGGGGAATCGCCATAATCGACGAGTTCGACAAAATGCGGGACGAAGACCGCGGCTCGATTCACGAGGCAATGGAACAACAAACCATCAGCGTCGCCAAGGCAGGTATAGTCACCCAATTCTCCGCGCGCACCTCGGTGCTAGCCGCGGCGAACCCGAAGATGGGGCGCTTCGACCCGAACATACCGCCCTCGCAGCAATTCAACATCACCCCCGCGCTGTTAAGCAGGTTCGACCTCATATTCACCATCCGCGACGTGCTCGACGAGGGCAGGGACCGAAAAATGGCTTCACACATACTCGCCGGCCACAAGTTCGCCTCGCAAAAAGAAAAGCCGCCGGAAGATCACCCCATACTCCCTGAGTACGACGCGGACTTGCTCCGCAAATACATTGCTTACACTCGCCGCACTTGCCGGCCCGTGCTAACGGACGAGGCAATGGAAAAAATCAAGGATTACTACGTGGACCTCCGCAAAATCGGGGCGAAGCAAAACACTTACCCGATTACCGCCAGGCAAATCGAAGGCATCATCCGCCTCGCCGAAGCCAGCGCGAAAATGCGCTTGAGCGACCGAGTGGAAATACTCGACGCTGAACGCGCGATTAATTTGGAACAATTCGTGCTCGAACTAGTGTACGTAGACAAGACAACGGGCAAACTCGACTCGGACGTAATAAACATTGGAAAGCCTAAGAGCCGCCTCGACCGGCTGCAATCACTAGTCCGCATACTCAACGAACTAGAAGACAAGACCGACCTGGTAAGCATCGAAGACGCGATAACAGCGGCTACGGACTACGGAATCGACCAAATGGAAGCACGCCGCCTAATCGCAGAACTCGAACGCCAAGGCGACATCTACAAGCCGAAACCCGGCTTCATCAAGAGCGCGCACAAACACTAGGAACGCTCTTTAAACTCTCGAATCGCGGCGCGCGGGTTCTCCTTGAAAACACTAATCGCAGCAACGCCGTCACACAAATCCCTAATACTAGCTGCGTTCTCAGGCGTAACGCCGCCGATGGCAATCACCGGAATTTCAAGCCCCCTCTCCTTCAAGAACGAGCGCGTTCGCTTCAAGAGCCCGACTCCGCCGTCATGCGCGTCACGCTTACTCTTCGTCGCGAACACCGAACCGACTCCCAAGTAATCCGGAAGCAAACCGTGCTCCTTCAACTCGCGCGCGAGCTTATCCAAATGCTCGGGCTTGCCTATGGACAACCCGACGATTTTATTCGGCAACTCCTTCTTCAACCGCCACCACGGCGTGTCACCCTGCCCAACGTGAATCCCATCCACTAAGCCAACGAAGCGCGGCAAGTCGTTCACGATTATCGGGCAGTCGAGAGTTCGCTTGGCGTGCTCGATTGCCTCGCGCATCTTGGCCTCGCTCAAAGAAGGCGACCCGTCCGGCTTCTTAAAACGGAGTTGCACGAAGTCCGCGTCGCCGCACTCGGAGAGAAAGCCCTTCAACTCCGCAAAAGGCATGGCGGGCGTGACAACGTGAACTTGTAACTCTTCTTGCATAAGCCATTTTAACAGCGCGAAAGTTCTTAAAGATAAACATGAAACTCGGCGCGCTCGGAGAGAAAAAACTCTTGAAAATCATTCGCAGCGAGCTGCCCGAAAGCGAATTGAACGACGACTGCTTCGTCTCGCGCAACGGATTAGTAGTCACCACTGACGCTTACTCCTGGAAGGACCTACCCGATAACGCTTTCAAAGCAGGGAGAAAGGCAATTGCTTGCAATGCGAGCGACGCTTATTCCACGGGCGCAGCGCCCGAATACTACTTCGTGAACCTCGGCTTGCCCCGCTCCACGGACTCGAATTGGGTCAAGCGATTCTACTCGGGAATGCGCGCTGAAGCCAAGAAAGCTGGCGGGAGAATCGCGGGCGGGGACGTTGACGCCGGCGATTACTGCTCGATAACAGCCATCGGAAAAACCAAGAAACCGTTATTGAGAAAGAACTGCCGAATTGGAGACCGCCTTATTATTTCCAATCCAGTTGGCGCTGCAGCTGCGGGCTACACTGCCCAGAAGAAGGGCTTCGCGTGCCCTTCGGCATTCAAGAAGGCACTGGAAACCCCGGAACCGAATTACTCTTTTTGCAAGCGCGCTTGGCGCCGAGCCCACGCCGGAATGGACGTGTCCGACGGCTTATCCTTTACTTTACACGAGCTCGCCCGCGAGAGCAAGAAAAAAATCATACTCAACTACTTACCCTTGCACTCCCAACTACCGGTTTTTTGCGCGCGCCACGGCCTCAACGAATTCGACATCGGCTTAAATTACGGCGAGGACTACTCCGTGGTCTACTCGGGAAAATTCGGCAAGGGCTTTGCGCACGTCACGAGCGGCTCGGGCGTGTTCCTCCCGGACGGCGTCCCCCTGCTTAACAAGGGCTGGGACTCGCTCAAAGTCTAATTACGAACACTCTTCGCGGTACTGTATTATTGGCTCGCAATTCTCTCTATATTTCGTAACCATACGGTAATTAGTTACAGTCGTACATCTTTGCTCATAGTTTATTACTGGCTCACAAACATCCTTATATGCCTCTTTTGAAACATAGGCAGTACAAGCGGGGGTCGATTGGCTCGTACCCTGTTCAAAAGTATAAGTAAAAACAAAATAAGCTGTTTCGCGCGGGGCTACTTGTTTTGAAATTGGTGCTTTTTCTACTACGTCACCATAATGAAAATTCAAACCCACACTCCAAACACCTGATTCAAGATAATCTAAATTTGTAATAGGGACTGTGCAGGTTCGTCGAGCACGAGAACAACCATATTCAACACAAATAGGCCCAATCCAAGAGAGGCATAAATCATTCTCTAAACACTCAGTATCAAATATTGTATCTCCTTTCTGATAATTAATTTTTACTGACGTACACTCCTCGCCCATAACTGGCACTTGCTCACATTCTTGGGCGTAATATGGCTCTTGTTCAGTATAAGCAACTTCCTCACAAATTTCTTCAGTATAAGAAACAGTTTTGCAGTTTTGTTGTGAACCAGCAACCACATGTCCAGTAAAGGAGGAACCACCAAATGAAAGAAAAGCGAAAAAGAGGATAAACACGACAGCCAAACCCAAAGCGATAAAATGGGTTAAAGGCCAAGAGGCATCTTCTGATTTCTTGTTTGTACGCTTTTTCACATAAATCACCTAAAATTATTAACCCATACAAGTCTGATAAATAGAAGCACAATTACCCTTACACTTTTCACGGTCACTGGCTAGCCAATAACCAGCATCATCGCAATTTTCATTACAAGATTGAAGTTGTCCTTGACAATGCGAGGTATCTTTCACACTAATTCCCGCGTTTACACAACCAAATAACAAAAAAGCCGAAAAAAGAAACAAACAAACTAACATAAATTTATTCGTCACAAACCCACCAAAACAAAGAGAAAAAGGATAAATATAAACTATCTGAATTAAGATAAAATAATAGCCAAATAAAGTTTTATAATACTTAACCGCATTATAATAATCCCCGAGTATTATCGGGAGGACTTTTCGTTTTAGAGGTGTATTAAGTGGAAAATTGGGCATACCTATTCGGTGAACACGAGTTCGACAAGGATTTACTAGGCGGCAAGGGCGCAAATCTGGGCGAAATGAAGCGCGTGGGCTTACCCGTGCCGTCCGGATTCACGATTACCACCGCTGCCTGCCGCACTTACCTAGCCAACGGGCAAAAAGACCCGGAAGGATTAATGGAGCAAGTCAAGGCAAAGCTCACGGAAGTCGAAAAAGAGGCGGGCAAGAAGCTTGGGGACTTGGATAACCCTTTACTCGTGTCCGTTCGCTCGGGCGCGGCACTCTCGATGCCCGGAATGATGGACACCGTGCTCAACCTCGGCTTGAACGACGAGACCGTGAAAGGCCTCACAGCGAAGTCGGGTAATGAGCGCTTTGCCTTCGACTCTTACCGCCGCCTAGTGCAAATGTTCGGCGACGTTGTTCTCGGCGTAGAACATTCTACATTCGAGAAAATTCTCGAGTCGCACAAGCAAGGCCGAAACGACACGGACTTGAGCGCCGAGGAATTAAAGCAAATCGTCAAGGAGTACAAGGAAGCCATTAAGGAAGCCGGCAAGGAATTCCCGGAGTCCCCTGTCGAGCAATTATCACTCGCGATTCACGCAGTGTTCGACTCTTGGAACACCAAGCGCGCCAAGGTGTACCGCAAGCTTCACAAGATTCCGGATGACATAGGAACAGCGGTTAACATTCAAACCATGGTCTTCGGCAACATGGGTGACGAGTCCGGCACGGGCGTGTCATTCACGCGCAACCCCGCAACCGGCGAGAAAGAGCACTATGGGGAATACCTAATCAACGCGCAAGGCGAGGACGTAGTGGCGGGCATTCGCACGCCGCACCCGATTGACGACTTGAAGAACCAGCTCCCCGCGCCTTACGAGGAACTCATCAAGGTTTACGATACGCTCGAGAAGCATTACAAGGACGTGCAGGACTTCGAGTTCACCATCGAGAACCAAACACTCTACTTACTGCAAACGCGCACCGGGAAGCGCACTGCGCAAGCCGCCGTGAAAATCGCGGTGGACATGGCGAACGAGGGGCTCATCGACAAGGAAACCGCGGTTCTCCGCGTGGACCCGAACTCACTCGACCAATTATTACACGAGCAATTCGACCCGAGCGCGGAATTGAAAGTAATCGCGAAGGGCCTCGCCGCTTCTCCGGGAGCCGCCGTAGGCAAAATCGCGTTCACCGCGGAAGCAGCCCAGGAAATGGCGGAGAAAGGCGAGAAAGTAATCCTCGTCCGCAACGAAACCTCCCCTGAAGACATTGCAGGCATGGCCGTTGCCAAAGGCATCCTAACCGCTCGCGGCGGAATGACCTCGCACGCCGCCGTGGTCGCCCGCGGAATGGGCAAGTGCTGCGTTTCCGGCTGCAGTGAAATCAAGGTTAATGAGAAAGAGAAGCGCCTTGTAATCAACGAGCACGAGTTAACCGAAGGCTCTACCTTATCATTAAACGGGAGCACCGGGGAAGTAATCCTCGGCTCGGTTGAAACCGTACCGCCTTCAATGAGCGGCGACTTCACCACCCTAATGGAGTGGGCGGACTCATTCCGAAGCATGGGCGTGCGCACTAACGCGGACACGCCCGAGGACGCGAAGCGCGCCCGCGACTTCGGGGCCGAAGGAATCGGGTTATGCCGAACCGAACACATGTTCTTCGGCGAGGACCGCCTGCCTTGGGTGCAAAAAATGATTCTCGCTAAGAACGAGGAAGGCCGCAAGGAGCCATTATCCCACTTGCTGAAAATGCAGCGCGACGACTTCAAGGGAATCTTCAAGGCAATGGCGGACTTACCCGTAACCGTCCGCTTACTCGACCCTCCCTTGCACGAGTTCCTCCCGAACCATGAGGACTTACTCGTGGAAATCACGACTTTGAAGTTGAAGGGCGGGAGTGAAGAGCTCTTGAAAGAGAAGGAAGCAATAATGCAGCGCGTGGAAGAGCTAAAGGAAGTGAACCCCATGCTCGGCCATCGCGGGTGCAGACTAAGCATCACCATGCCCGACGTGGCCCGCATGCAAGTGCGCGCGATTCTCGAGGCGGCAATCGAGTGCCAGGACGCGGGCATCTCAGTGAAGCCGGAAATCGAAGTGCCACTCGTTGGCCACGCTAACGAGCTCAAGATGGTTAAAGGCTTCATCGACGAAACCGCTGCGAAGGTATTCGAAGAGAAAGGCAAGAAGGTTACTTACCGAGTCGGCACCATGATTGAGTTGCCGCGCGCTTGTTTAACCGCTGATGAAATCGCGGAGTACGCGGAGTTCATGTCATTCGGCACGAACGACTTAACGCAAACCACTTTCGGTTACTCGCGGGATGACGCCGGGAAGTTCATTACCGAGTACAATGACAAGAAGATTTTGGATTGCGACCCGTTCGCGGTAATCGATAGGAACGGCGTGGGCAAGCTCATGGAGCTCACGGTGAAGAACTCGCGGGCCACGAAGCCGGACATGGAAGTCGGGATTTGTGGTGAGCAGGGAGGCGAGCCGGACAGCGTTGAGTTCTGTTACCAAATCGGGCTCAGTTACGTGTCGTGCTCTCCGTTCAGAATCCCCATCGCGAGGCTCGCGGCATCCCAAGCCAGCATCAAGCACAAGAAGTAGAATTAAACTGGGGGG
>CAYZDE010000016.1:0-14121 GCA_964477205.1 Microcaldota archaeon
CCCCTCGACTTGGTTTGGGCTCCGGCGAGCGCACTAGCCATACTCGCATTATACAAGGACGAGCGTTACGCCTTCGCCGGCTTTGCCGAAGAAATACTGCCTTTTACGGATTGGATTCCAATGGGAACCATTGCCTGGTGGAGAACGCAAAGAAAGAAATAGCCGGTTGATTAACACTTAATGCGGCTATGACGACACTGTCCCAGTCGGACTATTAGAATGAAGATCGAGGTAGCTACCGAGCCGTACAACAGCAAAAACAGCGAAGGGTAGAGCCGCTTAATTGTGCGCGTACCAGTATTCGCCGGGCGAGTCAAGACGGCAGTAACCGAAACGCTCGAATTGAACCAAATCGCCCACTTTCAAGTCGCCAGTTGACGGTTCGGCAAGGCCTTCAATTACGGCCCCATCGGCTTTTAGCACGCGCGCCTTAACCGCGTTCGAGGGAACCCACTGAATCTTCGGCATGCTCTGCACAATTTCATTGCCGGCATCCTTGCACTCCCCGCCGAGCACCACGTTACGCAAATCCTTTAACCGCACGGTTTTCCCTTTCAAGCCCTCGAAGTCCTTGCGCGCAACGAAAATTTCCTTGGTTACGGAAATTACCCGCTCGCCTAGATCCTCCTTCGGGTGATTAGCAATACGAACTTCAGCTGGAAGTTCGAACGGCAAATTAATTTTCACTTGGTCTGGTACGAAGAATCGGCGCTTGGTTTTCGCGTCGATCAGCTTCTTGTTATAGTTGTATAGTTTCTTCCAGTCGAGTTGTGAGTCAACGCGCTTCACGCCTAAAGAAAGCATGTAAGCCCGAATTGCGCGGGCTTGAATGCCGCGGCGGCGCAAAGCCGCGAGGGTCGGCAATTGAATGTCATCCCAATCGGAGAAGCGCTTGTCGCGGATGCCTTGCAGTATCTCACTCTTATGGCTCAACAGCCCGGGCACTTTAATGAGGCCGTACTCTAGGAACGCGGGCTGCGGCCAGTTGAAGTAATCGTAAATAAACGCCTGCTTGACTTGGTTCAATTCGTGTTCCTTGCCGCGTATTACCAGGGTTACCCCGAGCAAATGGTCGTCGATTGCGCAAGCGAAATTGTATAAAGGCCAAACGCGCGCTTTCGAATTGCGGGGGTGAGCTCCGGTAACGATTCGGAACGCGGGCCAATCGCGCACGCTGGCGTTCGAGTGCCCGTAATCCGTCTTAATCCGCAGTATTGCTTCGCCTTCGGCGTACTCATCAAACATTTTCTTCCAACGCGCGAGCTGGTCGCTTACCGGCAAGTCTCGGCAAGGGCACGGCTTCCCTGCGGTACGCAGCTCCCGCATTTTCTCAATCGGGCAATTGCAAACAAAAGCCTTGCCATCGTTAATCAATTGCCCGGCGTAATCATAATATAATTGCAGGCGGTCGCTTTGCAAAACGATGGAATCGATCTTGCATTCAAGCCACTCGATGTCCTTCGGGATGCGCTCGTACGCTTCTGGCAGCGGCTTCTTCGTTTTCGGGTCAGTGTCCTCCAAGCGCACTGAAAACCTGCCTTTTGTTAAGCGAGCGTACTCGTCGTTAACGACTATAGCCCGCGCGTGCCCTATGTGCAGCATTCCGCTCGGATTCGGGGCGATGCGGGTGTTCGCTATTGGAACCGGCGACTCGGGGAGGCCTTCGCGCTGTGCCTTTTTCTCAAAGGAATAAGCTTCCAGCGCCTTCGCGACTTCCCCTTTTGACAAGGCATTAGCCTTGTCTACGGCTTCTTTTACCGCGGCCATGGTGGCCTTCATGTCCGCCTTGGCTTCGGGCACTTCGCCGAGTACTTTGCCGACAACGAACTTCGCGCTGGCGCTATCGTAGTCAAACGCGTTCTTCAAAGCGTGCTTGTAACAACTCTCCTTTAAGTTCATTGTCTAAACTTTCTTTCGGTTTTCAAGGTTTAATACTCTTCGCGATATTTTTCACAGTAATAGAGTGCGCCCGCCGCCAGCAAGACGAGTAGTAGCCCGAGCCAGGGCGCCTCGTTTCGCGAGGGCATGGGTATGCTCACGGTGCGCTCACCAAACTCGAATGAAAAGAAGTTTTGTTCCGTCGGCTGGGAAGGCAACCACGAATTAATTGAGCCATTAGCTTCGGGGGTAACGCGCGGCGGCAGCGCCTTCGGGTCGTTTAAGAAAAGGTCGGGCGTTGCGGTTTCATTAGCGGCCTCGGTCGCTTCTGGGCTAGCTTCGGGTGACGCTCCCGGCTCGCTTTGTTGAGCGCCGGGCGACGGAGTGGCTTCGGGCGAAGGCGACGGGCCTATGGTCGGGCTGGCTTCGGGCGAGGGTGACGGCGCTTCAGGCAAATAATCCGGGTCGCAGGCATTACCGATTCCATCGCCGTCTTCGTCGGCTTGATCCGGGTTGTAAACTTCGGGGCAATTGTCTAGGTCGCACTCACCGTCCCCATCCAAGTCTTGGCACAAGCCGTGAACTAGTGCGGTCGCTAGCAGTAATACTAATAAGATTAAGGTGAATCTTGAATAATTCATCAAGTAGAGTAAAACCGATGCTGGTTTTTAAATCATTTTTATTCTAGGAGAACGCGCGTTTGAATTTCAATAATAATTTATTATTCTCGGCGGTTAGGACCGCGTACTTTCCATCGTAGAACAAGCCGTTGGTTATAACATGCGTTTCTCCTTCGAGAGAGTGGGGCGACTCCCCGTTTGCGCCTCTCACTTTGTAATCCAATGAATTGTTCTTCCTCGAGGAAACTGCTTGCAAATGGTCGTGGCCGCGAAGCAGTATTTCAGCGTTCTTTTTTTGCAATCCGTCGTGCGCTTCCTCGTGCTCTTCTTTCTTTGGAATTCCCTTTGAATAAAGCCGACCTTCCGTGGACTCCTTAGCGTTATTCGAATCGATGCCGTGTACTATTCGCAACTTCTTTCCGGCAAAACTTAATTCCAAAGCGCCGGAATAATTCTCGAAGAGCTTGCGCAAGTACTCCTTTGCCCCGGGCATTTTTTCATACTCGCGTTGTAATGTGGAAAGGGAATCACTTCTTTGGTTTCCTCCTACCCTAAAAGAGGCGGACCCTTGTTTTTCTCCGACTAAATCGAAATCGTGGTTACCTGGAGTCGTGATAACCGCAATGCCTTTATTCTTCAATTCTTTTTCCAGCTTTTCCCACGCGATTACCATTGAAGGGTGGTCGAAGTCGCCGGTGCAAACAACATGCGTCGGCTTTTCCTTGCGGATTGCCTCGCGCAGTGAATTCATTAATTCGTCGGTCCGCTTTGAGTTCCAAGAGTGTAATTCCCCGAAAGCAAATAGTTTCTCTTTCCGCGGTTCCTCGGACACTAAGTCGCGGAACTTTTCGCTTATCGGCTGGGAAAATACTGAATGAATTTCAGGTTCTCTTTGTAACTCCATAAATAAATAGTATGCCCACACAGCTTTTAAATTATGGTTCCCCGCTAAACTTATTATGCCTAATCCAGTTGAAGAATTAAAGTCAGAGGCGAAAGTCAAATGGATAGGGCTAATGCCGCACCCGGAAACAGGACACCTGGTTCACTTGGGCGGAAGGGACTACGGGAAGGTATACTACGGAGCCGTGCATTATGACGCACCTTCCGGCGAATCCAATGTTAGGGAAGCCGCCATTAAAATTTTCCACAAGCCGTTAACTCCAAAATTAGCCGAAAAATACCAGCGAGCGATTAATGACTTGCACGAGGCCGGCTGGCCCATGAAAGGCGTGTTCATGCATAAGATTAGGCGTGAGGACGAAAAGAGCTTTCACGAATTAGGCTTGGACGTGTTGGGAGTTAAGTCAGGCCACTTTGTTCAAGTCATGCCCTTAAAGGGCTCTGAGAAGGGATCGGGTTTAGTGAATTTGAAGCGCGGCGAGAACATTCAGCACTCCGTGGAAACCTTATGGGAAACAATAAAGTTGATGGCGCAGGCTGCAAACGCTGGTTACGCGGCACCGAAGGACTTCGTGCATGTAGAAAAAAATAAGATATTCGGCTTCAAGCATGAGGTATTACCTTGGGACATTGACTTGCTGGTTCGCGGGGGAAAGCAGGACCCTGAGTCGCTTGCATTGCATATTGACTCCCAATTATACGATTTAAATTCACCTAAACAAGACTTAAGTGCAATGAAGCGGCGCGCATTATTACACACAAAAGGCGAACAAAAAGAAGCACTCCTGCGATTGTGGCCGTACCTGCGGCCCAAGAATTAATGTTTTATACTTCCCCTTACTACTGAATGCGGCAAAATTCAACCCGTTTGCCGGTGCAGTTCGAAATGGACTTGTTAAAGATAGTAGTGAAGCCCACTTGGCGCGAGTTCCTAGTAGACCTGGTTAAGCACGAGGAAATGGACCCTTGGGACATTGACTTAGCGCGCGTAGCCGACAATTACTTAGCAAGCGTGCGAGCGCTTCAATGCATGGACTTGCGGGTTCCAGCGAACGTGATACTTGCTTCGGCCTTATTACTTCGATTCAAGGCGGAGGCATTGCGCTTGGATTGGGCTAGCGACGATAACGAAGATTTCTTCGAGGAAACACCCGAGTTATTAAAAGAAAACTTGCCGGAGTTGACTTTAAAGCCGAACCGGCCGCGCAAACGCAAGGTTACCTTGGACGAGTTAGTGCAGGCAATGGACGAGGTAATGAAGCGAGGGAGGCGGCTGCCGAGGAAGAGGTTGAAGCCGGCAGTGCTGGAAGTGCAATTACCAAAGGCATCGATGGACGAGAAGATGGCCAGCGTGATGGAAAAAGCGCATTGCCTCAAGGACGCGGAAGGCGTATTGTTATTTTCTTCAATGATTAAGGAAGCGGGCTTGGACGAATTTGCATTGCATTTCCTGCCCGTAATGCACTTGGTTCAAGGCCAACGAATGCTCGCTTGGCAGGACGAGTTATTCGGCGAGATTTTCCTGCGCGTGCTGCCCGAACAAAGCGCTTAAAAAAGGTGTTTGAATAATGCATAGCGAGGTGTTCTCTTGAAGAGAGGTCAAGCTTTTGAAACAATGATGCTCGTTATCAGCGTAATCGTCGCAATCGCCATACTCGGAATCCTACTCGGCTTCCTTGGCAATGTTACGATTATCGGCGCGGACGCTAAACAAGTAATCGCGGATAATGTTAAAGAGATTTACAACAAGGGCTACGGGGTCACCGTAAGCGACCGCGTTGACTTCAAGCAGGATACCGTGCTAACTGGCAAGGATATAACGAATGACTTGTTCAGCTCAGAGCAAATAAAATTACACTGCGCGGGAGAAGACTCGATTTGCGGGGACGGCGAAGAAAACTCAATTGAAATCAATGACGACCCCGTGAGCATAATCGTTAACAAGGGCGCGAAGGCGTACGTGGCAGTGTGCACCGAGGAGGGAGTTGATTACCACGTGGTAATCGGCACGAAATCCACGGAAGTCCGCAATGAGTGCCTTGAATTAATCGGATGAAACCTTCGGGTTTTAAACCCGGTTTCACTCTTTTCTAATCATGAAGCGCGGTTCGACTGAATGGACGCCGATTTACTTGGTGATAGTAGCGGCCATAGCATTAATCCTAATCATTACATTCGTTAAGCCCTTGCTACAGCAGAGCGCGGGTGCAGCCGAATCGAACACTCAAGCCGCAATCGACGTGGCGAAAGCGGGCTTATTCCTCGCGGGGCGTTAATCATGAAGCGCGGGCAAGTGGACGCGCCAATTGAATTATTCGTTGCGGTAATCATACTCATGGCGAGCATGAGCCTTGCTTTCTACTTGATGAACCAAACGAACGAGAGCAAGTGCATTGCCCAACTCAAAACGGAAACCGATAAGCTACAGTCGGCAATGCTCGACATAGCCCTTGCCTCGCCACCGACTTCACGAACCATAACCTTCGAGATGCCCAGGTGCGGGAGCGTTAACGTGGAAGTCCTTCAATTCGTTTACTATTCTAGCCCGGAGTATTGTAGGCTGTGCCCCGCGCACTACGGCGGGTGCTGGCAAATCGTCCCGATTTCAGTGGACCGCTACGGCCAGTACTCGGTAGTTAGCGATGCGGTTTCCTGCGTGCAAATGTCAGGCGACTTATGGATTGACGACGAGGGCTGCGATTCGGATTCAATAAACCTAGGCGATTCGCCTTGCCCGTACGGGGAAACCCAATGCGACTTCGAAAAAACGAGCGTTTCAAACAGCGTACTCGAGAACTCGCGCTGGGCCACGCTCGGCAAGGAAACCGGCTCGAATATTTACAAGATAACGCTAACGAAAACCACGCGCTTGACCGGCGGCTCTGAAGCCGGAGCGATTCGCGTTTGCGCCAAGCCCGCAAACAAGGCGTAACGCCTTTTTAACTCGAAATGATTAATGGTTGTCATGAAGTCCGAGCGCAGCCAAATGGCCATGTGGATGCTGACGAAGTCACGCGAACCTTTTTCACAAAAAGGTTCATCAAAAACACGACGAGGCCAAATGGCCATGTGGATGCTGACGAAATTCGCCATGATATTCTTCATCATGGCCCTCGCCGTGATACTAATGAGTTTCGTCGACATTGAAAAAGAAGGTTTGTGCAACTCGCAGGCAGCTCGTGTTACCGAAGCAGTGAGCGGCGCGTTGATTCAAGTAATCAACTCGCCGGTTGAAGACGAACGCAAAGTGTTACCGCTCGAATCAGCGCTCTCCACGGGAAAAAGCGACTTGGAGCGCTACGAAATAAGAATAATCGACCACGAATCGTCCACTGGAGACCGAGAATTTCGCGTTGAAGTGGACGCGGCGAACCCGCAGTGCGGCACCGGGAAAGCCGTTCCCTACGACGAAGGCATTATCCTTCATTTTGCGGGCAAGAATCCAACGGATGAGGAAGGCAATCCATTGGAAGGAATCCTAGTAGAACCGTCGAACTCCAAATCACGAAGCCGCTACATTATAATCATTAAGTGCAGCGAAAAAAATTACCCGTCACGAAAATACTTATTCATCGAGGACTGCAAGCAAGACGACCCAATGGAATGCCTCTCACTGGACTCCGGGGAAGTGGATGCATTATGCGGTTGGAGTGAAGAATCATGAGAGCTTTCGTAGGCCCTTTAGGCGATGACTTCCCGAGCATCTTCCCAATCATCGCGGGAATCCTCTTATTCCTGGGAACACTCGCTTACGGCGCGGGCGTGGTGGACGAAAAAAACGCTTACTTTAACACCCGAAAGGCAACACTCGGCATCGCCTACATTCTCACGCAGAAGGGAACAATAACGCCGATGGAATTCCAATCATTATGCAACACGCAAGCCACTGAGTACGCGCGCTCGAAAGGCGTTAAGTTTCACGCGGCGTTAGTGCCCCAATGCGACGGCATCGAATTCGAGGAAGAGTTTAAGGAATCAATTGGATTCGAAAGCGATTACGGGTGGTGCGATTCGAGCGATGAAACCGGGGGCCCGTATGACTACGCGGAAGTCGAAGAAAAAAACCCAGCGGTTATGACTTACCCGATAGCCGTGCCTTGCCCGAACAAAGATTCTTACACTAACGGCCTAGGCCTGGTGGTGGTGACGGTTTGGCGTTGAAAGCACAAGCAGCGATATTCGACGGCATTACTTTCCTATTGCTTACTACCTTCAGCGCTTCCCTGATTTTCGTTGCCGTTACTGATTACGGGCAGCAAGAAGACGCAGTTCTACGCTCGGCACACACCCTCAATTACATGCAGTCGTTCATGAAGAGCGTGTACTACGTGAACGTGCAAACTCTGTCACAAGTTTGCGCAAAAAACGCTTGTGACCAGGAATATTACGAGGACTTAGAGAGCGTGGATGAAGGGTGCCCGTCGCTATCCGGCTATTTAGGGAGCATCAGCGTAACGGACTTATTGAAGCGCGACTTGTCCGACCCTGATGCAATGGCGCTTGATGATTACTACGGCGTGGAAGTGCCGGCAAAAGGCAAGACCGCATTGCGTTGCGCTGCAAAGGAAATGATGAAGCCGTTCTCAACCGCCGGCTACAAGTATTACATCGAAGTCGTCAACCCGAAGAGCACGCAATTGTACGAGAACGGCGACCCAATGCGCGTAATCGGCTTGAAGGTCACAAACTCACAGGACGAAGCGGTTCTCGGGACTAATGCACCGAATCCGGAACTCACTAGCGGCTGCGAGGAAGCCGTACTAGCCGGCTACAAAGTCCTCTCGATTTCATCACCGTTCCGAGTCACCCCCGCCAAGAACGCGGCTGGAGAGTCGGAAGGGGAAAGGCAACTAATATTCCGAGTGTGCATTTGGCCGTCGAATGAAAACGCTTAATTCGCTTTCTTCTTTACGGTTACGCTCTCGCCGCACTTCGGGCAAACATAAGAAAACGAGCTAGCACCAGGAGTAATCGAAGGCGCGCAATTCGCGCAGAAGCCTTGCCCGCAGTAAGGGCAGAACACGACGCGCGTGTTCTTCGCTCCGCAGTTCGGGCAGCCCATTCCCTTCTCCGCCTTCACCTTGACGAATTCAGAGCTTGCCTCTTCTTTCACGGAAGGAGCCTGCAACGCGTCACCGCCTGCAATGGCTCCGAGTTGATTGAATAAGTCGCCGCCTTGTGCTTGCTTTGGCACCGGCTGCTTCGGGGCAGTAGAGCCGAACAAATCGCTCATCGTAACGCCTTCCGAAGACGCTTCTTCTTGTTTCGCTTTTGGCTGGACCACGGGCGCTTCGTCCTTAACAATTAAACTCGACGCTACTCCTGCGCTCTTGCTGTCCTCTAACTGCGAGTAAACGTCTTGCATCAATAACTTCATGTCATCTTTCTTTTTCGCTTTCTCTTTCCTCTTCGGAACAGTGGCTTCACCGTGCTTTTCAGCGTAGGCCTCTTGAACCGCACCCAAGAACGCCTGCATCTCCGGCGAGTCATCCTGCAATTTCTTGCGGCGCCTCCAACGCGGAACTCCTTCATTTCCCCCCGCCTTAGACGGCGCGGGCGGAGCTTCCAACTTTAATTGGTCGGCGAACGATTCGGCTTGCTCTTCCACGGTGAGCTCGCGCGGCTTGGGCGCGTCACCCAATGGCTTACTTCCTTCGGAGTCTTTTGAAATTTTCTTTCCATTGCTGAACAAAACCGGAAGCGAAGGCATCTTGAACCCGCCACTCCTAGCGTAAGCGCGCCTTTGCCCGGAAGTGGAAGGGGCGCTTGGAACAAGCGGAGCGGAGTGGGCGGCCTCGGCTTCGAGAACACGTTTTTTGATGTCACGCATTTTGCGCACGTTAACGGTTCGGCCCATGAAAGCGGGAGTAGGCAATGCAATCAACATTTCAGCAGGAGAAGCAAGGCTGGATAATGCCTTGAAAACGAATAATAATGAAACGCATAAAACGAAGAGTGAAGTGTAATAATGGCCTTGGAATAAAGGATAGCCGAAAAATGCATCGAAAACCAGAGCTATAGCGAACAAGCCGGCGCCGGTTGCAAACGAGTAAGCGAATTTCTTGCGTTGTTGCATCAAGCGAACTTCAGGGTAAGCCAAGCGCAAAACCAGGTAGCCAATGGAAACACTGCCAACGCTTAGGAATAAAGCATACAGAATTGTTGAAGCCAAAACGTAAACCATTAGTACCGCTAATAGGAAACAATTGGTTATTAAAAGCGTTTTGAGCATTTGCTGGTTGCAAATGCAGCTCTCGCAAATACAAAAATTGCAAATGCACAAAAAAAGAGAGCATTTGCTCGATTTAGACCGTGAACTTCCCTAGTTTCGACTTGAGCTTATCCAAATTATACTTGGTTACGAGCAACGGGATGCCTTGCGAATCCGCTATCTTAATCGCGAGCTTGTCCACTTGCTTGGGCTCGAGGCCGTGAAGGCACACTAGAGCCGGCTTTATCGGCGCGATGCGCACGGCAACCATCGGGCTGCGGCCGGTGCTGGTCCCGGTGAAAAGCAAGGCGCGTTGGCTGGTGGAAGAGTAAATTTTCACGAATGACTCGTAAGGCATCTCGAGTATCATCTTAATTGAATCAAGTATGCTGCACCCGAAAACCTGCTCGCCCTTCAACCGCTTTGCCCCGGTTAACACTTCCGCATTAACCGCTTCCGCGAATTCAAGGCCGCTCAACGACTTCACGAAATCAATTGCCTCGAAAAACTTGTGCTCTGGTTCTGACTCGCGCAAGCGCTTGACTAGCTCGCCGCCCTTCTCCAAGTCGATGTCAAATAAGGCGTTCACGAACCGCTTAATGATTCCGATTCCCGGGCTCTTCCTGCGGTCCCCCTCGTAATCACTAATAGTTGAAACGCTAATGCCCAAGTACTCCGCGAGTTCCCCCTGCGAAACGCCGAACACCTCGCGCCACTTGTGCATTGAATCACCGGGGCTCGAGCTCATCGAAATCTCGCCAGCAATCTTCACCTTGAGCTGTTCCACGAAAGAACGCTGGTACGCCGCATTAAAAAAACCTTTCGCTGTTCTTTCCCCCGCGTTAAGGTTAATAATGAATACGGAGTAATCCCTGCGAAAATGGCAGGCAGAAGCGTCATCAAGCAGGAAGGCGACAAGAAAATACTCGTAATGGACTTCCGAGGGTCAGCTTACGGCCCGGACGTAGCCCGCTACTCTCAGGCAATGAAAGACGTAATCTCCAAGCTCAGCGAAGTGGACGTGGACGAAGTAGTGCTCAGCGAGTATTACGAGCGCATTTACAACGAAGAGCAAACGCGGCTGTTAAAGGGAATCGCCGCTTTGGCCACGAAACTCGAGTCGGACGCGGTGTGGTCCCCTTCACACTTAGGCAAAACCACGGAAAGTAAAATCCTATCCCCCCGCCACGACTTCGTATTAAATATAATGGACGCATTGAAGAGCGACCCCTTCAAAGCATACCTGCAATTACTCTCGGAAATCAAGCACGAGACCGGGCGCCTGCCGTCGCTGTCCGATGCGGCTGCCGAAGACGAAAAAGTTTACTTGAACACCCTTCAATTCATACGCCAAGGCTTCGAGGAAACCGAATTAATCAAGCGCATGAAAGAGTACCTCCAGCAGTTAGGCAGCATACCGGAAGACCGAGGCATTTACCACTCGTTCTTTGAAGCCGCAATCAAGCCCTCGTTCATCGGCTCGCGCATCTTCTTCACTGGAGTAGAAAAACTGGAATTACTAGACCAATACGAAGTCCTCAATTCGAAAGTATACATTTACAAGCACCCGGATAAGCTAGAAAACATGTACTTCATCGACCCGCCGGAGTACTCGCTCCCTCCGGACAAGTACTTCCTACTCGAAAAAACCAAGGAAGTCGTGGCCGCGCACAGGCCCGACGACGTGGAATTCATGAACATAACGCAAGCCCGCAAATACTTCCACAAGGTGTACATAGTAACGATCAGCGACCTTGCACTCCACAATAACATCACGCTCAGCGTTGAAGAAAAAGACCAACTCGCGTCCATCGTCTCACGCTACACCATCGGCTACGGCATACTCGAATTATTATTATCCGACCGCCGCCTCACGGACGTTTACATCGACGCCCCGCTAGGGCAAAAGCCCATTTACGTAGTGCACTCCGAGTACGGGCAATGCCAATCCAACGTGATATTCAGCAGCGAGGAAGCACGCTCGATAGTCTCACGCTTCCGCGCGCTCTCGGGCCGCGCCTTCGACGAAGCCCACCCAATCCTAGACTTCGACTTGCCGGACTTACAAACGCGAATTTGTGCCATCGGCAAGCCGCTTTCAAACGAGGGAATCGCCCTGGTATTCCGATTACACAAGACCACGCCTTGGACCCTATGCCAATTCGTGGATAACAACACCATCGACGCCTTGCACGCGGGAATGCTCTCTTTCTTCATCGACGCCCAAGCCAGCATGCTAATCGTCGGCTCGCGCGGCTCAGGTAAAACCTCTCTATTACAGGCATTAATGCAGGAAATCCCGCAAAACCTCCGCATACTAGTGCAAGAGGACACCCAGGAAATCCCGGTGCCCTCATTAAAAAGATTAGGGTTTAGCATCCAGCGAATGAAGACCCGCCCGCCCCTTGGGGGTGGAAGCGAAAGCGAAGTGAGCGCGGAAGACGCATTGCGAACCGCACTACGGCTCGGAGACTCCGTGCTAGTAGTCGGGGAAGTGCGCTCTACTGAAGCCAAGGCACTCTACGAGGCAATGCGCGTCGGCGCAGTAGGAAACGTAGTCATGGGAACCATTCACGGAGAGAGCGCTTACTCGATTTGGGACCGGGTAGTAAACGACTTGGGCGTGCCCACGACTTCATTCAAGGCAACCGACTTTTGTATAGTCTCCGCGCCAATCCGATTCAAAGGCTCACTCAAGCGCAACCGCCGCCTCATCGAGGTAACCGAAGTCAAAAAGCATTGGACGCAAGACCCGGATGCCGAAGACGGGTTCTTGAACTGGTCGCTATTCGACGCTAACACTGACAAGCTCGAATTATTCAAAGAAAAAATCAAGAAGGATAGTGAATGGCTGACGCGAGTGCAGCGAACGCGCGGCCTCTCGTACGACGACGTCTGGGCGGAAATCAAGGCGCGCGCGGAAACCAAGCAATACTTCGTGGACTTAAAGAACGAGAAGAAAATGCCGGAAATACTCGAAGCCGAGTACACGATTCGCGCGCACTCCAAGTACTTACTATTAAGTGAAAAACAACGGGAGTTATTCGGCAAGGTGAAGCACGAGGAACTCTTAAAGGAATGGAAGCAATGGGTGAGCGATAACCTGGTAAAGGAATGCGAGCAAAAGCGCGCGAGCAAGCAAACAGCTTGAAGAAAGGATTTAATAACCCGCAAAAATAATTATTCTAAAGGACTAATTGAGCATTTGTCGAACCAATTTGCTCGATATTGGTGGTAATGCTTTATGGAAGAAATAATCAAAGACGCATTAAAGACTTCGACACCGCGAACCGAAGGCAAGAAAATCGAGGGCGAAGAATACTTCGAGACCCCGAAGATAATGGTCATCGGCACCGGCGGCGGCGGCTGCAACTCGATTAACCGCCTTGCCAAAGCAGGCATCAAAGGCGCTGAAATGGTCGCCATTAACACGGACCGCATGCACTTAACCATGATCAGCGAGAGCGTCAAGAAAGTCCTCATCGGCGCAAGCATCACGCGCGGCCTAGGAGCCGGCGGATACCCGGAAGTAGGGGCTAAAGCCGCGGACGTCTCCCGCGAGGCACTAGAGCGAATAATGGAAAACGCGGACTTAGTGTTCCTCACCGCGGGAATGGGCGGCGGCACCGGAACCGGCAGCGCACCGATCCTAGCCGAACTCGCCCGCAAGCAAGGCGCCATTGTTATCTCAATCGTCACTTACCCGTTCTCCCTGGAGCGCGCCCGCTTGGAGAAAGCGGACCAAGGCATCCAGAACCTGCAAAGCCAAACGGACACGCTAATCGTAATCGACAATAACCGGCTCGTGCAAATCGTGCCGAACCTCCCGATTGACCAGGCATTCAACGTGGCTGATGAAATCATCGCGCGCGCAGTGCGCGGAATAACCGAAACCATTACCACCCCGTCGCTAATCAACTTGGACTTCGCTGACGTGCGCGCAGTCATGGGAAACGGCGGCGTCTCAATGATAGCAGTAGGCGAGGCCAAGGGAACGAACCGCGTTAATGAAGTCGTAGAGAACACGCTCACTAACGTGCTCTTGGACGTTGACTTCACCGGCGCTAGCGGCGTGCTCTTGCACATCACCGGCGGCCCGGACATGACGCTCGGAGAATGCAATGCAATCGGCGAAGCGCTCACTGAGCGCGTGGACCCGAACGCGACCGTGATTTGGGGCTCCCGCGTGGACCCGACCTTCGAAGGCAAGATTGAAGCAATAGCAATCTTCACGGGTATCAAATCACCGTACATGCTCGGCGGCAAAACGCATGAAGCGAACTCTTACGGCTCGAGCCAAAGAGAGCGCCACGGCATCGACGACATCGAATTCCTGTGAAGGCGAATTAGTCCTTCTTTTTTTTCTAAACGAGCCAGCGCGAGCCTTGAAAAAAAAACCATTACGCTTAAAAGGCGCGCGCAAGTACTGCATTCCGAGGGGACCGTTGGAATAGAGGAGGAGATATATTTGGTAGAATTCGATTTGAAGCGCTTGTTGAACTGGCGCTT
>CAYZDE010000016.1:14221-16474 GCA_964477205.1 Microcaldota archaeon
CTCGTTCACCTCGGCTTCCGGAACCTCGTCCGGTTCGTCTGGCACCGGATGCACCGCAAACTCTGATTGCTTGAGCGGGTACTACTGCACGAACAGCGTTTGCGTGCAATGCAACATTGCTGCGGACGGAATCTGCCGCACTTGCGCTGCGGAACTCGGGTTAACGGATGTGGACTGTGAAGAGGAAGCAGCGTCGACAACCCAGCCGACCGCCGCACCCACGCAGGAACCCGAACCGAGCCAAGAGCCGGCAATCGAGCCGACTCAAGAGCCAACTATTGAACCGACTGCGGAGCCGACTCAAGCTCCCGTTGAAGAAGGCGTAACTTACGCCGAGGCAATTGCTGAAATCGAGGAGGCGCAGTCAATGCAAGGCGCGTCCACGAATGACGAGGCGCAAGCGTTAATCGACCTCGCTATGGCCGCGCTGGAGAACGGAGAGTTCGAGCAAGCAAAGGCGTACGCGCAGCAAGCTCAAACAATACTCCTTTCTACGAGCGTGCCTGAAGAGGAAGTGCAAGCCGGTTTCGATTGGACCCTGCCGGCCTTGCTGTTGATAGTAGTCGTAGGTGTAATCGTTTACTATGGCACGAGGAAAAAAGAAGGACTCTGAAAAAAAAATTCGGGGCGTAAACCCCCCAAAAATCCCTTTTTTTAAAAACGCTTTTAAAGACTATAAGCGTTACGACCTCATGAAAGATCTATTCTTGGTCTCACTTGTAATACTAGCAATTATGACAATCACGGTTTCAGCCGCGCAAGTGGACCCGTCATTCATTACTGCTTCCAACCTACAACCCGTTAACAACTCTAACTTCACTGCGGGAACCACAATCGAATTACAAGGGAATTGTTCAATCGCAGACATAATGGGGATGGGACCAAAGGTATCGAATGCGACGGCGTACTTGTTCTACTACGAGAACGCCTCGTTCTACGGTTCCATAAGCAATGCTTCAACCGTAAGCAATAACACGAACTTCAACATCTCGTTTGCATCGCCTTCACAATGGCTAAACTTCACTTGGTACTTGAACTGCGAGCAAGCAGGGATGCTGGCGGGGCCTCCCGACGACTCGGGCAACTTAAGCTTCAACCTGGAGAACGCCACAGTCAGTATCAGTAATACTTACTTTTTGACGAGCGTGCTCTCGTCGGCTGACTCGTCGCTGGCGGACAATTCAGTGCAGACGGTGGCTGAAATTGTTTCGTTAACCGGCAGCTGCGAAACGAATGCTTCACTCGCGAACGCGACCTTCTGGGTTTATGATTCAACGGGCGCGATTTACACTACGCTCGCAAACTCTTCGGCAATAAGTAATGCTACCGCCTTCTCTCGTTCATTGACCTTGCCCATTCAAGTAACGACTTTGTACTGGAATTTGGAGTGCGCGGATAACGAGAGCCAAACCACGAACGCTTCCGCAAACTACTCGTTCTCCATTGTTTCAATTGGGGGAAGCGGCGGCACTGTTCCCGAGTGCGCTAGTAATGCCGACTGCATCACTAGTGACTCTTATTGCTCGCAAAGCGTTTGCATTAAATGCAATCTTGCAAAGGACGGAATTTGCCGTTCCTGCGCTGAAGATTTAGGTATTGTTGACCCTGACTGTGTAAAGCCGACGCCGACCGCAACGCCCGAGCCTACCATAGAGCCGACGGCCCAACCGACCATAAAATCCGGTTCCAACCCGCAACCGACTCCAAGCCCATCCCCTTCACCGGCTCCAGAGCCCACAGAAGAAAAAGTCATTGAAGCGTCAAGCGGGCCGTGTAATGCGGGCGTGTGCAGCAATGGCCCTTCCCAAATCGTGGAAATCAAGCGGAGGCTCGTGGTCACCGAGGAAAACGGGAATTACCACACGCCGGTAACCTTGCAAATAACGAATTTAGGCGAGGATACCTTGTTTGACACGCGCATTACCGAACAATTACCCGAGCGCTTGACTTCAACTCAATTAACCTTCCTTTCGCAGCCGGACGAAAAGAAAAACAATAGCATTATCTGGATAATACCCGAACTGGCGCCGGGCGAATCTGTTTACTTCGAGTACTACGCGGACGAGTACCTCACATTGAGTGAATTCCAAGAGCCCGAAGTAAGTTTCGGAGACCCGGTTTTAGTTCCGGTATTCTTGAACCTTAATTATATGGAATGGCCGATTTGGTACTGGCTAATCCTATTGTTGCTGCCGTGCTATTGGTTGTGGAACTCAAGCCGCAAGCATGCAAAAGCCAAAATTTAATTTAAAG
>CAYZDE010000017.1:0-16470 GCA_964477205.1 Microcaldota archaeon
TTGTTCTAGGAGGCTTGCTTGGCCGCGGGCGTGAGTGTCGGCGCGCCCCATTCCTCGTTGAAGTGCATTTTCTTGACTTCGGGTATGAATTCGAAGGCCTGCACGTACAAGCGCGTTTTCTTTATTAGGTAGTCGCGGCTTGCCTTGTCCACTTTCTCTGGTACTATAACCGTGCACTCGTTGTTTTCATACGAGGCCTTCGCGCCGGGGAGCAAGTCCTCTGCGAGTGCCTTGAACTTTTCCTCGGGCTTCTCTAGAACTTCGAGCACTTCGTAATCGTAAGTGATTTCCTTGCCCGCTAGGGGGTGGTTGAAGTCAACGCGAACGCGCCCTCCGCTGATGCTCTGCACTTTAGCGCGCATCCCGTCGATTTCAACGGGCATGCCCACGAACGGCTTGACTTTTTGCTCCTTGAATTTGGATTCCGGCACGAGCTTTACGGATTCCGTGTTGCGCTTTCCGAATGCCTTGTCTGGAGCGAGAGTGATTTGCTTCTTGTCGCCTTTCTTCGCGTTTGCGAGTTCCTCGTCGAGCCCCGTGATTACTTGGTGCTTGCCTACTGGAACGAGGACAGGGCCGTATCGCACGCGCTTGTCGTGGATTCCCGCTTCCTTTGCTTTCTCTTCGATGGTCGTGTCGAATATTTTACCGTCTTCCTTGGTGGCGCCGGTAAAATTGATTTTAACGAAATTTCCTTCTTTAACCATAGTGTATTCATCACCGTTTTCATTGAGTCGCGTTTTCGCTTGACTCATTCAATGTATTGTTAGCGGACGATTGGTTGTAAAACGTTTCGTTCGCCGGCTCCGCCGATGGAATGATTACCCCGTCGGCTTTCTGCTCGATTATCAAGCGCGTGACTTGGTCTCCTTGTAATTGTGCGTAGACGACTACGCTGATTTCGTCGCCTTCCTGCACGCCGTAACCGCTCACGAACGATGTGCCTTTTTCAAGGTTGATCGGGTGCAAGTCGCGAGTTCCGTTGCCCGTCATTGAGTTTAATACTATTTTTCCGTTGAACGAGAGTTGCGCGGCGCGTAGTATCACTGCATCGCATTCGCCTTCTAAGGCAGTATAAATCTCCGGGATGCTCGCGTTCTCGTTGATTAGTGCCGCGTAACCGTCTTGAGTTTGCTTGAACGCTAGTTCGACGCCTTCCACTGCTTGAATCGTCTCCGCAGCGTTGGACGCGTTACAACTAATGAATAACTCACTCTTCAGTGCTTCGACAATCGCACTGCCTTCTCCTGCGCCCTCGAACTCCGCCTCAGCGGCGGGCGTTGGTTGCGTGGAATCGCTTCGAACGTACATTAAGGGCGAGAGGGCGCCCATCATGAATACTACTATTACGAGTACTCCGAATCCAATCATTATAGTTTTCCTGTTCATTGTGTGAAAAATCACTTCCTTCAATTAATACCGAGGCCTTTGTTTAAGGAGTTTTCGGATTTTTATTCATCACTTCGGGGCGTACTTGCGCAGGTTCTCGCGCAATTGCTTTGCTTTCTCCGGGTCGAGTTCCATTGAATTATCCTTGATTTCCAGGACTTGCCTGCTCTGGAACGCTATCTTATTCGGCTCGAGGTTAGTGAATAATAATACGCCGGGGCCTACGAGTGAGTGCGGGCCCACTTTTACTCCCGGCATTATCGTGGCATTGCTTCCGGTTTTACAGTTGTCCGCCATTATGATTCCGAGCTTGTTCGTGCCCGAATCCATCTTGCCTTTGCCGAGCACGCAGACCTTGATGTTTTCCTCGTCGAAGCGGTAATTCGCGGTTATGGTGCCGGCTCCAAGCGAGCAGTTGTCGCCGATGACCGAGTCGCCGACATAAGCCGAGTGAGTCCAACAATCGTCGCCGATAACCGAGTATTTTACTTCCGTTGAGTATCCAATCACCGAGTTCGCGCCGATGCTCGAGTTGCCTCTAATAAGGCAGTTGTTTCCGATTACCGAGCCGGGCCCGATGTAACAAGGGCCCTCGATAACCGCGTTCTCGAACACGCGCGCTCCCTCTCCAATGTAAACGCGTTCGCCTTTTACAACGGCCTTGTCGCTGATGCGCGCGCTCTTTGCAATGAACGGCTCTTGCTTTTCCAGGAAGTGCTCGTTGAGCCGCAATAAGTCCCAAGGGAGCTTGTACGAGCCGAAGAATCCGTCGTATTCCACTGCGATTACGCTCTTCCCGTCGTCAATCATTTTTTGTATTGCTTCTTCGTATTGTGAGTCGGAAACGGGGGTCTTCTTAATGTAATCGAAGATAATTGAGTTCAGTAAGTACAAGCCGATTACCGCGTTGTTCGACGGTTCCCCGCCCTTATCCGGCTTCTCAACGATTCCCTTAACGCGCTCGCCGTCCAAATCGAGTATGCCGAACTTCCAGGTTTCCTCGACTTTCTTGGAAGCGAAAACCGCGTCGGCGCCTTTTGCCTTCTCCAGCATTAACTTCAACAAGCCCGGCTCGAACACGTCGTCCGCGTTCACGACAACGAACTTGCCTCCGCCAAGCTTTTCCTCTGCTTTGAGCAAGGCATTCGCCATTCCTTTTGCCTCTTCCTGCACCGCGTACTCTATTTTTACGCCGTGCGATTCGCTCTTAAAGTACTCCTTGATTTGCTCCGGGTTGTGCCCGACAACGCAAACGACTTCCTTGACTCCGGCGTCCGCTAGCTCTTGAACAACGTATTCCATTAGCGGCTTGCCGAGCAACTTGAACATGGGCTTTGGCTTATTCACTGCGAGCGGGTACACGCGTTTTCCGTTGCCAGCAGCTAGTATTATCGCTTTCATAATGCATCACCGATTAATTTTATTCCTTTTAACACGAGTTCGTCCAATCGCTCTTGCGAGGACGATGCTTCCGCACTTACCTTCATGTACGGCTCGGTTCCACTCGGCCTTACTAATAGCCAGGAGTCGTCCCAGTCAACGCGCACCCCGTCGATGTCGGTAACGCGCCCCCCGCCGAACGCTCGCAGTTGGCTTGCAACCGCGGCCATCACGCGTTTCTTGTCCGCATTCGGGCAGTTGATTCGCTCCTTGGCAAAGAGCGGTTGCTCTACTCCCTTGAATTCCTTGTCGAGCTCGTTCAAGTTGAATTTGGATAATAACAAGCACGCGGGGTAAATCGTCGAGGAAAAGTAGCCGACTTCGGGTAGCATGTAATGCCCGCATTCTTCTAATCCGAGTGCGGCTTTGCGTTCGTGAACGCATCGTGCTATTACCGTGTCCCCTACTATCGTGCGGTGCAGTGACCCGCCTGCGCGCTTTATCACGTTTTCAACAAAGCGGCCGGTTTCCACTGATCCGACTGCTTCTTTTTTTTCATTGAATGCGCTTAACGCCATGGCCGCGTTCGCTTCTTGGAATCCGATGAATCCGTTTGCGTTCAAGAAAACCACTCGGTCATTGTCGCCGTCGAAACAAACGCCCGCGTCCGCCTTGTTTTCCATTGCAAAGGCGATGGTTTTTTCGAGCGTGTCTTTCTTCGGTTCAAGGGAGCGGTCGCACTTAGTCACGTCCGGCTCGCAATTCACTTCCAAGACTTCGTGGCCCATCCATCGAAAGAAGTCGGGAGCGTGCGTTGAATTCGGCCCGCAAGCGCAGTCCAATACCAGCTTTAACGGCTTTAAAGGCTTTGGGCATAATGCCTGCATTCGCTTGAAGAATTCTCCAGCGCCGTCAATTTCGTCTACGCTGCCTTTTTGTGAAGTAGGGTTTGTTGGCGGCTCGAAGTAATATTCTTCCATCTTAGCCTGATCGGGCGACATGCCCTTTGAATTGCAAAACTTGAACCCGTTGTATTCCGGCGGGTTATGGCTCGCCGTAATCATGACTCCGGCTTCGAAACCGAGTTCTTGCGTGAGATAGTAAACGCCCGGAGTGGATATGACGCCGAGGCGCGTTACATTCACTCCTTTTTCCGTGAGCTCGTTCACGAGTTTTTCCTCTAGGTCCGGCCCGCTTTGCCTAGTGTCCCTGCCAATGCAAACGCGTTTTCCCTTGCCGATTAGGAATGCGAATGCAAGTGACAAGCGTTCGACTAGCTCGTC
Source organism: Microcaldota archaeon (assembly GCA_964477205.1). Classification (GTDB taxonomy): domain Archaea; phylum Micrarchaeota; class Micrarchaeia; order Norongarragalinales; family Norongarragalinaceae; genus UBA93. The sequence goes on from CAYZDE010000017.1 coordinate 4,053, forward strand.
GTTGATTTCCCTGCCGACAACGCCGCGTATCCCCGAAGTGCCGAATAACCTGCTCATTTGAAATAACCCCTACTTTCCGCCGTGGTATAGCCAATAAGCCATTCCGCCAACCAGCGCGGCCAACCCGAGTATCACGAGGTAAATCCCGTAATCCTCTCCTTCTTCTTTAACAGGAGGAGCAATTGCGTTTTGGCTCGGCTCTATTATCGGGATTGAAGACGGGGCGGTTTTGCAAGCTCCGTTAATGCAGCCGTATTCGCAAGCCATTTCCTTGGATTTTCCGGTTAACCCGCTGCAATAATACTCTATGAGCGTTGATTCGGACTCGCAGTAATCCTCTAACTCAACATTTTCCTCGCCGATGACGGTCACGACGCCTTTAGTGCCGCCTAGCGCGCCGTTATCCGAGTCAGTGCACGACGCAACTACGCTGCACGCATTGTTTAAGCAGTTGTTCTCGCATTCCATTGCCTCCGGCGCGCAAGCGCCTTCCACGCAAGAGTAAGAGTAAAGCCATTTGCCGCGGCATTCCCCTTCTGCTTTAGCGATTGTTGACTCGCAGCCGCTTTCGGTTTCAGTGCACTCGGGCTCGCAACAGCCCAAGTAAACGAACGCGTTCTCGCTTGCCTTAACCCAGCCTTGCGGCGTCTCGAAGAATAAGTCGGCTTCCTCGAATCCGCCCGATGCTTCAGCGAGCGCGTAAACCTCGTTAACCGCCATTGCCCCGTCAATTCCAAATGCGTAAGGGCGCGGGTCCGAGATTCGCACGAAGTGCGCCGTGAACTCCGAGCCGCCCACTGCAATTGACTTTTCCTCGTAATCAAATGAAAGTGACTGTTGCGCCCCTTCTTCACAGTAATACGATATTGGCTCTTCTGTTCTAATTACGCTGGACTCGAAGTCGCCGTTAATGTCCTTAATGAATACGCTTCCGGTTTCATCGCCGCCCAGGCTGTTAGTGTCCTGGCGTACGAGAATGAATGCGGTGTTTCCCAAGTCGTTAAAGTAGCGCGACCAAGCCGGGCTCATTGCGTTAACTCGAATGGAGCCGCCTTGAATGTCCCAACCGTAACCCGGCCGGAGGTAAAAGTCCTGGTCAAAGCGCACGTAAAACGAGTTCGCGCACTCGGCAATTGCCATGGCAGTGCAAGCCATCAGAACGAGCAACAACAATAATTTTTTCATTTGCCTCTCCCCTCAAATCTTACTTTCTCCCGGGCCGTCCGCGTCTTGGTACTTACTCTTTAATGACGCGTGGCCGTACGGCTTCTCCGCCGGCTCAGTGAGCACGCCGAAGGATATCTGTGCGATCTCCATTCCCGGATACAATGCAACCGGCATCTTACCAACGTTACTCAACTCGAGCGTCAAGCGCCCGCTCCAACCCGGGTTAACCTTGCCCGCCGTAGCGTGAATGACCACTCCCAAGCGGCCCAGTGAACTCTTGCCTTCTATGAACCCGACTAGCGACGCGTCGAAGGATACTTTCTCTATTGTACAGCCGAGAACGAATTCGCCGGGGTGTAGCATGAACGGGTTTCCTTCGTCAACACTGCAAGTTTCCGTGTAATCCTTGCGCTCGCGCGAGTCAATGAACGCATTGTGCGTATTCTTGAACACTCGGAACTCGTTCAATAAGTGCAAGTCCACGCTCGACGGCTGTACGCACTCTTCGTGCAACGGCTCGAACTTAATGCGGCCTTCCTTGATTGCTTTCCTTATGCTACGGTCACTCAACAACATTTGTTACCCCACGAAATCATCGTACATGCGCATGGTGGAGCGCGCTGACTCGTCCCAAGTGAAGTACTTTAAGACGCGCTTGCGCCCATTTGCCCCCAAGCGCTTCCTTAATTGTTTGTCCTCGAGGAGCGTTTTAATCCTTTGTTTAAGCGGTTTAGGCCGCGCTTTGGCCACCACGAAACCACTGGAATCATCGATTACCTCGGGTATTCCCCCTGCGTTCGTTCCCACAACCGGCTTCCCGCAAGCCATTGCCTCTACGGTGACGATTCCGAACGGCTCCCACAAGCTAGGCAAAGCGAAAACATCACAGGCGCCGTAAATGCTAGCCAACTGCCCGTCGGTAACCCGCTTCGAGTAGAACAAAGCGTTCACTCCTTCCTTGCGCGCAAGAGCCTTCAATTTTTTTTCGAGCGGCCCCCTACCGAAGATTACCAGGTTTGCGTCCACTCCCTTCATTGCGTGAATCAAGTATTCAATGCCCTTCTGCTTGACTAGGCGGCCGTTAGTCAGCACGATGGGCCCTTCAATCCCTGTTTCCTCGCGGAACCATTCCCCGCTTATTCTCGGGTTGAACAGCTTAGTGTCAACCCCGTTGTAAACCACGCGCGTCTTATCCATTAACTCACTCGGCACGGTCATGTCCAGGGTTGCCCGGCTCACTCCCGCAATGCAAGTGCACTTGCGCATGGTGTGCTTGCCGATGAAGTCATCGTAAAATTGGCCTAGGGCGTCCGTCGCAGCGTCCACGCCGATCGTGCGCGCATTATGCAAGGTGAGCGCCAAGTCCTTCTTCAAGAAGTTGCGGATGAGTAGTATGTCCGCGGTCCCGTAAACAAAGCGATTGTGAATGTGCACTAAATCCGCGTTCTTCGCTTCCTTAGCCAAGTCACGCAAAGAGAACGGGGTAACCGGAATCGGCGGGGGCAAAGGGTGCGGCAAGTGCTTGAGGACGAACGCCGGAGTGCGCTTGATGCGCACGCCTTCGCTCACTTCCTCTTTCTTAGTATTCGGCAAGCGCGCCGTTAGAACCGTAACCTCGTGCTTCTTAGCTAAACGCTTGCTGACCTCGTAAACATGTTTCTCCGTTCCGCCCTGGTAAGGCGGGTAGAACGGGTTCAACATTAAAATTCTCAAGGCGACCTCCTCGAAAGCCAAGACTTCAAGAAAAAGCCGAATAAAATCGAGCCGGCTATTACCAGTAATAATCCGGTTGAGTCCATTGCCGCGCTCCCGGCAGAGTTAGCGGTTACTGTCTGCTCAACCGCATTATAAACCGCGTCCTTTCCTGCGCTTGACAAGGGCGCCCGCACTAACGGGGCTTCAGCAAGCCGCCACAATCCGCCTAAAGCCACAAGCGCGCTCGCACCCAATAACAATAACACTTTACTCTTGTTCGGCTCGACTACCCCTTGCCCTGCTTCGGTTAAGTCAAAGTAAACCCACTTCGCGCGGGAGCGCCTCTTAACCAAGCCGGCCTTTCGCATCTTCTCCAGGTGCTGGCTAGCCGCTTGCACGCTCACGCCCGCCTCTTTAGCTAGCTCGCTAGCCGTCTTACCGCGGACTCGCAGCGCCTTCAAGAATTTTACCCGCGTATTGCTCGCGAGCGCCTTGAACGACTCCAAGTCAAGGGTTACTTCACCCAAATCAAATCACCAAATTAGCCGATTTTGTAGTACACGATGAACGCGTCCACTTCCTCTTCAACGCGCCCGGTTGACACGGGAGACCCGAGCTTGGTAGAGAGCAGCACGCCGAAGTCGTCGAACCACGCTTCCGCGCCGCCCGCTTCGCACAACCCCCCGCAGAATCGAACCACGACTTCACCCTCGTCCGCGGAATAAAACTCTACTCGCGCCTCCGGCTCGTTGCGCGCATTGTATTCTTCTATTGCTGCGTTAATGTCTTCAATCATGCCTGAATACGATTAAGAAAACCTTATTTAAAAGGGGTTCAACCCCTGCTAGTTCCCGCGTCTTTGCCTTAAGATGACCAGGGCTTTAGCCAAAGCCTCGGATTTAAGCAAGCCCGAGTTCTCAAAGCCTTCGGCTCGGTGCGATTCCTCAACGCGATTTTTTAAAGCCCGAAGCGATTGCTCGCCTGCGGCGTCGCTCGGCATTGTCCAAGCCAAAAAGTTTGACAGCAAGGAGGCCTCGTCGTTTTGCGTTTCCCGCGACTCCAAAGCCTTGAAAACGGCGCCGTGAGAGTGAACCAACGCTACGAACCCGGAGTGGTCCCCCTTTCGGCTTTGAATTTCGTTCAACGAATCCTTCAAGGCGTTGATTGTGTGTCTTTTTCGTTCGGTTGAAAGCAAGTCGCCCAAGCCGCTCGCCGCATCAGAGCGCTCCTCTACACTCGCGTCTACCGAAAGCAGGACTCTCTTGTGTAATTCTTCAGGCTCCATTATTGAATCACTTCCAGCCCCTGTTCTTGACGAGTTTCTCCTGCAAGCGCGAGCGCGAGTAAAACGCGATTACGAGAGCGGCTATCCCCGACGCGATTATCAACGCGTTCTCGACGAGCATGAACTGACAGGCGCACAAGGAGTACGCCACGTACTCGACGAGCGCGCCCAAAACCACGAGCCACAGCAAGCGGAGCTCTATCAAGTACTCCGCAAACAAGCCCTGCTTCTTTATGGCTTCAATCGGGTAAAAGTAAGTGAAGCTCGCAGCGGCCAGCATCAGCACGCCCGGAAACAGCGTCTTCGTGGCGTTCGGGTAAAACAATTCGGCGGCTAAACTCACCACGAACACCGCCGCCAAGTGCAAAGCGAAGTAAGCGTTCTCCTTCGCCGACAACCACTCGATTAAACCCTTCATTAAAACCAACTCCCTATTAATTCAATTTGATTGCCCGCGTATTTAAAACCAACGCGCCCCTTCGATTATACTTGAATGATGACCGATTGCAATTCTGACTAGTGATGATTGACGGACGGTCTGACAGAAACTTTCTTTTCTTCCCGAAGAAAAGAAACTTTCATGAAAGAAAAGAAGGGAATAACCCTTTCTTGAAAAGAAAAAACATTGGCTTCATGAAAGAAAAGAAGGGTTTGACCCTTTCTTGAAAAGAAAAAGAATTACTCTTTCATGAAAAGAAAAAAAGAGAGAGAAGGTTTTTTTTTATTTGCTGAAGATTTTGGACATCGGGCGTATCGCCGCGATGATTCCCAATGCCAGGTACCAGTACCAGTCGAGGGACGCGATTGCCGGCCAAAACTTCACGATTAAAAGCGTGAAGAATAACACGGACCACTTCGTCATCCAAATGTCCCAAACGTCCATTTTCTTCGCTTTCTTATTCGCCCATTCAATCAAGTCCATGTTACTTTCGCCTCCATAACCAATTATCCTGCACGCATTTTAATACTCGCGCTCCGAAATGATTATTATTGAGTAGACCGTGTAAACGAAGCTTAAGGCGAATTATCTCATGGAAACGCAGTGCACTGACCACTTTGACGCTAGAGCCGTTGACTTCCAGCAAGTGCTATCCAATCCAATACTCGACATTGCAGCTCAAGTTTGGGAGGGCGACAGGTACGCGGCATTCAAGGCGTGCTACAAGTCGATGCGCTTAATAGACGATTTAGTAGACGACCGAAAGATTGCCGGCGGGTTATCCGAAGGAGAGAAGCAATTACTCGTTTCGCGCGTTAACGCGTGGCTTTACTCATTAGAGAACAACGGTTCAGGCGGAGAACAACAAAATAATTTGCTTGGCGTAATGAGCGAGTTTAAGATTCCATTATGGCCTTGGGTTGAACTCTCAAAGGCGATGATTTACGATTTGCGTAACGACGGGTTCAAGACTTTCAACGGCTTCTTGGCTTATTCCGAAGGCGCTTGCGTTGCCCCCGGCGCGATTTTCATGCACTTGTGTGGCATTAATCGCGGGCCGAACGGTTTCGAAGAGCCGAGTTTCAATGTGCGAGAAGCCGCCAGGCCGATAGCGCTGTTTTCTTACTTGGTTCACGTTGTTCGTGACTTTCAAAAAGACCAGTTGAACAACTTGAATTATTTCGCCGGCGACTTAATGAAAAATCACGGGTTAAGCGTTTTTGACTTGCGCGAGGCCGCCCGGCTCGGCAACGCTGGTAATGAATTACGCGGCTTAATGCGCGATTACTATGATTTAGCCGATGGTTACCGTGCTGAAGCCAGGGAATCCATTGACGAGATTCGCGGGCACTTGGGCGCGCGCTATAGATTAAGCTTGGAGTTAATTCTGGGCTTGTACTCGCAAATTTTCGAGCTGATCGACGTTGACAACGGCTCGTTCACTAAAGTTGAATTGAACCCTTCGCCTGCTCAAGTAAGCAAGAGAATTACGCGAATCGTTTCCTCATTCGATTCAAGCCTTTAGATTTTAATTAAGAGTTCAACTCGCCGGCGCGCTTCACCGCGGCGTCGAAAGCGTCGCGCAAAATCGACTTCAACTCGCGGTCGCCGAAAACATTAACCGCTGCCTCGGTAGTGCCGCCCGGCGAGGTAACGCGGGCGCGCAGTTCTTGAGGCGTCAAGCTTGACTCTTCCAGTAAGCGGGCGGAACCCGACATGGTCTGCAAGGCGAGCTCGAACGCCAACTCTTTGTTAAGCCCCTTCTTCACTCCCGCGTCGCATAACCCTTCGAGTACGTAGTAAAAGTACGCGGGGCCGCTCCCGCTCAAAGCGGTAACCGCATCCAACTCTGATTCTTCAACGGCGAACGCCTTACCGAGTAAAGAAAATAAATCATTGCAAACGCGCGCCGCTTCGGCGTCGCTGGCGCAGTACGCGGTGGCGCTCTCCCCTGCGAGTAAGCAAATGTTTGGCATTGCGCGCGCTAGCTTCCAGCTTCCCTTCACTGATTTTTCGAGTGATTCCAGGGTAATTCCCGCGGCGATTGACACGAGTACCGCACTGCCCTCGCCGAGGGAAGAGCACGCTTTTTTTACTTGCTTCGGCTTAACGCATAAGAATACGCAATCACAACCCGCGAGTTTGCCGGCTTCGTCGACTACGTCGACGCCTTTTACGCTCTTCTCTGCCACGTCGTAGCCCTTGACTTCGTGGCCTTTCTTGGACAATTGCCCTGCTATAGCCGAGCCCATCCTTCCAAGCCCAATCACGCCTATTTTCATTTGTATCACTAAAAGAGAGTTGCCGCGTAAGCGAGCATTACCAAGACCATCGCTGCCTTAGACGCTTTCCGGCTTGCAGGGTAATTCGAGTACAACTTCGCGCTCGCAAAGGCAAGAGCGGCTACGCCCGCGGCAGTAAGTAATTGCATTGAAACGGGCCCGCACAATGCAGGCGCGACGGCTATTGCCGCGGCTCCCGCATTGCAAGCGATTGCCGCGTACTTCGTTTTCACCTCACCGATTATCATCGGGAGCGTTGTCTTGAACCCTCGGTCCGAGCGCTGGTCTTCCAAGTCCTTGGCCATTTCGCGCCCCGCGTTCGCCAGTATTGCCGCTGCGGCGAGGGGTAAGGCAAGCCCGTAGTTCCCGGTTGGAATGGCGCCGAACGCGATTACCGCGCCCGTGCTTAGTGCAACCACCCAATTACCAAGCCACTTCGCCTTGCGCATTAGTGCCGAGTAAGCGAACAATAGTATTGCGAATGCTAGCGCGAAGGCGCCGGCTTCAATGGAAGCGTGCGCGGCGACGATTACGCCTACTGAGCTCAACGAGATTGCGTAAGCAAAGGCCACCCTTACTTTTACCTTCCCTGAAGGTATCGGCTTCTTCTTTTTTCTAATCGCGTCCGTTTCGCGGTCGTAGTAATCGTTAATCGCCTGCCCTCCCGCGCAGACCAGGAACGCCGCCGAACCGAGTAAGGCAACGGTTAAGTTAATTGATGGCGCGCCCGTTCCTAGGGAGTACCCGAGCCAAGCCGCGGCTGCAGCCATTAAGCAGTTGAGCGGGCGGATTAGTTCGAGCCAGCGCTTCATTCTAATTGTTTCAGCCTCATTAGCGCCTCGTTGGCGAAGTTTTTCCCATCCTGCGTTGGATGCTCTTTTTGCAGTCGTTTGAGTGCGGCTTTATTTGAGTGGTGTTCGGTGTATTCAATTGCACTTATTATGGCGAGTGTTTCATCCATTCTCTCATGTGTTTTCGCGGCTTCCTCGAGTCGCGTGATGAATTGTTTGCGGTGTTCTATTGGCAATTCATTGATTTGAGAGAACACGGAGTACGCTTTGCCTAGTTTTCTTTTGAGTTGCCCTGGTTTGGTTGGCGTCTCTAATTCATGCAGTGTCTTTTCGACTCTTTGCATTATTTCTTCCGGCATTCAACTCACCCGTATTCATTTTGGGGGAACGCTTTTTAATTGGGTTCGCTTTGAAGCGCGGTTAAGCTATTCGAGGGCCGCGTTTTGTTTTGAATTCGCGTTGTTCTTCAAGCATAACGAGTATAATTCGCCGTAAGTCGCAGCGATGTTTAGCCAGTCGTAGTTCGGGTTTTGCACGCGTTTGGCTGCGTTCTCGGTTATTTTCTCGCGGAATTCGCCGTCTTGAAACGCCTTCTTTAAGGCGTCGGCGAGGAATGCCGGCTGTATTTCGAGTTTGTCTTCTTCCATCGGCACTTTCAAGCCGTTAATCCCGTTCTCTATTGTCTCCGTCATTCCGCCGGTGTCGCCTACTACCACTATTGGCCCGTTGATTTTGTTTGAGTAGCATGCGAGGTCCGCGGCTAGCCCTTCAAGGGTTACTATGCCGAACGGCTCGTAAAGTGAGGGCAATGCGATTACGTCAGCTGCACAGAATAATTGTTTTTTGTGCGCTTCGTCAATCCAACCGTTGCGTAAGGCTATGCGGCCTTGCAGCCCTTTTTTTTGTATAATGGAGTTGAATTCGTTTAGTTTTTCCGGCGTGAAACTGCTCGCGATTACGAGCCCGTAATCGTCATTCAATTCAGTGAACGCGTCGAGTAGCGCGTACACCCCCTTGATGCGGTGCGGCCTGCCTATGAATAAAGCGTAACCTTTTTTGTCTGGCAGTATGGATTCAAGGGCGCGCCTTCCTTCTATAGCGTCTTCCCGCGTTACTTTTCGCCAATCGTCTAGTATGATTCCGTTCGGCACGCCCGCGCAACGCCTGCCGACCAGCTTCATTTTCGCTCGCTGCTCCATCAAGAGGAAGTCATTGTATTCCAACTCTTTCTTTTCTTGTTCACCCGCCCATTCGGGCCCCTTCTTTTTCGCTAGTGACTTTCGCAGTTCCTCTTTTTCAGGCAGTAACTTGAATATTTCAAAGCGGGCTTCGCCAATTGAAACGCTTTGAAGGTAATCCGCTTCCTGCAGCGCGGCGGTTTCAATGGTTAGTTGCGCGCTCTCCAGGTCCGGCGAGCCGATGGAGCGCCCCCATTCTCCGGAGTGGATGCGGCAGTACAAAGGCAGGCCGAATTGCTTTTTTAAGAGGTAGCCGGCCGGGAACGCGAGCCAGTCCTGGCAGTCGGAGAGGGCGATTTCGTGTTTTTCCCTGATTGCCGGGTATGCTTTCCTCAAGTAATGCCAAAACGCATTCAGGTTTTGATAGAATTGGTCGCCTGCTTGCTTTAACGACTTGATTCCGTAATCCTCCCATAATTCTTTTTGCAGTTCGCCGCGCGTTTCGGGTGCAAGCGAGGACTCGATGAAGTAGCAAGTTTCGCCCCCCCTTTTCGCTTCGTATAGCACCGCACCTTCCGGCATCTTGAATGCGTCGCTTTGCTTTAGGTCGCCTTGCGGAGAGAGCGGGTCCTTTAATGAGATGACGAGGGGCTCGAACTCGGTCTTGCCTTCTTCAAAGGCGCGCCTCCACGCGGGCAGTAATTCCGTGGTGAATCGGTGCAGCCCGCCGACGGGTTTTTGCAATTCGGTTACCACGAATAATACTTTCACTTTTTTACCCCGTAATTGTTTTCTCGTACACTTTTTTAGTGTCTCGTGCTATGCGGTCCCAAGACCATTTCTTGACTTCTTCGATTCCCGCATTGCTGAGTTTTTGGTAGTCCGCGTCGTTGGTGAGTACGCGCTCCATTGCTTCGGCTAAGCCGGCAGCGTCCCAGTAATCAACTTTCACGCAGTTCTTGATTACTTCGCCTACGCCGGAAGTCTTTGAGATTATCGCGGGGGTGCCCGCGGCCATTGATTCGAGAACGGTTATTCCAAAGGGCTCGGACACGCTCGGGAGCACGAAGACGTCGTTAGCCGCGTACCATTGCGGTAACCGCGATTGCGGTATGAATCCTGGGAATTCCACGCTGCTTTTTATGCGGAGTTCGCGCGCGAACGCTTCCAAGTTATCCCGCAAATGGCCTTTTCCGCTCATGTAGAATCTCGCGCTGTGCGAGTTTAAGTATTCGTGCGCTGCGAGGAGGAAATACTTCGGGCCTTTTTGGTTTGTTAGGCGGCCATGGAATAAAATGCGCGAGCGCTTATTTTTCTTCTTCTTTTTAGTTACCGCGAATTTCGCCGAATCGATTCCATTGTAAACCACGCTGATTTTCGAGCGTTTGGCTTTAAACCGCTTAGTAAGCTCTTGTTTAGTACGTTTTGAAACGGCGATTATCCTGTCGGCTTCGTTAACCCCTATTTTTTCAATATTGTGTTGCCAGTTATCCGGCTTGCGTTCCGAAGACTCGTCGAATATGGTGCTGTGCACGGTCCAAACGAACGGAACTCCCGTGAGCTTCCGCGCCATCACGGCCGCTCCGACGTTGAACCGGCCGTGCACGTGAATCAAGTCGAATTTTTTCTTAGCGTGCTTGCGCGCGATGCTCTTCGCCAACCGCACGTTGTAAGCATCAACTTTCATTAACTTATGATTGCGTAATTGTTTTAAGAAGTCGCTGGTCTTCTTAACGAAACTCATTTCCATGCGCAGGCGGTGGTACGGGTCGAGGTACTTCTCGTTCATTCGCGAGTGCTTGCGTGAGTAGTAAACGGGGTTGATTTTGACTTTACCCGCGTGAATGCGGCAGTCGTTTTTGGGCATGAAGAATTCTACTTCGACGCCTTGTTCGACGATTTTCTTGCTTAAGTTTTCACAGTGGACGCCTAGCCCTCCACTCATGAACGGTGGAAACTCCCAACCCAACATTGCAACATGCATTATATTACTCCCGTTTGGTAAGCCCCCTAAAGAAACAGTTTTGCCTACCTTATCTAATTATTTAATATAATGCCTAATTTATTGGTTTTGTTAGCCGGGTTTACCTCTTATTCCAGCGCATCCAAGTCGAATTCGAAGGCCGCGCAAGGCATTTCAATCCCGTGGTTTTCGAGTGCTTGCGGGTGCACTTCCCCGACCGTGCCGATTTTCTTGTTGTTAACCATGATTTTTCCTTGCCTGCCTTTCCACAACCCCGGCTCTTCACATGGCTTCAACTCTGCTTTAATTCCAAGAGCGTGCAAGGCGTGGAACAATGCCGAGGCACCCTCCGTGATATTCGCGTTCGCGTGGCAGGACACGGCGCAAGCGTGGCGGCGCGTTTCCGTGCCTTGCTTTCCCCCGGTGACTATTACTTCACCAACTTCGAATAAGCGTTGCGGGTACGAATTGTGGGTATTCTCCGAGAGCACTTGCAATAGCGAAGGCAACAGCGCGCCGCGCAGGCAGCAATATTCCTTGCTAATGGGGTTCTTCAAGTGGACTAGTTTTCCTTCCGCTAGCGACTTGAAGGCAATTTCCTCGTTCGAGAGCACGTGAGTCAAGGCTTCAAGGAAGCCCGCCCCGGTGATCGCGTCGCGAACGCGGTTCTCTTGCAGGGTCTCTTGTAATAACCCGCCTTTAGTGAACACGCTTGATTTTTTCGGCTCGAACGCATTGTAGCCGTAGCCGAGTGCGATTTCCTCTATTAAGTCCGCCGAGTGCAGGAAGTCGGCACGGTAACGCGGTATCGCGCATTCGATTATTTTTTTAGAGTGCTTTGCCCCCAAGCGCTGTTTTTCTAGGCACCTCACGATTTTTCCGTCCGACAATTCAGTGCCGAGTAAGCGGTTCGCTTCGTTAACGCCGACCAGCATTTTTTCGGGCTCGGTTTCCGGAGTTAGCTTTCCATTTGATTCAATGCCTTCAATTCGCGCTCCAGCATCCGCGAATTCGCGGCATAAAATGTTTAATGCAACATTGCACGCTTCCCAATCCGTGCCGGTTACGTCCAATAGCAAGTCCGTGGTGCCCTTCGTTACCGCGGTGCGCTGCGCGTTAATGATCGGCGGCATTGATAACGCGCCTTTTTCGTCACAAAATAAAGGGTAATCTTTTCCATTCAAGCAGAACGAGTACTCCTTTCCTTTCTCGTGCTCGCGCATTATGCGCTTGATTGAAGCTTTCTTTTTCCAGCCAAGCGGCTGGAACTCGTAATCGTTGTTAACCGCCTTGTAAGCCAAGTCGCCTTTAACAACGGAGGCGTCGTGAATGCCGATGGCGACCTTGCGGCGCCTCCGGCCGTGAGTGAGCACGAGCTTCTCTTGAACCTGTATTAATTCGCGCACGCTCTCGTCATCCAAGCGCAATCCCCGGGCGAACGCGGCCATAGCGAACGGGCGCACTTTCTTCACGCTTTCATCCACGGTCAGCTTTGTTTTCGCCTTCTCGACCTTTAATTCTGGCAGGCCGGTTTCGATTTCAAAGTATCCTTTGAGTGCGCGCAGCAAACCGTGCCTGCCGAGCAAGTCCGGGCGGTCGCCCGTGATGCTCAAGCAAA
>CAYZDE010000018.1:0-13968 GCA_964477205.1 Microcaldota archaeon
ACCGGCGGCGTGAAAATGGTGCTCGACCCTGGAGTTCTGGTCGCCGCGGCACCCGAACTGGCGGAGGTAGCCTCGTTCAAGGGAGTGTCGAACTTATTCACCATCGCGAGTGAGGATTTGACCCCGCGGGAATGGGTGAAGATAGCGCAGGCAGTAGGAAAGCAATTGAACTCTGGAGTCGAAGGGGTCATCGTCACTCACGGCACGGACACCCTAGGTTACACGAGTGCCGCACTATCCTTTATGCTTAGGGGCCTAGGGAAGCCCGTTGCGGTAGTGGGCGCACAGCGCTCGCCGGACCGGGCGAGTTTTGACGGGGCGCTAAACTTGGTTTGCGGCGCGCGTTATGCGGCTTCGAATTACGGCGAGGTGGCGGTGGTAATGCACGCAACGCCTAATGACGATTATTGCTTCGCCCATCGCGGGACTAAAGTGCGTAAGATGCACTCCACGCGAAGGGATGCATTCAAATCCATTAATGACTCGCCGCTGGCGCGCGTTTACCCTGACGGAAAGATTGAGAAAATGAATGAGCGGGCGAGAATGAGGCAAGGCGGGGAATGCCTGGTCGAAGCCGCGTTCGAAGAAAAAACCGGATTGCTGAAGGCCTATCCGGGCGCACCGCCTGAACAGGTAGAGTGGTTCGTGGATAAGGGTTACAAGGGAATCGTCGTGGAAGCCATGGCTTTGGGCCACGTGCCCACGCAGCCGTTGGACGCGAAAAAGTCGTGGCTCAAGGCAATTGAACGCGCGAACGAGGAAGGCGTAGTCGTCGCCTTCGCAACGCAATGCGGGTACGGGCGCGTGAACCCGTTTGTTTACGCTAACTTGAGGCGGATGGGAAAGCGCGGCGTGGTTTACTGCAATGACTTGCTGCCGGAAACCGCTTTCGTGAAGCTCGGCTGGCTCCTAGCGAAGTTCAAGGACGCGGACACGGTGCGCGAGGAATTATTAAGGGATTACGCGGGCGAATTCAACCCGCGGCTTACGGAGGCGGACTTCTATTGACCGGTTTCAAGTGTGGAGTTGAAATCCACCAGCGTTTGGACACCAGCAAACTATTCTGTAATTGTTATCACGACCCGGCCAAGGCAAAGGAAGGAGAATCCATAATGCTTGAGCGCAAGCTGCGCGCAGTGGCCGGCGAATTAGGTGAAGTTGACCGGGCCGCCGAATTCCAGGCGTCACTCGACAAAACGCACGCTTACCGGGCGCCGCTCGCTTCGTCCTGCCTCGTTGAGTGCGATGACGAGCCCCCGCACGAGTTGAATGAAGAAGCGCTCGAACAGGCATTATTGTACGCGAAAGCGTTGAAATCCAAATTCGTGGATGAAGTGCAGGTAATGCGCAAAATCGTACTCGACGGGAGCGCGGTGAGCGGCTTCCAGAGAACCTCTCTAGTGGCACTGGGTGGCAAAATCGACTCGAGTAAAGGCATAGTTGGAATTCAAGCCGTTTGTATTGAAGAAGAGAGCTCTGCAATAGACAACGGAGAGTACCGCCTCGACCGCTTGGGCATACCGTTAATCGAGGTGGCGACCGCTCCGGACATTAAGGACGGCGAGCACTGCAGGGAAGTCTGCGAAAAACTAGGATTGTTATTGCGCTCGGTTGCAAAAGTACAGCGCGGAATCGGGAGCATCCGCCAAGACGTAAACGTTTCAATCAAGGGAGGCGCGCGAATCGAAATCAAGGGCGTACAAGACTTGAAGGCTCTCTCGGCGCTCATTGAAAATGAAGTGCAAAGGCAGGAGTCGCTAATCAAGCTCAAGAAAACCAAAGTGAAAGCGTCTCCGATTTCGGATTGGAGCGCGGAATTCAAGGATTCACCTTGCGGAATACTCAAGGGAAAAAAAGTGTACGGCTTCACCGCCGACTGCCCCGGCCTCCTCAAGACAAAACTGCATAAAGGAAAAACACTGGGAAACGAGCTCGCCGGTTACGCGCGGGTTAACGGGGCGCGCGGAATCATTCACTCGGACGAGGACTTGAAGAAGTACGGCCTCGAATCATTCAAGAGCGGATTTTGGGTGGTCTGCGCGGGCAATGCAAGGGCCCTCGAAGCCGTGCGCGAGCGCCTGCTTACCCTTCAAAAAGGAGTGCCCGAGGAAACGCGCAGGGCCGACGGGGACAAAACGCATTACCTGCGCCCCCTGCCGGGCGGAGCGCGCATGTACCCTGAAACGGACTGCCCGCCAATTCAATTGACTAAAGAGCGAATCAAATCCCTAGCCGAAGTTAAGGGGTTCGATGAGCGCGTAGCGGATTACGGGCAACTCGGCTTAGGCAAAACGCTCGCCGAGAAGGCCGCGCGCTCGGAGAAAACAAGCTTGTTCGAGTCGCTCGCCAACGAATACGACGCTAAACTCGTGGCATCGTTATTACTCGAAAAGAGCGTGGAGTTGAAGCGGGAAGGAATCGACTTGAGCGGCTTCAAGGAGGAAGAATGGCGCGAGTTATTACGCCTGCACGCAAAAGAATTCATAACGAAAGCGGGCATGGAAGAATCATTAAAATTCCTAGCGAAAGAGCCCAAGGAAGCGTTTAAGAGAGTGCTCAAAGAAAAAGGATTCAAGCGGTTGAGCGCAAAGGAAGTTAACGCGCTCGCCGAAAAGTTCGAGGGGCCATTCGGCCGATTCATGGCCGAACACCGGTTGAACGCGGACGCTTCGGACGCGCGCAAGGCATTCGAGAAAAGGAAGTGAAAAAAGCCAAGTGGATTACGAGGAAGAAGACGGCGGTTTCTCTGAAAAGTTTTCAGGAGTAGCCGAAAACGCGCGCGAACTCACTGGTAAAGTAGGCGTAGCTAAAATCGTGCTAGCCTTGCTCATAATCAGCGTATTATACTGGGGCTTATTTTTGCGCCCTTCACCCGGCTCACTGTCAATCAGCGTAATCGAACTCGACTCGGGCGAGTCTATAGTCGGCGCGGAAGTAATAATTTACTCCGAGAACGGGGAACAAATGGAACTGGATTACACGGACAACTCCGGCTCCGTGCGCTTCCAAGGCATTTCCTCACGCGAGGAATTAACAATCGAAGTCAGCCCGGGCGTACAGCATAAAACGCGTGCGGAATCAATTCAAATCGAGTCAGGAGAAAACGCGGACCTGCAAGTGCGCGTTGAGCGCGACTGGTCCCTGGAAGTCGACGCGATAAGCAAGCAATACTATGCGGGAGCCGGTTGCACTGCAATCGTTTCACTAATGATAACGAACAAGGGGGAAGCCGCCGTGCCAATAGAGTTCGTCGGCACCGGAGACTTGGAAGGATTGCTCTTAACGAGCGCACGGGCATTAAACGCAAAAACTAAGGAAACCATGGAAGTGCAAATAGCAGTGCCGAACGAAGAAAACGCCGGTTCCGAGTTGAATGGAAAAGTGCGGGTGAAATATTCGAACGCGGGCGACTCCATTGTCATTAACGTGCTTGAGCCGCCTAGCCTGGACTTGAGCCCGAACGCAATTAACGCGAACCTCGGCGACGGAGAAAGTGGATTCGTTGAAATGCTCGAATTGAGCATTGACGAGGAAGGAATCGAGTTGGATGCTTCGTGCCGCGCGGTCGGCTCGGACTTGCAAGGAAAGATTTCAATTAGCGATGTTAACCCTAATGAGAAGCTAACCGCGGCGAAGCCCAAGCTCTTCAAGCTCACTTTCGGCCCGTTCACTCAAGGCGAGTACGCAGGGCAAATCATTTGCGAGACCTCTTGCGAGGAAAAAACCATTAACGTAATAATCGAGAAATAGGAGCGGGCCCGCGGGGACTTTCGCAAGCAAAGCAAACACTTTGCTGTTTCGAACCCCGGTCTCAAGCTCCGCAAGCTTGCATTCTATCCAAGCTATACTACGGGCCCGCGTGACAGTATGTTTGGAGTGAAAAAGTATAAAAACGCGCGTCATCAGTTTTAATGTCCTAATAGTCTAAAAGGAGGTTTTGGTTTATGGCGTGTATTAGTTGCGGGCGCGAGTCGCCCGATCGAGTTAGGTTTCCGTGCCCGAATTGCGGGGCAGAATTAGAGCGTTGTGCGGACTGCCGCAAAAACGAGAACGCTTACGTTTGCTCCGGCTGCGGGTTCGAAGGGCCTTGAAAGTAATTGCATTCGGCGCGTTTGACGTGCTGCACGAAGGCCACGAGCACTTCCTTCGCAAAGCGCGCGCGCTCGGCGACTACCTGGTAGTCGTGGTGGCGCGCGACTCCACGATAAGAAAAGTGAAGGGCAAATCCCCTTGGCAAAGTGAAGGAGAGCGCTTGGCGCAATTGCGCACCCTTGACTGCGTGGATGAAGCAATCCTGGGCGGCGAAGGCGACAAGCACGAAATCATCCGCAAGGTCAAGCCGGAGGTAATCGCTTTGGGTTATGACCAGGAAGCAAACGAGGAAGAGTTAAAGGAATTCGGCGAGGTGAAGCGCTTAAGCGCTTTCAAGCCGGCAACGCTCAAGAGTTCGATAATAAAAAAGGAGTTGAAGAAGAATGGGTAAAGTTTTGTGTTCAATGAAGGTTTTCCAAGAGGAAGGAAGCACACCCGAGGAAGTGCTCGAATCCGTAAAGAAAATCGAGGGTTTTCACGATGGCGAAGTAATCGACTTTGTTTTCGGGTCTAAAGTCGTGCAAGCGAAGTTCATTACGGAGGACGGCTCCGGCCGCGACTTCGAAGAGGAAATCAAAGCGCTGCCTTGCGTGGCGAATGTTCAAGTCGAGGAAGTCGGCTTAATCAGTTAGGTTCTCCACCACTCCTGTTTTCGCCCCAGGTACGACCACAGCGCGGGCAATTCCGAGTCGGATACGTTCGCGCAGTCCTTTCCCGCGAGTAACAATGCGTTATTTAATGGCTTAGTCAAGCGCGAGCCCGCTGCGAATGAACCCGGTTTTGCTAGTAAGCCGGCTAAATAGTCGAGGGCGTCCGTCTTCTTAACCGCCTCTTCAACGAACACGCGCGAGCCACGCAAGAACGGGCCGCGCAACGGCTTTTCGTGCGCTTTCGCGAAGCGGCGGCACGACGCCTCGTCCCAAACGAACGGTCCCTGCACTGCACGCAAAGCCGGGCGGTTCAAGTAAGCGAGCTCGATTATTATTCCGCATCGGTCCGCGCAGTAATGCGAGTGGTCAACTATTTGAAACCCAGCCATTTGCATCCGCTTGACCAGCGAACCCGCGGTCTTGCGGATTTGAGGCACGAGAATGTCCTCGATTACTTCCGGCTTCTCGAAAGTCAATAAGATTAATGCCGTGCCCCGCGCCTTAATGCGGCTTACAATGCGCTTGCGAATCGGCTTGGAGGATTTCGGGGCGAAGAAGAATTCGCGTGACGGAGCTCGCTTGAACTCTTGGCATAGCGCAATGAATTTCGCGAAGTTCTCTTCGCTGACTACGGCGGCTACGTTGCGCTTCTTGTCGATAGCGTCGATTAGTACGAGTGGCGCGTCGAACTCTGGCTTCGTGGAAGCGTAGAATCCCTCCAAGTCCACGAATACTTGCGGCTTCCACTTGCCGGCCTCTTCAACTAGTTTCAATAGGGAACGGTAATTGAGTATCAAGTATTCGCATAGGAGGCCCGAAAAGCCTTGCACGCTGATTTCAGCTCCGTAAATTCCGGCGGTTTTCAGTATTTTCTTGAGGAGGCGAACATCGCGCCTTTGCGCCTTAGTCAAGCGCTCTTGCAAGTAAGTCATGTGCAAGGGCGTGCGGTCAACCGCGCTCTTGAGCTCGCCGTGCGCCTCAAGTTGAAAGCATGGAATGACTTCGACTTCAAAGCCCTCGACAACGGCCTTCAAGTAAGGGTGCTCGGCGTAGTGCGTAACCCAATTCGCGTCAACGGTTTTACGGGCAGCGGCAAAAGTTTTTTTGACGATGTAATCCTCGGAATGCTTGCGCGGAAACTTGAGGAACAAGTCGATGTCGCGGTCGCCGCGGAGGCCCGTGTCACGGGCTGCCGAGCCCACGAAACATGCTTCCGCACCCGGCTCGTTCAGCGTCTTGAGCAAGTCGCGGGAGAATTTAGTGGCGAACTCGCGGTCAAGCTTTGCTTCCTCGTCCGTGGGAGTAATCTCCTTGGAAACGGATTCCAATAACTTGTCTACCTTGCGCGCCATGAGAAAGAAAAGTAATTCGGGGTTTATTAATGCAACAAGAGGTAAGCGACGAAGTCGCCGAACAAGAGCGTCGCGGCGAGGCCAAGTAACAAGTAAGGCCCGAAGCGCGGCAGGTTAGAGTGAACGAACACTTGCTTGAGCCCCGCTTTGCGGATGCGCGCGAGGTTCTCTTTCGTCGCTACTTTGCCTATGTTAAATTTCTTGACCGTGGCTTTCGGGAGCTTGGATAAGTCGAGTACGTCTTCATCCTCTACCTTGGACAATGGAACCTTTTTTACTATCACGAAGCGCATTATTTCATCGCGGAATAAGAACAAGAAAGCTGATGACGCGCCCAGGGAGAATAATATCAGGGACTGCAACGCGGTCAAGCCGAACCCTAGGGATAATCCGGCAAGCGCGGCGGCCATGCCGACGAGTAAGGTGCGCGCCTTAAGCGAGGTGAGGACCGAAGGCGCATTTTTTGACAGCTTGAAAGCGTATAGTAAAGCCGAGCCTGCGGTTGCGGCGAGGGAAGCGAAAATGAAAATGCTTACTACCGGAGGGAAAATAAGCAGGTAGGCGGGCACCGCTATTTCGGGCGCGAGCAACACCGGCAAAGGTAATAGTAAGTGCAATCCCGCGAGTAAGTAAACGTCTCCGGCGCCGAACTGCCCGGCGCGGAATGCAATGTAACCGAGCAGCATGATGAAGGCGAATCCGAGGAAAACCGAGTGAATGAATTCAAAATCAAGGGTGGCGAGGTTGAGGAGTGCGCCGGCGATTACCATCCCGTACAATAAGTTGTCGTCGATGAAGCTCGTATGCGCGTCCTGCCAGGCAGCTGCGCCCGTGCCGATTAACGCCAGGGCAATGCGGAGGAGTTCAAAGTTCATTTCTTTCCAGCCATTCCCGGGAAGCGCTTACCCAATCCTTTTAGGAAGCCGCGGTTGCGCCCCAGCTGCTTGACCATCTTGCTGGCTCGGCCGAAATTCTTGACGAGCTCTTTTACCTCGGACTCTTTTATTCCCGCTCCGCGGGAAACGCGCACTTGCCTGCTCGACTGCTTCATCAAATCCGGCTTCTTGCGCTCTACTGGAGTCATGCTAAGCACGGCCGCTTCGAATTGCTTTAGCTTGGCTTCGCTTTGGCCGAGGACTTCATCCGGCACGTCGTAAACCCCGAGCATTTGCATTACCTGTTTCATCGGCCCCATTTTTTGCATGGCACGCATTTGCGAGAGGAATGACGAGTAGTTCAGCTTGCCTTCGGATAGCGCTTTCTCAAGCGTCTCTCCGTCGCTCACTTCGCGCGCTTTTTCCAAGAGCGCCTTAATGTTAGGGAAACCGACCAGCGTGCCAACGAACGCCTCCACGTCGAACGACTCCAAATCGCGTAATTTTTCACCGGTGCCGATGAATGCTATGTTAGCGCCTGAAACAGCAACGCTTGATAAAGCTCCGCCGCCCTTGCCTGAGCCGTCCATCTTTGAAACTATTACCCCGGATAAGCCGATTGCGCCGTCGAATTCTTTTGCCTGTTTACCTGCGACTTGGCCCACGTCCGCACTAACGACTAAAAACTTGTAATCCGGCTCGAACGCTTGATTTACCTCCTTCAACTCTTCAACCAGCTCTTCATCGAACGCACTGCGCCCTGCCGAATCTAGTATGAGCACGTCGTATTCGCTTTCAAGTGCGCGCGCTTCGCGCGCTATTTTTACAGCGTCCTTCTCGCCTTTCAAGCCATAGAATCCTACTTTCGCCTGGCCGGCAATCTGCTCGAGTTGCTCGAAGGCCGCAGGGCGGTGAACGTCCGCTGCGATTACCAACGGCTTTAATCCTTTGGAAGAAAAATAATGCGCGAGTTTTCCGGCGGAGGTGGTTTTTCCGGCGCCGAACAAGCCGCACAAGAGTATGCGTTGCTTTCCTATTTTCGGCTCGAAGTGCTCTTTGCCTAGTAAGCCTTCAAGCTCTTCAAATACTACCTTGACAACGTGCTCCCGCAAGCCCAAGCCGGGCAATGGCTTTTCCTTTAAAGCCCGCTCTTCAATCCGCTTGGTCAATTGGAATACTAGGCGCACGCTTACGTCGTTCGTGATGAGCGTGCGTTGTAACTCGCGCGTGAGCGACTTGACCGCCTTTTCGTCGATTAATGGCGCGCCGGTTACCGCGGCTAGGGCCTTGCGTATTCCGCTTCCCAAGTCCATTACAAGTACTCCTCGAGTATCTCCTTTGCGGTTTTATTGTCCGTTGTTTCGAGCGCGAAGAGGCGCTCGCCCTTCTGCTTGGATAACAAGTATAGGTTAAGAATGTTGACCGCGTTGTTTGCGAGCAAGCGCGAAACCACGGATAACTCCCCCGGCTTGTCGCTCAATCGAATAACGAGTACCCGCGAGTCAACGGGCGAGTAACCCGCTTTAGCGAGCACTTGCTTTGCCTTAACAATATCACGGGTGCACAAACGAAGCACGGCCGCGCCTTTGGATGCCTCGGCGAACAAGGACTCGATGCGCACTCCGCCGGACTCAAGTAACTCCGTAAAGTCCGCAAGGAGGCCCAAGCGGTCCGGAGTTACTACGGTCAATTCTTTCATAAAACTTCAACTTTATTTACACAAACAAGTATGCAAATTATTTTCATTCTTAAGGGTTAAATACTTTTTTACGCGCACTCACAATAATATTCTTGTTGTAGACATGCAATAAACAATAAAGCGATAACAATTACAATTATTTTTAACATTTTTGCATTTTTACCCAGATAATTCACAATATGAATTAGTCAAAACATCATCTAAAATCATGTTCACCCCATTTGGTAGAGTTACTTCATCTCCAGCACTCATTTGTGGTTTATTTGCAACCACTTCTCCCCCAGACATAATCAAAACATTTACTTCGCCCGTTATTTGACAATTACTATCGCAAAGCGGAGCAGAATTGAATTTAACGGTTATTCCCGTTAATACCATTGATATGTCACAAACACTAGAAGTTGTGCAACTGCCCGTATCTGTGCTGATTAATTGCTCGTTATCGTCAAAAATCGATATTTTAACACTTAAAATTTTATTGCAAACGGGTGGCGCACTTGGTGTTTGTGTTGGTTGCGGTGTAAAAATATATGTTGTTTGACATGCTCCCTCGTAGCAATAACCCTCTTCGCAAGCTATTGTGTACGGCTGGCACACGGTGCCCTTGCAAGTGTACTCCATTACCCCGACGTCTCCGTACTGCGTCGTCGTGCACTCGTCGTAGTAAGTGCCGCCGAACGCCGGAGAGCACGAGCCCGAAGTGTATGGGTCGTTGCCGTCAGAATCCATGCAATTCATTAAATCAGTTGAAATAGCTATATATCCATTATCTGCATGTTCTAGGTCTGTTAATGGGTCGTGGTATTCCAGCGTGAAGTCGATTTGATTTGGCCCGGATGCGGTTCCAGTAATTTGGC
This sequence comes from Microcaldota archaeon, assembly GCA_964477205.1. Classification (GTDB taxonomy): domain Archaea; phylum Micrarchaeota; class Micrarchaeia; order Norongarragalinales; family Norongarragalinaceae; genus UBA93. Next base: position 9,526 of record CAYZDE010000018.1, read on the forward strand.
AGGAAATGGGTTCAGTTGTAGTAGCTTCTTTTTTTTCTCCTTCACAATAAACTATTACTGTTCTCCCGATTTTGTTTCCAATAGTAAGTAATATTTTATTATCTTCATAAACCGTGTAATCGATGCAAGTGAATCCAGTGAGCCCGTGGCATTGTTCGTTTTCTGTCCATTCAATTGGTTCTATGCTTGCCGTTGGCTGGGTGGACGGGAGGGTTGAGGGGGTACTTGAGGACTCATTAACAATTGGTATTGATTGAGTACACAATTGTGGGTCGCTTACTTTTTGTCCAGTTGATTGACAATAATACTCTTGTTCTAAACAGCCAAACAACAACACGCTAACAAGTACAAGGATTAAAAGTTTGTTACGCATTTTAGTCTACCGTCAGTTCTTCAATTATTGTAGAAATTATTGCCATCTCATGTTCTTGGACGCCTACACACATATTCGAATTAAAGTTGAGCAGGTCTTCCTCTCCAGAGAAGCGGCAAGTTATTGTTTTGCCATTCAAGTTGGATAAAAGCGAGGGCGTTTCATCAATGTTCGCTTGAAAAACACATTGCCCTTGATTTATGCCTAGAACGCGCAGGTTAGCAATTAAGTCTTCCCCCATTAAACTGGTTTCAAAACGCACGGTTGCTAGGGAACAAGTTTCAGCAGCTTCTTTAAAACAATCAAAATCCGTGCCGCAATCCTTCGGATTACCCATTATTTCCTCTTGAATGAATGACCACACGCTAGATCCGAAAAAAACCAATAAAACTAGTATAACGAAGGCGCCTAACGCATAACCTAATAATTTTTTGTTGGGTACAATTTGTTTTTTCACGTTCTTACTAGCAAGCTTATTGCCACAATGAAGGCAATATTTCTTATCACCTTCAGGTAATTGTTTACCACACTCTGAACAATATTTCATGATTTTATCCTCAATTTTCAGTATTAAACTTGATTAAACCAATTATAAATAATGCCATTGACCAAGCCAGCAATCCCATTAACGAGTTTGCAACTCCCGCAAGAGTTTTCCCAGCAAACATTATTCCCGAAAGAGCGTCTACTGACTGAGCTAGGGGCGTTAAACGAGCGATTCCCGCTACCGTGCTCGGCATGAGGGTAAAGTCAATGATGCCTCCGCTCAATATCAAGAAGAGTAAAAGTGCAAAAGGGATTAATTGTACGGCTTGTTCTTTTGTTTTTGAAAAAACTGAAAACAAGAGGCCAACGTTAACGCCAACAAGAGCCACTAGAAAAAGAGAAATACCCATCGAGACGGGATTTCCGCGATTCAAGACGCCAAGTAATAATGCGCTACTAGTAATGACTAGACTTTGAATTAACGCTATTGCTGAATTCGTGAGGAGTTTGCCCACATAAAACGAGGTTCGAGGAATAGCTAATAAGTCGCGATCCAAGGTACCGTAAGGCGAACGTTCTCCGACAATGCGTAAAACCGTTAATTGAGAAGTAATGAAAAACGCTAAAACAGAAAAAATCATTGGCCCGTAAAAGTCAAAGTAGGTGGCATTGTCAACACGAATTTGTTCCAACAACCATTGATCCAATGTGCTGGAAGACGCAACCCAAAAAACTAAGACTACAAGTATCGGAACAAGCAAACTTAGTAATAAATTAGCTTTTGCAGCCTTGATTTGATTGAACTCTAATCTTGCTGCTTTAAGTAAGCCCCCCATCTTAGTCACTCTTCTGGAATCCTTCCCGTATAATAAACGAAAACTTCTTTCATACTGGCAGGCTCTATCTTGGTTTCTTCAACTAACCCTCCCAACTCATCTATTCGACTACCAAGTTTAACCGCGTTAGGTGAATCCATTATTACTTTCAAGGTTCGCCCCTCACTTACAACCTTCCTAACACCTTCTTCTTTTTTCACTCCGTTTATCAATTCGTTAGTTACTTTTTCTAGTGTTAGGCTCACTATGCGCCCGCTACCCGGCATTCTACGTTTTAATTTATTAGGCGAACCGTAAGCAACGACTTTTCCCTTGTCAATTATTATTACTTTATCTGCATCCTCTAATTCGTCCATGAAGTGAGTCGTCATGACAACCGTCTTCTTCATTTGAGTGACTAGCACGCTTAGTTTACTCATCAAACTGTTTCGGCTAGACGGGTCCAACCCAGTGGTTGGCTCATCCAATAACAGCAATTCGGGATCTCTAATAAGTTCCATACCCATTGACAACAATTTCAGTTGCCCTCCCGACAATTTTTTTGCTACAACACTCTTTCTTTGCGTCAAACCGAGAGAGTTTAACATTTCATTAGACTTCTCTTCCGCATTCGCAACACTCCAACGGATAGCACTATTCTGCATATTTTGCCAAGCGGTTTGATTCATATCCAATTCTGCGTGTTGTGGAACAAAGCCGATTAAGTTGTTTACTTCCATTCGGTGCTTGTTCACATCTTTTCCACAAACAAGTATTTTTCCTTTGTTTGGCTTCCGCCTGCCAGCAATGCTTTCAATTATAGTCGATTTGCCACTGCCCGATGGGCCAATTATTGCGGTTAATTCGTGCGGTTCAATTTCAAAGTCTACATTGTCAAGGATTTTTGTGTTTCTATACGTTAAAGTTAACCCAGAAACGCTAATGTTTGCTTCTCCTTCAAAGTCTCGCGTTGTTTTTTCAATTGACTCAATAGCTTGTTTTACTTGTTTTTCAACGCTTTTTTCTTCAGCTTTAAGCTTTGTTTCGCCGCCTTTTGTCTCAATCTTAACAAAGAACGCGAGCAAACCAACAATTAAAATCAAGCCGCCTAAACCAGCTAGGTAATATTTAATCGTGAGTGGTGAAGGATAATCCGAATTAGCGCATTGTTCAATCACATTAACTATTCGCTCGTCACTGCAGACAATTTTTGCCTCGGGTAAAAATAATCCACCTACCAAAATTAGCACGCCTAATACAACGGATATTAGTTTGAATGCACTTGTTCCATTCATCTTATCATTCCTAATTCTAGTTTTAATTAATTAATAGCTAACTGATTAGTATTTAACTTTTATTAAGTCTATTCAGTGATATAATTTATTTTGAAAAAGAAATACTGTTTTCAAAATATCAATCTATTTGCACCATTACGCAATCTGCGTACGCTTGCCCTGTTAACCCCTCACAAGCGTTTATGGATACATCCACTCTTTTTGAACACTCCGCGGTTGACCCGACAGCACGTATCGTATAGCTACCCATGCTATAGTAATAGCAATCGGCAAATCCTGTATAAAGATTGGAGCCACTGAGGGTTAAATCTAAATATTGTGGAGAACCGCTTTCAGAACAATAAATTACGGCATCCGTGTCCTCAACGAACCTAACTATAATTTGCTTATGCAAGGCAGTCGAACCTGAAGCCACGCTGATAGTACAAGAGTTTTCAGCAGTAGGGCTCGGCGACGGGGAAGGAGACGGGATTATTGAGGGTTCTGTTAAACTTTCAGTTATATCGTTCATATCACAAATATTTGGAGTATCAAATTTTGACTCATCAAGGATCCATGCTCTACATGAATACTCTAAATTATCATAAACTTCTTCGGTAGAAGAGTACAAGTCATATTTTACCCAGTCACAATCTTCATAAATTAGTGGTAATTGATCTCTTTGGGCTTCAATTACTTGCCAGTAAATTAAACCATTTTTTATTATAGTGATTCCCGTCATTTCCTCTGTTTGTACCTCTATCCTAACTTGATCATTGTAAGAGTATGTTTCTATTTTCTTAATGTTTGAGTATGGATTAATAGATGCCAAAGATTCAGCAGTTACTTGACATTTTGCTGGTTCAATTGCGTTTTTTACTTCAAACCATCCTCTTTTTTCAAAAAAGATAGGATTCGAGCTCGGCGTTATTGCATTTGCTTGTTCTATTGTGCTTTCATGACAATCTAACGGGTTAGAAACGGTTTTTCCCGTACTTTCACAATAATATTCTTGTTCTAAACAACCAGATAAAACTACAGCTAATAAAATAGTTAAACAGAGTGTTTTTAGGTGATTAGGGCGAATGCAACAAAAAACCCTAATCACCGTTCATTAATTTGCCCTTCAAAACATCAACCTACTAGAGCAAGCATGCAGTCGGTAAGTGCTTGGCCTTCCAAGTCGTCGCAAGCGCTGGTGTCGGGCACGCCCATGCCTCCGGTCATTGCCTCGGTTAACTCTTCCATGGTGCAAATCGTGCCGGGCGTCTCAAACTTTGACGCTGAAACAATGGCGGCGTGGCACTCGAAGCTGGCTTCCGGCATTTCCGACATGTCGGGCGTAGAGTAATCTTCGGTTGATTCCGCGGAACCGCCGGCGGCCTCTTCCTCACTCATTTCAATCCAGTCGCAGTCGCCGTACATGCCACCCATTGCTTGCGGGAAATTCGAGTAGGTTTTACTGCTCTTGGAAATTGCAATTATCTCTAAAGAC
>CAYZDE010000019.1:0-2374 GCA_964477205.1 Microcaldota archaeon
CCTGTCGAACAAGCCGTCCGCGAAGTGGCTTCCCACGAGCGCTTTGCCGCGGTCGCCTGCTTTTAGCTTTCTACCCTCGGCCATCTCGACTTGTTGCATGTCCTCGAAGATTTTCTGCGTGGTATCCGTGGGCATTCCTATTACGAAAGTGCCGGCTTCCTCGTTTCCATACTCGACGAAGCTGGTTTTCATTAGCATTCCGCCGGCGAGCTTGACGCCCTTGACCTTGGCGATGTTGTCGACGTCCTTATCCGTTAAGGGGGTGTTCCCGAGTTCTCCGGCGAACGGGCTCATTATACCCGCCGGGGAAGCGCTCATGATGGTTATCTTGTCGGTTCCCATTTTCTCGAATTCGCCCATGACTGCGTTTTGTAGGCCGTCCCCGATGCTCATCAACCCGACTACCGCGGCTATTCCTATGAATATACCTATGATTGTCAATAGGGACCTCGTTCGCCTGTGGGTGAGGCTTCCTATTGAAAGCTTCAGGTAGTCGAGTATCGCGGTCACTTCTTCTTGAACCTCTTGTACAGTTTGTAGCCGATGAAGCCGGCGATTACGATTGCGACCAGCACGAGCAGGGTGTTGGTTTCAGCCGCCTGTTCTATGCCGAAGGTTTGAAGTTCGTCCTGCGTGTACAACGGCAGCTCCACTTCCTGTTCCTCGACTATCGCTTGGTTGAATGCGTTCGTGTAGCTCAGGCGGACTAGGAGCGTAACGAAATCCGCGTCCGTCGGGCCCACGTAAAAGTCGTAGTTGGCGCTCGTCGAGTCGTCCGAGGCTAGCTCCCCGAGGTACGCTTCCTCGGCGGAGGTGATGGTGTACCCTTTCGAAGGCAGCAAGGTGAGGGTGAGGAATTTCACGTCGGCGAGGCCCTTGTTCACTATTTCGAGTGAGAGTTCTCCGAGCGCGTTCGCTTTGTAAACCTCGGTGGATTCCAGATTAACTTTCAAGATTGCGGGGGAATCCAGCACTAGGGTTATCACGTCCTCCTTGGTGTACTCCGTCCCGAGCCAATCGCTGTAAGTGAGCGTCACGGGAATCTTGTACACGCCCGGCGTTGCCGTCGGATAGGATAATATGTTGAAGCTGACTTCCTGTTCTTCTAAGGCGAAGAGTTGGTTAAGGCGCTTCTCGCTAGTGCTTCCCACGGGTGCAAACGGGGTGGTGCTCGCCTCTAAGTCTAGCTTCACGGAGATGTCCTTGACGGTTACCTGCGCTTCGTTCTTGAGGTCGAGGGTGATAACCGCGCCCTTGCCGGGTTCCATGTAATTCTCGGACACGCGGAAAATCGATAGGACCGCGTCGTGCGGCTGCACGTAAACCTCCTCTTCCAAAATCGTGTTAGGATACCCTTTGGACGCGCAGGAAATTTTCACGGTGTTGTTGCCTAGGAGGGCCCCCCCGTCAACGCGCACCTTGTACTTGATTACCGCGTCGTAACCAGGCTTCAATTGGCCTATATTCTTAAAGGCGGATTCACTGGCATCCAAGCTGAACGGGTAATTTTCTTGGAATGAGCACGACACTTCGTCCGCCGTGCTGCTTGTTTTCGTGTTTGCCACATTGACCCAGACGTCCACGTAGCTCCCGGGCTCGGCCGGCGAGGGCTCATATTTGTATAAGCTAACCGTAATCAAGCCGCCAACCGCGTCGGCACTCGCGAACGGGGCTAACAATCCTATCGCCAGTAAAGCGATTAACAACTTCTTCATTTTCCTGCACCTCTAGATTCAATCAAACCGTCTTTTATCGTAACAATGCGCTTCGCGTACTTCGCGAGGTTAGCATCGTGCGTTACCATGATAATCGTCTTTCCTTCCTTATTCAGCTCCGCCAAGAGGCCGAGCACCTCTTTACCCGTTTTGGAGTCCAAGTTGCCGGTCGGCTCGTCCGCTAGAATGACCTGCGGGTTCATCATGAGCGCGCGGGAAAACGCAACGCGTTGTTGTTCTCCCCCGCTGAGCTGTGTCGGTAAGTGGTGCATGCGCTTCTCCATTCCTACGCGCGCGAGAATCTTCTCCGCGATTCCGCGCCGCTTCTCCTCGCAGATGTCGTGGAACAGGCAAGGCAATTGCACGTTGCCGAGCGCGCTCATCACGGGCAACAAATTGAATTTTTGGAATATGAATCCGATTTTCTTGCCTCTGATTTGTGCTAACTCGCTTTCCTCCAAATTCGCGATGTTCACGCCTTCCAATAACACTTTTCCAAAGGTCGGCGTGTCCAGGCAGCCAACCATGTTCATCAAAGTGGACTTGCCGCTGCCGGACGGCCCCATGATGGCGACGAATTCGCCCGGGTAAATCTTCAAGTCAATTCCCCTGAGGGCCGGCACTTCCACCTCGCCCATTTGGTAAATCTTCTTGACTCC
>CAYZDE010000019.1:2474-13000 GCA_964477205.1 Microcaldota archaeon
CCAAGTCCATGTCCGCGTAAACAAACAAGCGTTTGCTTCCGGGCTTGCTATACTTCTTATAGAAGCCAAGCTGCTCGAAGAACTTGAGTTTTGTGTTCAAAGCAGTGCTTACCGAAGCCAAACTGTAACCCGTCTTCTTCGCGAGGCCTTCGAGTGAAATCTCGTCGGGCTCCACGAGTGCAACCGCGAGCACGCGCGAAGCGCACTCCGGGTATCCCGCGTCCTTGAACCAACCGGCAATCAGTTCTCTAGCTTCCCCTTCCAATGCATCTCTTGTTATTTTCATTAATTACTAAAAATACTGAAAATGACCTTTTTAATGCTTTTGTTTTAAACTCGGCGCGCCCTAGTATCTAGTCATGCAGGAAATGAGCAATCTTGATTATTATTACTCGCTTCGAGAGCTGCGCTCAGCCGTAGGCTCGCACTTGGAACAAGTTTACGAGCTCTCCCGCAACATATTTCGTTTCCGCTTTAAGTTCAAGGGCTTCGACAAGTCCCTTCTCGTGGACTTGAACGCCTCCCGCATGCACTTTGCAAAAGAGTTTTCCGAGCCGCCGCGTTTTCCTTCGTCTTTCGCCATGTTCTTGAGAAAACATTTCAAGGGCCGCCGCTTGGATTCAATAGAGCAATTGAACTTCGACCGCATAATCAAGCTGGGCTTCGGCGATTCATTCATTATACTCGAGGCATTCAAATCCGGGAACATTCTTGCCTTGGATGCCGAGGAACGCATAATGCTTCCTTATCATCCTGAAGAGTACTCCGCGCGCAAGCTAGCTAAAGGAGTGTTATACTCGCCGCCCCCGCAATCAAAACCGATAGAGTTGAACGTCGGGGAGTTTCGTGGGAATTATAAGGTAGTGTCCGTACTCTCAAAGCGCGTTGCACTAGCGCCTTTCTATTTGGAGGAAGTGTGCGCCCTCGCCGGAGTTGACTTGTCAACGCGCGCTTGTAATGTAACGCGTGAGCAAAAAGCGCGCCTCGTTGAATTGATTCCCGGCCTGTTAGAACAAGAGTTCTCGCCGCGGGTTTATTCCGGCGGGAGGGCATTCGCTCCGTTTGCTTTAGAGAAGGCCGGTTCCGAACCATTCGAGCAATTCGAGTCGTTCGGAGAAGCGCTTGAATCGTATTACGGGCCGCTACCCGAGGATGCGGCTCCGCCTTTGGAAGAGAAGAAAGACCGCGCTTTGAAACAGCAGGAGAATGCAATAGTGGATTATTCTTCTAAAGCAGGGAGTGCCGCTGCTAATGCCGCGTGGATTAACGAGAATTATGGCTTGGTCGAGGAGTTGTTGGGTTTAGCGCGCTCTCACGATTCAAAGGCATTGAGTGAGAAGGCTCGCGCTAATAACCTTGAATTCGAGTTAAACGGAAAGAAGCTGATTTTACGCGACGTCGGTTAGCTCGCGGCGGTCCACGACCATAACATCCTTGACGTCAAGCACTGCCGAATAAGGAATCTTGACATTGCCGCCGGTTTCGGCCGAGGAGCGGTTCGCGATGCTCGACTCCGGGTTCGGCTCTAAGAGTACGCTCTCGAGTTTGCCCGTGCTCCCGTTGAAATACAAGTCGATTACGCGACCTATCTCTTCGCCGTCCGTCGTTATAATTTTCTTGCCTGCGAGCTGTTTTGCTATAGCGTACTTAACCATTTGGGAATCACCTTAAAATCGTAATTACTACGAACTTGTTTCCAAGCGGGTATTTAAATAAGTTGCGTTACTTTTCGCTTTTAGGGTGACTAACTCTATTATGAAGATTAAGGACGAGGTATTGAAGACGATTAAGGCCATTGAAGGCGCCGGGTTCAAGCCTGTTGATGCCGTATTCGAGGGTGCCCTTGGCGTGAAGGAAGCGAGCGAGTTGGCGTTCCTGGACGCATTGGATGAAAAGGACCTGGTCTCGGGAGTCATCCGCATTATCTATTCTGCAGAGGGCAATTCCGTGCGCTTCGTCGAGATACCCGTCGGGCACATGGCTACGAATGAACCAGCAAAACAGAAATAGTCATAACGAGTTCTGCTTAACTTTAACATGGAATTCAAGGAGCGCTATTCCGAGGCATTACCCCGCTTGCGCAAGGCCGGCTATGTTTTCGCAGGCCCGAGTGAGCATTCCGCGGTTAAAACCTGTTTGTGGACAAAGCGCTCCATAAGAAACGAGGGCACTTGCTATAAACAAAAATTCTACGGAATTAACTCGCACCGTTGCCTTCAAATGACTCCAGCGATGCCGGCGTGCAATCAACGCTGCGTTTTTTGTTGGCGCGACACGTCAATCTTCTCTAATAATTGGCCAGAAGGAATTCCAGTGGACGAGCCGGCGCGCATTATCGACGATTGCGTGCAAGGGCAACGCAAGCTCTTAACCGGCTTCAAGGGTAATGAAAAAGCGGATAAAGGAAAGTGGCTGGAAGCGCAAGACCCTAACCAAGCGGCAATCTCACTGGACGGAGAGCCGACAATGTACCCGAAAATTTCCGAGCTCGTTGCGGAATTTCATTCACGCGGTTTTACCACCTTCATCGTAACGAACGGCACGCGCCCAGAAACATTGCGAAAGCTAGCGGCTGACGGCAATTTACCAACTCAATTGTACGTTTCATTGTGCGCCCCGAACGAGGACATTTATAATAAGACGAACCTCCCGGTTTCGCCGGATAACTGGCGCTTACTCAATGAAACCATCGAGCTGTTCCCTTCACTCGATACTCGCAAGGCGATCCGCATTACCTTGGTTAAAAGCTTGAACGACTCGAAACCCGAAGCGTACGCCCGCCTAGTAAAGAAATCGCAAGCGGATTTCGTGGAGTGCAAGTCGTACATGGCCATCGGTTACTCGCGCGAGCGCTTGGGCCCTGATTACATGCTCTCGCATGATGAAGTGCGCGCTTTCGCAGAAGCACTAGCCGAAGCGTCCGGCTATTTAGTGGCAGACGAGCAGGAATCCTCGCGAGTGGTCTTATTATGCCGCGACGAGGAAGCGCTTGCTAATCGGCTCATAAAATCCAAACAAGGGCGAATAAAACGGCGTAAAACGCTCGCTCCCATTTCGGCACCGTGAAGCCGAAGCAAATGAAGTAATGGCACGCGTCAATGAATAGTACCGAGAGTAAAGCGATTTTCACTATCAACAAGCCCAAGCTCATAAGAATCTTACGGAGTGAACCCGCTATTTAATTCCTTTCAAACGCCCGCAAGGACGCGCAGCAAGCCGCGCAGGCCCGGCGCCAGGCCGAAAATCGCGATTAGCATTAAAGCGTAATTCGATGCTTCCTTGTCGTGATCGTTACGCAGTAACTCGATTACGATTAACGCGAACGCTATTTTAACCGCTAGGAAACCGAAAGGCGAGACCGCCCCCATAATGCCTCCCGCGACAACGTGCTGCTCGAAGTAACTGGTTCCAGCCGGCGGGAATTGAATTCCTAGGAATGACGCTGCCCCGTCTAGCGTTTGTCCGAACACGACCGCGGCCTGCAAGAGCGTCGCCTTCAAGCCGCGCTTGAGCCAAGCAAATTTGAACGCGCGGACCACGAGAACCGCGATGCCGAATGCGCCCGCGGCGTGCAGCCAATTAGAGTACAATGGAAATAAGGTAGCAATCGCGGTGAGTGCGAGCGCCCAACCCAGCAACTGTGCTTTGAGCAGCTCTTTCCTGAAGATAATGAAGGATGCGGCTAGAATCGTGAAGACTAATACGTAAATCCCGGGTGTGATGAACGGGTAAAACGAGTAACCGAACAATTCCACTTGCCTAGGTAGCACGCCCGCGTCTTGAATCGCGCGTAATGCACTCCCTAGCACGATGAAAGGCAAGGCAGTTTTGAATAAGGACTCATCGATTTTCACGCCTTTCTTCTTGAGAATCCAGTACAAGACCACCGCGGCGGCTAAGCCGATTACCGCGTAAGTGAGCGTGTTCGCCCAATTATACGGCGCGTAAGCATTAGGCTCCCGCATGGGCGCCACGAAAAACTCTTCAACCCAGTCCATGACAACAATGCATTTAACACGCTACTCGGTTTTAATACCCGATAATATGCTCGCATTCAAAGTAGAGTTGAAGAAAGCGCAGAGGGCAAAAGAGTTCCTTCGAATGGAGGATGCCTTGGCCCGCGGCTTCAAGGCCAAGCGCGGAAGAAAATTCACTTATTTTCCCTTATCCAAGCGCGTTGAAAGCAAACTCGGCGTAATAGTTAACCGAAAGTTTGAGCCGGTCAAGCGCAACAAAAGTTTGAAGGAAGTATTCGCAAACCGGTTAACCAAAGATGAGCGCAAAATATTTTCTTCTTCATTTGATTTAGTTGGTGACGTCGCGGTTCTCGAAGTCAAGCCCGAGCTGCGCCCCAAGGAAAAGCTAATCGCCCGCTCTCTCTTGGAATCGAACAAGCGCGTGCGCACGGTGCTACGCAAGGATTCCGCAATGGAAGGCGAGTTCAGGGTGCGCCGGTTGAAGTGGCTCGCCGGTGAAAAGAAAACGCTCGCTTTGCATAAGGAGAGCGGGTGCCTAATGAAAGTGGACCTCGCCAAGGATTTTTTTTCTCCGCGTTTGGGAACCGAGCGATTGCGTTTGGCAAATCAAGTGAAGAACGGCGAGCGCGTTCTCGCATTGTTTTCCGGCGTCGGCCCTTACGCGCTCGTAATCGCCAAGAAAAAGAAGGCGCGCGTGGTTGCAATAGAGCTGAACCCGCATGCCGTGCGCTTAGCTAGAGAGAACCTGGCATTGAACAAGTTGAAGGGCTCGATTGAAATAGTCGAGGGGGACGTGAATCGACTAGTGCCTCACGATTACGCGCTTTGGGCGGACCGCATCGCAATGCCGTTGCCTCACACCGGAGCGGACTTCCTCGACGCGGCGATTGCCGGGGCCGCCGACGGATGTATAATCCATTACTACTGTTTTGGACCGTCAAAGTACTTGTATGCTGCTGCAATTGCCTTGGTAAAGCGCAAGTGCAAGGAGAACGGCGTGCACTGTTGCATTCTACGCAAGCATGTGGTGCGCCCTTACGCCCCGAACGCGTTCCAAATAGTAATCGACTTCAAGGTAAACCGAGCTTAGTCCATTAACTCGCCGAGCCCCTTAATGCGGTTCTCGAGGTACCTCTTATCCACTTTCTTATTCGTCTCACTCAAGAGCTTCTCGTAATCGCGCTCTAGCGTAGAAAGCTTTTTTTCGAGTTCGTGCATTTGGGTCTCGATGCCGCGGCCAGCGCGCCGCGTTTGGCGCTTGTACTGGTAAGTCGTGCGCGCTAGCAGCACGAATAGTATTACCGTCGCGAGTATTAATCCAAGTGAAGTCGCGCTGAAACTCATTTCTTCCGCCTCCTTGAACGTGCTTTCACGCTCACTTTTGCAAGGGCTTTTGAAGTAGCTTTCGAGAATAACTTCTCGGCTTCCTTAACGCCCGCCTTGATTTTTTGAACCAAGCGAATTTGTTTGCTTCGCTTTTTTAGCTTCGCCGTGCGCTCCTCGTAATCGTCGAGCCGCCACGAATAATCCTTGAACTTGTCACTATAACCCAAGTGGGTTTTATGCGTTTGCAAATAGAATAACGCGGACATGAGCACGGCTAGCAAACCGAACCCGAAGGTAATAATTTCATTAGCATCCGTCACCATACGCGAAGCATTAACGAACGAGCCTTTTTTAAATTAGCGGGGCTCGCGCTATAAACCGTAATTTTAGTGGCAGCAACAACCCGCTTTTCCGTCAGATGACAGTACTCGCAGAGGTCGTAAGAGGACTTTGCTTTCGTGTTCGGAATGAGAACGAGCGTATGCCCCTCTCCTATGGCCGCTGTCCAACCAGTATCGTGAATAAACTGGTTTAAAACCCTTTTCTACACTACTTCTTCGCGTACATAGTCCCTGAGTATGCTTGCGGCCTTGCGCATGCTCCTGCCGATTTGTGCTTCGTTCTTGGCGCCGGAGCAAATGACCTTTCCGTTCTTGAATAACAAGAGCGTTGTCCCGATTTTCTTCAAGCGCATGATTGCACCAGGGAATTGTTCAGGCTCGTACTCTACATTATCCAATTCCATTGCTATGTTGAATAAGTCTAATTCCACTCCTAGAGCCGCACTAGCAACGATATTCTCAACCTTAAAGCCCGTGTTCATCTTAACGCGCTTCCTTCTCTTAGCCTTTTTCGCCGGAATTTTAGCTTTTTTCGTTGTAACCTTAACTTTTTTTGCCTTAACTTTAGTCAAAATGCCTTACCCCCTATTCGCTCCTTTAAAAGCTTTTTCGCCGTTTCCTTTAAAAAGGTATTTTATTGGCCGGAAACAAGGTTTAAATAATCCCTTTTACCCTTTATTTTCGACCTGTTTTTTTACAGTAGGTGATTCATTTCATGAAGCGTTCAAAAGGCATTAACTCGAAGCATAGTAGGAATTTTGTTAGCCGTGGCAAGGCCACGATAACGCGCCACCTGCACAAATTCAACGAGGGCGACCGCGTTCGCATAACTCCGGACCCGGCTTACTTGAAAGGCAGGCTGAGCAACCTCCGCTTCAAAAACGTCTTTGGCGTCGTGAAGGCAAAGCGAGGTAAAGCTTATGAAATTGAAATCAAGGACGGCGGCAAGAAGAAGGTCTTATTGTTAACAAACCTTCACTTGACCGCGTGCGTGGTTAAGGGGGCGGCTTAAAATGCAAGCTATCAAGGAGAAGCCTTTAACCCTACCCGAAGTGCGCGAGCTAATGCAAAAGCGCCAGAAGGAGAGCGAGCTAAGCTACGACCAACAAAACACGCTGGACTACGCCCAGCAATTCGCTTACATCCCGGAGAAGAAAGCAAAAGAACTCGTGAAGGGTTTGAACGCACTCGGGTACTTAAACGTCGAGCAAATCGCACTACTAGTCAACATGCTACCACAGAAAACGCAGGAAATCAAGACGATTCTAGCAATCAGCCCGGAAGCCGAATCGGTGACGGATGAGCAAGTAAAAGAATTAACTGCGTTAATCAAAAAGTTCAAACCCTCGCTTAAAAAGTAATTAGTTTATTATAACCGAAAGCCCTTCTTTCTAGAGGGGGGCGTAGGTGTTCCAAAATGTTTGGTAGAGAAGAGCACGCATTGGCATTGGATTTCCTGCCTTACGGCAAATCCGACGAGGCTCGCAAAGAGCCCGTAGTACAACTATTGGGTGAAAGCCAATTCACGTTGTTAGAAGCCACGCCGAAACCGGGCATGGAATTCAAGGTAGGCGAACGCGTTTACGTTGGGAAAGAATCCCGCGACAAAATAGACCGAATCAGGGGCAGGGTCACTTGGCGCGACTTAACTAATTCCTCGCAAAAAGAGTGCCATGAATTACTTGGAAAACTCGTAAAAGAACGCGAGGAAAGGTTTATTTCATTCATAAATAACGCGGGCCCGATTAACATCCGCGCGCACTCAATCGAGCACTTGCCTTCGGTAGGCAAGAAGCACTTGAAAGTAATACTCGAACAACGCGAGAAGAAGCCCTTCGAGTCATTCGACGACGTGCACGAGCGCGTAGCCCACTTGGGGCGCTTGGAAGACTTGATAGTGCAGCGCATCGAGCACGAGCTCGACGGCACCGCAAAATACTACTTGTTTACAAAGCCAATTCGCCGCGAACCTAGGTTCTAGACCGATGCGCCAATTCAAGCACTTGAGTCAAGTATTCCTCACGGCACCGGCCATCGCCCGATTGGCCGCTGAATCACTACCCGAGTGCGAGCGCGTACTCGAAATCGGCGCGGGCCAAGGCATACTAACGCGCGCCCTCATAGAACGCGGATTCAAGGTAACCGCCCTTGAAGTCGACTCTCGGTTGGTTTCCCTACTCCGCGATGAACTCAAGCACTACAAAAACGTTAAAATCGTGGAGGGTGACGCACTCGAATTCGACTATGACGACTACGATTGCGTTTGCGGCAACCTACCTTACCACTTATCCTCGCTCATATTATTCCGCTTCCTGGAATCCAAATCGCCTTGTGGCGTATTCATGCTGCAGAAAGAGTTCGCCGAAAGGCTGGACGCCGAACCAGACTCAAACGATTACTCGCGCTTAACAGTGATGACTCAAGCGCGCGCTACTGTAAAACGAGTCGCGTTCGTCCCTGCTGCTTGTTTCGAGCCCGCACCCAAAGTGGACTCGCTAATCGTGCGGCTGGACAAGCACGCGCCTCGTCCGGTGGACGAGGAGTTAGTGCGCTCTTTATTCCAACACAAGAACCAAACCGTGCGCAATGCAATCGAGCACTCGCACAAGGCAATCGGCTTGGAGAAAAAGGAAGCGCGCGCCTTAGGTGACGCCTTACCATTCAGTAACAGGAAGCCGCGTTCACTATCACTTGACGAGTTCGAAGAGTTAACCCGCGAGTTCAAGCAGTTGAAACCACGATCGTGTTAGATGCTCCGCCTTCATTACTAGCTAGATCCGTAGCCTTCACGTAAATCGAGTAGGGTGTACCACTAGCCAAACCTTCAATCGTGTAAGTATTACTCGGGCTAATAGTAGTGTGATTTAATGAGCCTCCAACGTAAATTGAGTAATTAGCTATTCCGCTGCGCGCGTCCGTTGCAGAGTCCCAGCTAATGAGTATTGTTGATGGGGTTACTCCTCCGTTTGCAAGGTTTGCTGGCGTCGTCGGCGCTACGGCATCAACACTAACAAACCAATTCGCAGCCGCAAAAGTGTAACCCGTGCCTGCGTTCTTGCACGCCACATTCCACGCGCAATCGTTCCCGTTCGCGCACGAATCACTAATCGTTGCAATCGAACCCGAAACCAAACCCGCGGCTAGCGTACTCTCCACGATCCAGGCCCCCGAATCGTCGGACCACAACTGGCACGACTCAAGAGTCCCGCCGTTCGATTGTGGAGTAAACTTGAATGCGACTGTCGGTGAGTTAACCCACTTCCCGGTTATAGGCGCGTTCAATGAAACGCTAGCAGTAGCGGGTGCGGTGTCCTCCACGGTAATCGTAACTGGTATGGTTTGGTTGCCTACTTCGTCAGCCCAAACCGTGAGCGTTGCGTAATGCACGCCCGTACCCAAGTTCGAAGCGTTAAACGAGAACGATGAATTGTACGAGCCGTTAATTGCGAGGCTCGCCACGCAAGTCGGCGTAATCCAATTGTAATTCGCGTAACAAGCGATTCCCGCGAGCGGCTGGTTGCCCGTGTTATTCAAGTAGTAATACCTAGTGAGCGGGTTCACGCCGCTCTTGTCAATCGTGAACGAGTCCGTAGCCGGCGTTATCTCTAAAACATAAGTATCATCAGTTGCCTCGATTGTAACCGTGGTCTCGCATTCAGTACTCAAGGAAGTAGAGCGCGCCGTAACCGTGTACGTTTTCGCGGTCGCATTCTGCACGTACTCGCAGTCGTAGTACCCTTGGAAGTTCAAGTCTAGTTCAATGGAGTGCCAAGAATCATTCACGAAGCACTGCACTTCCGCCTGCGAGTAAGCAAAATTCTCGAATTGCACTATCGCGCGCTTGCTCGTTTCACTCAACGATTGAACAGTCGCGGTGCACGAAGCCGCCGCCGGACTCGGCGAGGGCGCTATTGTAGCTTCAATAGTCGGCTCGGCAGTCGCAGTGGGCGCGACGCTCGGCGTCGCGTTCGCACTCGCGTTAGCTTGCGGTGAAGGCGAAGCAAGGGGAATAACCGGGCCGATTGTCGGCTGTAAAGTCGGAGTTTCCTCTTCTTCTCCAATGCAACCGAACAACAGTAAACTCAAACAAACCAAAGCAAACAATTTTTTCATTAACTACGCCTCCTCAACGGTAACCGTTACGCTTGAAGTACAAATAACCCCGTCTAAGGTCAATGTCGGTGAATATGTGTTTGCAGGTACCGCTAGATAATTACAAGTCACAGTACAAGTTCCTGCAGTTGCCCCGCATTCTTCTAGAGAAGGTATACCTTCACTGCCACAACTGAAAACCGGTGCAGGTATTCCTGCGAAA
Organism: Microcaldota archaeon; assembly: GCA_964477205.1. Taxonomy (GTDB): domain Archaea; phylum Micrarchaeota; class Micrarchaeia; order Norongarragalinales; family Norongarragalinaceae; genus UBA93. The sequence goes on from CAYZDE010000019.1 coordinate 12,434, forward strand.
CCCGAATAAGTCGAGGTAAGCGCGGTAGTATTTGGCGCCGTGTTATTGTAAACCGTCGTCGGGTTAGCCGAGTCTAAAGTGCAAGCAGGCGTAACCGCGGTCTCGCTCACCGTAACCTCCACACCAACACTATAATTTTCCGCGCCGTCACCAGTGAAAGTCAACACTACTTGATTTGAGCCAACATTCAAGCCAGTAGAGTCGAACGAAAAGGATGCATTGTAACTTCCATTAACCACTAAACTCGAAGGGCAACTAATCGAGCTTGCCCATTCTTTGCTGGCATTACAGGTTATCCCGGTTAACTGCGCGTCGCCAGTATTAGTAATATTGTAATACCTTATCGTCGAATTCGACGCGGTCTTATCCATGTCGAAAGCGTCGCTCGAAGGCGACACCGTGAACGAACTCGAAAGCGTGGACGCGGGCACGTGCACCGTCACGCTGCAAGTCACGACTCCGCCGCGCCCGGTTACCGTGTACGCCGTCGCGGTTGACTCTTGCTCGAAAACGCATTGATGGTAACCCATTTGCTGGGAGTTCAAATCGAATTCGTGCCACGAATCC
>CAYZDE010000020.1:0-12823 GCA_964477205.1 Microcaldota archaeon
CCGTGAAGCCAAAGGCTTCACTGGGACGCTAATTTATTTTTATAGTGGTTCAGCGCGAGCTGGATTTAAGGTAAACAATACCAAAAATCAAGCCAAATAGGAGACCAAACAAATGCGGCAAAAAACCATCTGCAGGTTCAAGTAATGAAAGAAGAGAATTACCAAAAATTAAAACAAAGAGTGCGAAAAAAAAGACACGTTTTGCCTCTAACTTACTAAACAATGAAAATATTAGAACAAGAAGTAAGCCCATAATATAGAAATTAAAACCCGAAAGGCCAACAACGTTGTCCTTAGTAACGAGAAAAACAAAAAGGTTAGCCAAAAAAACAGGGGCAATATACCAAACTGAAATAGACTTGAAAGCGGGCAAAAATTTCCCTAGAAAAAAAGAAAACACAAATAGACAGCCCGCGTAAAATAAATTATTCACTAAATTTTCATGCCCATCATTGAAAAAAGGGCTAGTAAAAATTCCAATAGGATTACTGGAAGCAATTCCAAAAGAAAATCTTTGTTCCTGAGTAACATATCCCGAATTAGATCCTAAAACAAACAAAGAAACGATAATAGCTATAAAAGAAAATAAAAAAATAGCAGAAGGAACTACCCCTATTTTTTCAAGGAGATTCATATTATCAAACGATTTCGAGCACGTCGCTTAACGCGTTGAGTTCGTAGTCGGCTCCGTGCGCGCGTTCTACCGTACGCCCGTAAGTGGCGAGGGCCGCGCGCATTCCAACACTCTTCGCGCCGGCTATGTCCTTGTGAATCGAGTCGCCCACGAATAATACTTCGCGCGCGGGCAAACCCAGTTTCTTTAAGGCGAGTTTGAACGGGGCGGAATGCGGCTTCATCTCGCCCGTATCCGTAGTGGAAATAACGAACTCGAATTCGTCCTCGAGGCCCACTTCAACCAAACGCATCCACGCGTTCAACCGCTCGGCGTCAGTTACGATGCCCACTCGCACGCCGCGCGCCTTCAACTCGCGGAGTACTTTCAATGCGGACGGGTAAGAGCGGATGCGTTTGTACTTTTCGCGGCGGTAAGCGTAGATTCCCTTGGCGACGATGCGCCAGTCCACCTCGTCGTAGTGCCGCTTGAAGTATTCTTGGAACACACTTTGGTGCTCCCAGCCGATGTCATAGTAAATGTCCCATAATTCCTTGATTACGAGCATGGGCCGCTTCTTTAAGCCTGCTTTAATCATGGCGTTCGCGGCGGCGCCGATGCACTTGTTCTTCAATTGGTAATAATCAAGTAAAGTGTTATCCAAGTCGAATAGCACTGCTTTCATGCACTGCATAAGGCATTGAAAAGTTATTAAAGCGATTGGGGTTTAAGCATTCTCATGAAGAGGCTGTTGTTAGTTTTATTATTCGTCGCTCCGTTAGTCGCCGCGGCTTGCGTTGACTCGGATGGCGGGCGCGCTTACACTGAATTCGGGGTGTGCGAGGACGCATTCAAGGAGCGTTCGGACTCGTGCACTATAACGCAGAGTGGAGAGAACTCGGTCATCGAGTATTACTGCGCTTTCAAGGACCGCGGAGAGTGCCGCCCGGTTACTTTTGCTTGCAAGGACGTTGAGGGGGCTACGGGAGAGTGCGTTGACGGCGCTTGCGTGCTCGAAAGTGAAGTTAAAGTAGAGCCAACGATTGAAGTCGTGCCAATAAACCAATCCGAAGAGCCGCTCGTAGAAGAAAAGCCTTACGAGCCTTCTTATTATTACGAGGAAGAGAAGCCCAAAGCCGTTGACGATTGGATGGGTTGGCTAGCATTGTTCTTAATCGCGGTCGGCTTCGTAACGGTTTACAATTACTCCACGGAAAGAAAAGAAAACAAGAAAAAGGGAAAGAGGTCGAAGAAATGAAGAAATTATTGTTTGCGTTAATGGTCGCGTTGCCGTTGCTAGCGGCGGCAGCTCCGTTGGGTTGCACGGACACGGATGGTAATGACCCGTACACGACGGGTTCTTGCTCACCCGCGTCCGGCGACAAAACTTACTACGACGAGTGCACGACCACTAAGTACGGCGACGTCGGGGTAATGGAATACACTTGCCAGGGCACCGTGTGCCAGCCGTACACAATAGCCTGCGAAGAGGGGTATTGTTACGAGGGCGCTTGCCAATCCCTCCCAAAGGAAAGCGTAGGCCCGATACCGATTTACGAGGAGCCGGAGCCGTCCCCTTCACCAGCCCCGAGCACCGTGATTCAAACCCCGATTGCGCCTAAAGAAGATTACGGAGAGGAAACCGAGGAAGTCAACTTGAACGACATCGGCCTCGTGCTAGGCGCGGTTATCATACTAGTTGCGGTTGCCTGGTTCACCACGCGAAACAAGCCCTCGCGCAAGAGGAAAGCCTCTGTTAAGAAGAAGACGAAGAAAGGCAAGGCGAAAAAGAGAGGTAAGAAAAAGAAATGAAGAGGTTGGTACTCGCCCTCTTGCTCTTGGGCGCCCTAGTTGTTAACGCGGACGTTTACGACGAGCAGGAAGCACTGGCGAACACGCTATCCAACACTCTAACCGAGCACTTCGGGCAAAACGTCACGCTCGAGAAGGATAATTGGGACGAACTAAAACCACGATGGATAACCGAATTTCTCTTGGAAACCGGCGGAAGTGAGCCATACAAATTTCAAGTTAGAAAAAAGTATGACTACTTAAACGCATTTTCAATAACCCGCACGGATAACGGCATAGAAATAAGTTATACCATGCCATCCTGCCCAGATGCGCAACCAGGGGAAACCCCTCCGCCTTGTGTGAGCCCGACTAAACTCTACGAATTCGAATTCCATTGCTTGAAAGCCGATTATGACTTTCAAGTGTGGGCGTATACCGACTGGCTTAATTATACCGAGATAATGCCGCTCTTCAACATTACGACTCAAGCGTGCCTCGACTTCCAAGCATTACCATTAGTGAACGAGCCCGAACCCTCGCCTACTCCGGAGCCAACCGTTGAGCCGACGGCCGAGCCGGAAGAACCGGATTGCGAGGGTCACGAACTCGGCGAAACCTGGCCTTACGGAGACGACTGTAATGAATGCATTTGCACTGGAGAAGGAATCGAGTGCACTGAACTCTATTGCGAGCCAACGCCCGAGCCTACGGAAGAGCCGACAATTGAGCCGACTGAAGAGCCAACGCAAGAGCCGACAATCCAGCCAAAAGACGAGGAAGAAGAAGGCGGCCCGTTCTTGTGGATAGCCGGCTTGGCAATACTCGCGGGTGGAGCGGCAATAGCGTACTACGAGTTCAAGGACTAGGCAAGAATAAAAGAGAGAACCCCCAAATAATTGTATTATGGGCTTGCTAGACTTTATCTTCAAGAAGGGCGGCGATAAAGTTCCGTTGAGTTCCCTTGACCCGCTAATCCAAGAAAAACAGCGGGAGCTCGCAACCGCACTTGAAACCGCATTAGCCGGGGATGAAGCTAAAGCAATTGAAACCGTTAACAACGCGCTGTCACAACTGACCGGGAAAGGAGAGTTCAACGAGCGCGCACGCGCGGCACTGACCGTCGGGCCGCCGGGCTCAAACTTAATGGAGCACGAGGACTTCGCGCACTCCCTGGAGAATGCAGCGAACGAGCTCAACAAGTTGAACGCAGAGTACGCGCTCGACGGCGTTGAAGAAACAAAAGTATTGTTAGCCCCGGCAGAAGCAATCACGGGGAGGTCTAAAGCGCTAACGGAAAGGATTAACGCGTTCAAGAAGCGATTCGACGAAACGCACTCGTTAAAAGACAAGAAGAGTAACTGGGACACATTACGCTCCGAGGCATTAAACGCAAGGAGTAAAGCAGAGTCAGTAAAGCACAACGCAGAGAAGGCGGCGCGCGATTCAAGCGAATTACACGCTCGCTTGAAAGCGAACGCTCGCCTGGCCGCAGCCGCCGACGAAGCGCGGGAATTGCGTGGGCAAATAGAGGAAGAGAAAGCACGGTTGGTGCGCTTACTAGAGCCTTTGAGGCGTTCCTTCAAAAAAATGGGTTTGTTGAGCGTCGATGATTCGTCAAGAGCCGCCGCAGAAAAATTCGCGGGCAGCCCCACGCAAGCGTTCCTAGAGCAAGGCGGAGAGGAATTATTGAATCGTTTAATGCAGGTATTGCAGTCAATGCCCGGAGAAGAAGTCACCGCCTCTCGCTTCGACAAGAAAGCCGCGGAAGAGGCAAAAGCAAAGTATGCCTCGCTAGTGGAGAGGGCCGAGTCGCTCGAGCGCGCTTCCCTTCCGTACAAGGCATTAGAGAACGAGTGGGGGAGCGTAAGAAGGCGCGAGCTCGCGCTGGTGCGTGAGGCGAACGAGGCGAACCGCGAGCTTGACGAGAAAGAGAAGGCGGCTCACGAGGCATTGTTCGAATTGAAGGGCTTAGCGAACGCGTTATTAAAAGTTGAAATAATGGATGCTTGACAAAGCCAAGGCAATCCTGGGCTTGGATTCGAGTTTGAACGGCTTGCTGGCTTGGGCACTATTCTGGAGCAAACCCATACGCATTGACTACTATTCTCCGCACAATGAGGAATTCACTAACAGGCGGGTAATAGTAACGCGCATTTGGAGGGAAGAAGGGAAAAAATACTTTGACGGCTATTGTTGCCTTCGCAACGAGCGCAGGTGCTTCAGGGTTGACTGCGTTGTTAACGCTTCGAGAGCACGAAAGAGTAAACCACGCTGAACGCTACGGTTGCGAGGATTCCTCCGATTAGCACGGTGAACGCGAGCGCGTTACTGTAGAACCCGGCTGCGAAGTAAGCAACTGCGACTCCCATGAATGCCTTACCCGCAATCCTGTTCGTGGCGTCCCAAACGCGGTTGCTCGCGAGAGTCCAAGGCAAGCGCATTCCAACAAAATAATTGCGCTTGGCTCGCGTCATCAAGTAACCCGAGTAAAATATTACGGCCGAGATTGCCACGCTGAATATTCCGATTGGGAACGGGTTCCCTAGGTTAGCGTAAATCGAAGAGAGTTGAGCGAACGCTATTAAGCCGGCCATTAGCACGGTGAGCCAGTACAACTCCTCCTTCAAAGCGAGAATGTTCTTTTTGTCTTGCTTCGTGGCGAGCCAAGGGAGGAAGCGGAGCAGCAAGTAAACGAAAGCGCCGATTACTATCGGGAGCGATAGGCCCATATTCTTGCCCATCCAACCGTTAGCTTCGCCTTCCACGCCGAAATGCGTTGCCATTGTTTCCGGCAACGCCTCGTAGTAATAAGCACCCGCAAGCATTGCGAGCAACAGCAAGCCAACCGGCAGTAAGTCACGCTTCTCGAATTTCATAATCGTTTACCTCGAAAATAAAAACAAGGTGTCCTCTAATAAATGGGTATGCGAAACACTTGGAAAAAAGAAAGCCATGAAGACAAAGGCGTCCGCCGCGCCTTGTACTCCGAAGACCCCAATGACCCGCACACTTACCAAGGCGTTTTCTCTACTAACCTAAAAAAAAAGCTGAAGATTGCTTACGACAAATGGGAGAAAGCTGGCAAGCCCGGCGGAGCATTCCGTATACTCGACTTGGGCTCGGGTAGAGGAAGAGCTATAAAACAAATGAAAAAAGAACTAGATTCACCCGAAGACACGGTGTTCATACATCACAACTTATTCGTAGAAGACTTCGGGAGTAAGAAAAAAGGAAAGCGAACCATCGCGGAGGCAACCGAATTGCCCTTCAAGGACGATTCCTTTCACTTCGTCGTGAGCGCTTGCGCCATCCCTTACGTTCGTGACAAGTTAAAAGCGGTTAGGGAAGCCCATCGCGTGTTACACCCGCTCGGCTGGGCTGCGCTTCACATCCGCAGCGGAATAAGAAAAGAACAAGTCAAAGAAAACGGAAAGACGGTTAATTTGTCGGAGTGGCTGCAAAAGCACGGCTTGAAACATGAGAGAAAAAGCGTTCCTTGGGGGGCAAGCAGCTTCTCATTCGGGAAGGGCATCGAATTGCCGGAAACGCGCGTCGCCTCTTCCAAGGAAGAAAAAATAATACCCAATATTTTTTCTTCTTTTGAAGGGTTGGGCATTACGATTCCCCCACACCACTTAATCAGCACTTACGAGGTAATCAAGTAAAAATTACTTCAGTGATTCCCAGAGGACTTCCTCGTCCGACTTAACGATAATGCCTTGCTCGGTAATCTCGAACGGGTGAATGCGCATGTCGTTCTTCGTGCCGCGCATCTTGCGCACGAAAATCGAGCGGTGGGGGGGCTTGAAGAATAATTGCAGGACGCCGTCACTCAAGAACTCTTCCACGCCGAAGCGGCTTATGTCGTGCCTCCCGCCCGCGGTCTCGCAAGTCAGGATGCAAGTGCACTTGAGTTTGCGGAGCTCCTCGATTAGCGTGTAAATCGCGTAGCGAATCTTCGCCGGGTCGTCCATCCAAAAAGAGAATGCGGTAATCGAGTCGATTACCAATCGCTTAGCGTTCAAGCTCTTCGCCTTCTCAACGATTCGGCGCGTCTGCTCGTCAAGATCGTTCCTCATTTCCGCGGTCGGCTCGAACTTGTAAATGCGGAGCAAATTCTGCTGCTCGAGAGAGAGCAAGTCCCACTTGAAGCGCTGAGTGTTCCACCACAAATTATGCGGGCCCTCCTCGAGCGTGATGTAAACGCCGGGCTCTTGCAAGTGCTTAGCGCCGTGGTACAAGTACTGCATACAGAAGATGCTCTTGCCCGTGCCCGCGCCTCCGCTTAAGAGTATGCTCGAAGCTTCAGGGAAGCCGCCTTCCATTAAGTCGTCTACGCCGGGAATACCGGTTGGAACTCGATTCATGTCAATTAAGGGTTAAAGAAAAGAGAATTAAAAAGTAGAGGGTACGCTAACGCTTCGCCTTTTTCGTGCCGCGCTTCCCGCCGCGCTTCTTAACCGCTTTCTTGTGCGGCGCCTTCTCGGGCTTCTTTCCTTGCGAACCACCGGTTACCCAATAGTATCCCGCGGCTAAGAGCACTAGGGTTAAGACTAATGCGGCTGCTGTGACCGCGCCGGAGAACAATCCCGTAACGCCGATTGGCGCTGGCTGTAAGACGAAGTCGTCGAAGTAAGCCGAGTCTCCGGTATCCAAGCGAAGGGAAACCGTGGCGTTCGCTTCCGTCGGCTCCGGCAACGAGAGCTGGAGGGCCATCGACTCGCCTGCTTCAATGGATAATATTGAAGGCTCGAACGAGTAATTGCCGGTGAAGCGCGTTGTTGGCTCAAGAACCAATGCAGTGGAGCCGTTATTCGTCACGTTTAATTGAACCGTCGTGAATGACTCATTGCCTTCGCGGTAATAGTCCTGGCGGAGTAACTCCACGATGACCGAACGGGGCGCAACCGAGTAAGTCACGGAGCGCTCGATGAACTTCTCGCGGGCAACCGCTCGGAACATGGTCGCGTAAGAGCCGTAACCGCGCTCGGGCTCGAGTTCCACTGACACCGTGCGCTGTTGGCCCGGCAACAAGCCGAAGGGAGCCATGGACTCGTTGAGAACACGCAAGTCGTCGTTCTCGAAGTACAACATGATGTTATTCAACGGGGCGATTCCATTGTTCTTCACGGTGAATTCAAGGGTGCGCGACGCGCCGGACTCAAACTCAACGCTCGTCGGCACCTCGAATTCGAGGGCGTAATCCTGCGTTGTATAATTCGGGATTTGATGGCCTAAACCGCCAACCGGGTAAACCTTAACCTGTAAGTTAGCAATGCCTGAAACATGGTCATTAGCCGCTTGCAATGCCAAGTCGTAAAGCCCCGGCTGTGTGAGGAACGGGGGCGAGAAGAACACGTAAGCGTGCTTGGATTCACCCGGGTCGAGGGTAATCGAAGGCGGCGTGACGAAAGCCCAGTTCGGGCCTTCTAGGGTTAATTCAAGTGACTCGGTAAACCTGCCACGGTTCGTCAAGAGCACGTCGAAAGTATTGCCTTGACACACTTCCACTTCCTTGAGGCCGTCCGGCGTCACGAGTAAGTTATGGCACACGTTGTGCGCGAGTAATTCAATCGAGAGCGTGGCGCTGGATGTAGTGCCGTCTTGCGCGATTACTTCGATTTGGCGTTGCGAACCGTATTCCGCGGTGTACAATGCGCTAACGGCGAGTGAGAACTGTTTGTTGGAAAGCGCGGGAATGCTCAATTGGCTTGGCTGCGTAATAACCGAGAACTCCGAAGGCGCGTTAACGCTTATTGAATAGTCGTCCGCGCGCGTCCCCTTATTGTACAAGGTCGCGCTCGTGGACAAGGTCTCTCCAGGGCAAATCTGCATGGTCGAGTCACCCAATGACATCGAGGCGTCGTAACACTTCTCCACGGTGAGGCGCACGGTTTCGGTTTCAGAGTGGAATTGGTTCGAGGCGGTAACCGTAACATCGTGTTTGCCTACGCTCATCGTCGAGGGAATCGCAACTGAGAACTGGATTTCCTGTCCCGGCGTCAAGTAATGATTGTTAGAGCTTAGTGAGCCGATGGTGGATTGCAGGAAGTATTCAACTGCCTTTCCGTCATTTCGCAAGTTGAATGGAATCGAAGCAGAGTCGCCCTCGCAAATCGTTAGTGAGTTGCCGGATAAGCCGGTCCACAAGTCGGCGTCGTACAGTTTTTGAACGCAGATTTCAGTTGACTCGGTGAATTGCTTGCCGTATCGTTGGGAAGTCGCGCGCACGCTGCACGCAAAATTCTGGTCCAAGTGCTGCTGCGACGGTTCGATGTATAATGGGAGGGTAATTGACTCGCCGGAGGCGAGCGTTACTTCGTCAACGCTCGTCGTGACGAAAGCAGGGCACAATAATTCAAGGTCGAAAGAATCGTCGATTCCGTTGTTAGTTAGCGTGTAATACTCGGTGATTTGCTCGCCAGGGTTAACGGCTATGCACGCTTCAGGCATGTCGATTAAGAGGTTCGAGCAGTCAAGCACGTGTAATAGCGCGAATGACTCGCGGTAAGTGTAAAAAGACGAGGCGTTTACCTTGAAGGTGAGCGTTTGTGGCGGCATCTCGTTCGGGGGCGTCACGTACAAGTGGAATTGTTTAGACGCTTCAGGTTGGAGTGAGAATGAAGAGTTAGCGAGCGAGTAGAGTTGAGGGTCGAGGTCCGTGAACAGGCTGCCGGCTTCCGGGAAATAGCCTGCGTTCTCGAGCGTTATGTCGAATCGCGATTCTTCACCAGAGCAAACGCTTTGTTCGTGAGTGAAGTGTAATAGTAAGTAATGGCATTCCTCGACTATGGATATTCCTTGAGCGGTCAAAATAGTGCCGGCTGAGCCGACTGCGCGGATAGTGAACTCGTAAGTGTCAGGGAGGGCATCGCAATGCGGGGTCATGAAGGCGATTACGGGGCTCTTTGAACCGGGCTGGGACTCGACGGTCGGAGTTACGAAAGTCGAGAATGTCTCGGAATCCGTTTGAATCGAGAGTGTGAACACTTCGCCGTGCGCGGCTTGATTGTATAATTCAAGGGTGAACTCTTGCGGGTCACACTGGCATCCCGTGCGCGTGGCCGGACTCGTGAAGTAAAGCGATGACGCAGCCACGATGGGCGCGAGTAACAACGCGATTAACAATAAAGACTTCTTCATAATCGTTTTCACTCCTTTAATTTTTCATTCGCTTCGTACAATAGGTACGCTCCGCCTGCAGCCAAGAGCATCAGCACTAATAGTGCCAGCTCGGTTGACATTGCCAGCGTGAATAAACCAAGGCTCAAAAAGCCCGAGTCTTGCTTCAAGTGCAACGGGACTACGCGCTGCTTGCCCGTGTTCGAGCGAACGAACATCGTGGCGTTGTAGTCCGCATTCGGGTCGAAGTCCTGTCCGGTCGTCAGCGTGACCTTGAACTCTACGGTTCCGTTCACGGCAACCGAGTAAGGGGCCTGCGGCTCTAGCACGTAATTCCATCCTTGCGGGAGTTCGAAGTACGGAGTGAGCGCCAGCACGGAAGGCTCATTGTTCGACACCGAGAAGCTCATTGATAATGCGGGTACTCCGCTCAAAGTCGTGGATGAAACCGGCGATTGCTGCACCGCCACGTTCAAGTCGTCTCCGGTCAATGACTTCACGATTAACTCAACTTGCGCGTTCGGGGAGACCATGCTCGGCGAGTCCGCGCGAAGGGTTAGGTAGTAACTGCCTGCCTGCGCCTTCTCGGATTGCAAGTAGAGTTGAATCGTGCGCTCTTCATTCGGTGCGAGCGCAAACGGCTGTATTGGCGAGGCAAACACGCCGCCGGGCAGCCCGCTCACACTCAACACGACCGAGCTCAATGAATAATAATTGTTATTCTTGACGATGATCGGCACGGCGACCCAACCCGACAACGGGGCTTCGACAGGCGACTGCGCGATTACTTGAAGCGCGCTTGACACTTGCGGGTCGTACGAACCGGAGCCGGACGATGAAACCACGTTAACGAGTAGGTTGTTAGAGTCGAGGAATTCATACTCGTACTCTCCGTACTCGTAATACTCCTCGTCATCCTCGTCGGGCATATTATAGTAGGCAATGCTGAATGTAACCGAATCGCCGTCCAGCACCGTGTTCGGCGTGGTGGCAATGGCGCACTGGCGGTACGAGTCGTCCATGACTACGGTGCGGGCGTACTCGCAGGTGACTACGGAGTTGTCGATTTCCGCAATCGCGGTTACCGAGTAATCGCCTTCGTCGTCGTAATCACAAGTAACGTCGCAGCTGTCCTCGTTGGAATCCATGTCACAGTCTTCGTCGTCACCGTTGCCACAATTCACTTCCACGTCAATGTCCTCCGCGAAAGAGCTGCGGTGGTAGTGCACGCGTACGGTGCTCTGTTGGCCTTCCTCTAGATTATTGTCAAGTACTTCCACGGTGCACGAGTCGGTTTGCCAGGAATCAAGTACGCGCACGCGGGACGCCCAATCGTCGCACTCGTATCCTTCAATGGAAGCGGTCGGGTAGTAAGTGCCCTCGTCGTCGTACGAGCAGGTCACGGTACAATATCCGTCATCGCCGTAGCAAACGCGATCGGTTTCATACCCGTTATCGCAATCGAATTCAACGTCGTGGTAGTCGTCGCCGGAACTGCCTCCGCTCGAGGAAGAGCCGACGCGCTCGCGCGCCCACACTTCAACTGGAACGGTGTAAGAGCCGGTTGTAACCGAATTCGACGGCGAGAAGTGTAATTCAACACTTTCCTCTTGGCCCGGCTCCAGGGTAATCGTCGTAGGCGACACGAAAGTCGTATCGAAAGGCGCATCGGGTATGACTATCTCGAACACGCCGTACAGTCGGCCGATGTTCTTGACTTTAAGGAACGCAGAAGCGCCGGCTCCACGATTCACGGTTAGGGTCGGCGGAATGAGTTGAGAGTAAATCACGTACTCGCCGCCTACGCGGAAGCACAAGTCGTCTTGGTACGCGACGGTGCCGTCCTGCGCCCTGATTTGGAAGTCCGCGTGATAGTCTCCGGCTTCCAAGCTGAATGCATTCAAGCGGAACCAGATTTCGCGTGACTCGCCCTTGCCGAAGTTGTACAAGTTCTCCTGGGTGGAAAGCGAGAGCTCGTTATCCCCTATGAATATTTGATAATTGCCGTCCATGGCGTTGTTGTGAATCGTCAAGTCCTCTAAGGCGACTGTGCTCGACGCGTCAACGGTTCGGCAAGAGCCCCAATTCGTGCTCCAGCCGCCCGAGCCGGCAACGTCAACGATTACGGTTTCCACCGCGTCGTTAATCGGGCTGTCCGCGTAAATCGTTATGGTGTTCGAGCCGCTAGCGCCGCCCGGCACTTGAACGCAGTAATCAACATTCTTGATTTCCTGCGAGGTAATGTAAAAGTTTGACGGGGTGAATTCGCTCTCCCAGTCCGACTCGTTGCCGGAGGAACTCATAATAACCGCTGCCTTGGCGGTGCCGCGGTTGCGCACGAGTAATGCAAAGCATGCCTCTTGGCCGGGTAAAACATTCTTGTAATCCTCTAATGCTTCCACTTCCAATCCGCCGCTCATGCAGACGGGGAGCTGTAGGTTTTGCGTGCAATCCGGGTTGTTGCCGACAAAGGAAACGACTACGAAATTGCCGCCGGCGAAGTCGGGCTCGATATTAGAGTACAAGTTGATGACGGTTGAAGCGTGCGGGGCCAGGTAAACCACGCCCGGGCCTTGCAAGTGCTCGCTTGAGTAAGTAATGAAAATGTTCTGCTCTTCGTCCAAGTTGTTGGTAATGCGCACTTGGTACGGCTGCGGCTCCTCGTTGTAAGGGCAATCAGGCGAACTGATTATTGCGATCTCGAAGTCACACTCGGCTTGGCTCAAGCAAATTGCTACGCTCGTGGTCTCTCCAGCGTACACCATTGCCGAAGCGCTGGCGTTAGCGTAACCGTCCTTTGAAACACTCAAGCCGTACGACTGGGGCGTTAAGTCGCCGATGGTCGCTTGGCCGTACGCGTCAGTGTAATAAGTCGGGGGATTAAGCGGAACTTGCGGCTGTAATGTAGCGAACGCGTCGATGCGCGCGCCTTGAATCGCGTCACCTGAATCACATTCGGTAACCATTGCCAGGATGGCGCCCGTGTCGGGCAAGGGGGCGATTACTTCCACTTGGTCTCCTGCGCACGCCGTGCCGCTGATTGAGCCGGCGAGAGTGTAATACACCGGGTAAGCCTGTTCTTCTCCGTAGCCGCACGAGGCAACGCAAGAGCCCGTGCCCGCGGCTCCATCGCATTGCGCCACGATGGTATTGCCGTTTCCGCAATCCAAGAGTATGGACTCCGGGTCGGCTTCAAACTCGTAATAGTAAACCGTAGCGGTCGTGCTCGAGCCGGCGCGTACAACGCCCGGGTTGGCAACGATTTCACACGCTTCCTCCAGGAACGGGTTCAAC
>CAYZDE010000021.1:0-12801 GCA_964477205.1 Microcaldota archaeon
GCGGAAGCCCTTCGGCTTAACGCCGAGCACCTCGCGGCACGCCTCCTCACACAAGCCAATTTCCTCTTTCATTCGCCCGCGGCCGAGCTTATTGAAGTACTCGTGCGGGTTCAAAGGCCCGTTCGGGTGCGAATAAGAGTGATTAATTATCTCGTGCCCCGCGTCAACAACGCTTTGATGGTCACGCGAAAATTTTTCAACGTACTTGCCTACGACCGCGTGGCTCGCCTTTAACTCAAACGAGTCGAATAACTCAGCCAACTCTCGTAAGCACATCACGTCACTCACGTAATCATAATCAAATGAAATCGTGACCGCGTACTTCTTACCCTTCGGCCACTTCTTCGAATTGTCCTTCAAATAACGCTTCCACGCCAAAGGCGCGATTGCACTCGCTCCCGCACGCAAAGCACGCTTTAACACTTTAACGCCTCCAACTCATTGTGAAACGCCTTACCTAAAGCGCGCCAATCGAATTTCCTAACCAATTGTTTGCCGGCACGGGACAAATAATTCGCTCGCGCTTTCGAGGATAGAACGCGCTTAATCGCCTTTGACAATTGGCGGGGCTTGGCGGCGTACTCCACCGCGTCACCGGCAATGCGCTTGATTTCACGCGTGGGCGCGGCGATAACTGGCTTGCCCAACGCCCAGTACTCAAACATCTTAATCGGGCACACGCCGTGCGTTAACGCGTTCAACTTGAACGGTACGAGCGCAACGTCGAAACCCGCGGCGTAATCCCTCGCTTGCTCGCGCGGAACAAAGCCGGTTACCCTTACATTAGGCAAGGCAGCGTCATCAATGAGCTTGCGCTTCGGGCCGTCACCAACGAACAAGAAATTCGCGCGCGGGTGCGAAGTCGCGGCATCGAGCACGCCTTCCACGTCTATCCACTCCCCCAAAGCGCCGACAAAGCCGATTGTGTTCTTCGCTAACTTTTTCGGCTTCGCCCTCGCATAGTACTTCAAGTCCACGCCATTAGGTATGAGCTTGACATTATCATTATACTTTTCCGCGTCCTCGGCGACCGACGCTGCGGTCGCTACGACTAGGTCGGCTTGGCGGAGTGCTTGCGCGCTCGACCACCGCGAAACCGTCTTTTGGAGGCCGGAACGGAACTCGTGCATCAAATCAATGTAGTGGAATACGAGCGGAACGCCCTTCTTCTTCAGGTAGCGGCGCGCGAAGTAAGTGCCCCACGAGTTATAGAACACCGCCACGTCCGCGTCAAATTTCTTAACCGCCTTGAGGAAAAACCGCTCTCTTTGGTATAACTCGACGAGCGGGTTCGGCGACGACTTGAAGCCCTTAACGAGCGTCACGTTTTTTGGAACGCTTTCTTCTACTTCCTCTGAATCGTAAGTGCTGCGCGCGTACACCGGATCCACCCAATAGACCTCGTCCCCGGGATAATGGTTGACTACGAGGTTCTTGAATAGCACCGCGCCGCCTTCCGTGCTCAAGTAACGGCCTGCATTGAACACTAGTATTCGCATAAGCATTAAAAGCAAAACAACCGTGATTTAAAAAGAATGGTTCGAATCAGCGTGCTTGGAATGGGTTACATGGGTTTGCCCACTGCTTTGTTCCTAGCGCGCGCCGGAAACAAAGTAACCGGCATTGACGTTAACGAAAAGCGCGTTGAAGAACTCAAACAAGGCGGATTACCATTCAACGAGCCAGGATTACACGAGCTATTCGCGGAAGCGAAAAACAACATTTCTTTTTCCACTCAAATTCCCGAATCGGACTCGTTCATCATCGCCGTGCCCACCCCAGTGAACGACTTCAAGCCGGATTACTCTTTTGTCAAAGCGGCAACCAAGAGCATTGCCTTGGTTGCCAAGCCGGGTAACCTCATAGTGCTAGAGTCCACGGTCGGGCCGCGCGCCTGCGAGGAAATCGTTCTCCCGTTGCTTCCAAAAGGCGTTCGATTCGCTTATTGTTCTGAGCGCGCGATTCCCGGTAGCACGCTCAAAGAAATGGCTAATAATGACAGGGTAATCGGGGCCTTGGACAAAGAGTCGTTCGAAGCCGCCAAGTCGATTTACTCGGGCTTCGTGAAAGGAAAAATACTTAGGGCTTCCCTGCTGGAAGCCGAATTAGCGAAGCTCGTGGAGAACGCGTCGCGTGACAATCAAATCGCTTTCGCGAACGAGCTCGCGAGGTGTTGCGACGAGTTAGGCGCGAATGCCCGTCGCGTCATCGAGTTAGCCAACCACCACCCGCGCGTGAGCATCCTCTCGCCGGGAATCGGAGTAGGCGGCCACTGCATCCCCGTGGACCCGTGGTACTTAATTCAAGGCGTTAAGGACGCGCCCGTAATGCGAACTGCCCGCGAATCGAACGACGCCATGCCATACCACGCAATCTCGCTCGTCAAGGAACTAGTCAAAGGAATTGAATCGCCGGTAATCGCGGTGCTCGGCTTGACTTACAAGGAGAATGTGGACGATGACCGCTCGTCGCCTGCACGCGAGTTCGCCAAAGCGTGCGAAGCCGAAGGCTGGAAGGTGCACTGTCACGATCCGTTATTGAAGGAATCCTCTTTCGAGGAAGCCGCGAAAGGCGCGCACTGCTTGTGCTTCCTCGTAGCCCACGACGAATTCAAGAATGTTCAATTGACTAAGCTCGCGAGTTTGGTTAAATCAAAGAATGTGTTTGACGCTAGGGGAATGCTGGACCGGGCGGCTTGGGAAGCAGCGGGTTTCAAGGTTAAAGTGTTGGGTGACGGCAAGTGAAAGTATTGATTACAGGGGGAGCCGGCTTCATCGGCGGTAACTTGAGCGCGCGCTTGATTGAAGGCGGGCACGAGGTAGTTGCCTTTGATAATCTCGTGCAAGGCAACCGGGCGAACCTGCCTGATTCCGCTGAGTTTATTGAAGGAGATATTCGAGATTACGATTCTTTGCTCTCGGCAACCAAGGGCTGCCAAGCAGTTATTCATTTGGCCGCGAATTTTGCGAACCAACGCTCGGTGGACGACCCGCTAACGGACTTGGCGATTAATGGTTCCGGCACGCTGAATGCATTGGAAGCCGCACGCATTAGCGAATGCAAACGCTTCGTGTACGCTTCCTCGTCTTGCGTTTACGGCCCGTTCGACGGCGTGCTTAATGAAGAACAAAAATTGAATCCGGAAACGCCTTATGCAATGAGTAAGCTCTTGGGCGAGCATTACTCGCGGTTTTACGCTGAACAGCACGGGCTGTCCACGATTTCCCTGCGCTTGTTTAATGTTTACGGGCCGCTCGACCGGCCGGGCGAGTATCGTAATGTCATACCTAATTACTTCCGCAGTGCAATGGATGGCAATGCGTTGCAGGTGATGGGTGACGGCGGCTCTGACTCGCGGGATTACACTTTCATTGACGATTGCGTTGAGTGCTTTGTCCGCGCCTTGAACTCCGAGGCGACGGGCGTCTTGAACGTCGGAGGCGGTAGCGAGGTAACCATTGGCGAGCTCGCCGAACTCGTGCAGGAAGCAAGCGGGAAGAGCGTTGGAATCGAGAAAGTGGAGAAGCGCTCTTGGGACCACATCAAACGCAGGGTAGCGGACACGAAGCTGCTCGAAGAAACGCTGGGCTTCAAGCCACTGGTTAAAATCAAGGATGGATTGCAGAGGACTTGGGAATGGTTCGAGAGCGAAGGCCCGCAACCAATCTAGAATAACCCTGCCGCTTGTTCTAAAGTCCCGACCCAAGCTTTCGACTCGGAGAGCGCGTCAAGTGCTTTAGTCAACTGCGCGCCGAAGAATCGCGGGTGGAAGTAAAAATTGAGTAGTAAGCCGTGCTCTTCGCCCATTGCCAGGGCTTGCTTGAACACTTCCACGAAGTCGCCCTCGTGCGCTTTCCCACGGAAGCAATGCCAGTCATCAAATAAAGGGTAATAATGCGCGGGGCAAGCCATAAGCGGCAACTCTAAAACCTTCATTTTGCCTTGCGCTAGGAAATCGCTTCCCGCGGGGTGGTAAGGCATGCCATGGTTCGGCGTATTAATGCAATTCGTTGACGAAGAGTAAGAGTATCCGCGCTCTTCGAGAACGCGATAAATGGCGTTCGAGTTAGCGAGCCCGAAGTTCGGGCAGCGGAAGCCAATTGGCTTCACGCCTAACTCTCTTTCAAGAACAACTTCGCACTTTGTTATTTCCTCTTCGATTTGCCTTTCAGAGAGCTTGTTAAGCAATTCCGGATGGGAATACGAATGATTCACTGCCTCGTGCCCTTCATCCGTTAGCTTCGCGTGCTCGCGCGGCTTGGCTTCCACCAAGCGGCCGGTGCAGGCAATCGAACAAGGGTAATCGTGAGCGCTGAAAGCGTCCGCGAGCCAAGGTAAAGCCTCGACGTCATCGTCAACTTCCAGGTTGAATGAGAAAGTAACCCCGAATTTTTTTTCATTAGGCCAAGTGAAGCCTGAGTCGCTCAGGAAGCGCGACCACATGAAAGGTGCTACGGCGCCTGCGCCCGACCTCAACGCGTTTTTAAGCATTACAACCCAATTACTTTAAAGCCGAATAAAACGGTTTCGAGTTGAATGAAAATTGAAGATATGCATAGCCTTTGGGACAAGGCCTGAAATAATCAAGTGCTCACCGCTAATCCGCGAGTTGGAAGCACGCCGCGCGGACTACTTCATCGTGCACTCAAACCAGCACTATTCTCACGAAATGGACAAGGTCTTCTTCGACGAGCTCGCCTTGCCCAAGCCAAAGCACGCCCTCGGCGTTAAGTCGGCTTCGCACGCCAAGCAAACCGCACGCATACTAGAAGGCATGGAAGCCGTTTTCAAAGAGGAAAAGCCGGACGTGGTCTTTGTTCAAGGCGACACTAACACCGTACTCGGCGCGGCGCTGGCGGCGTACAAGCTTGGAGTGTTCATCGCACACGTGGAAGCCGGCTTGCGCTCATTCGACCGCCGAATGCCCGAGGAAGCGAACCGCGTGATGACGGACCACATCAGCGATTACTTATTCGCGCCAACCGAGGACGCCAAGCGCAACTTGGAAGAGGAAGGCGTAGGCAAGAACGAGTTAATCACTTGGCGCGGAGCTTTCACCCCGAAAATATTCGTTACGGGCAACACTTCGGTTGACGCTGCCGAGCAAAACCTCGAACTCGCAGAAAAAATACTTCCCGACTACCTGCAATCACTCGAACTCGAGCCCAAGGAATACCTCTTGGCTACCGCGCACCGCGCCGAAAACGTAGACGAAAAGAATACCCTAACTAATTTCCTTGAATCGTTCAAGGAAATATCAAAGAAGGAAGGGAAGAAGTTATTGTTGCCTTTACACCCGCGAACGCGCGCGCGAATCGAGGAATTCGGCTTGTCACTCGAAGGGCTTCACGCAATAGAGCCGCCGGGTTACCTGGAATTCTTATTACTCGAGAAGAACGCTGCCGCCATTCTAAGCGATTCCGGCGGCGTGCAAGAGGAAGCATGCGCTCTCAAAACGCCGTGCGTGGTCCTCCGCAAGAGCAGCGACCGCCCAGAGTCAATCCACGCGGGAGCCGCTTGCCTGGGCGGAGTCGAAGAACAAGGAATAATCAACGCTTTCAATGAAATCAAGAATGCTTCCGAGTGGGAGAACCCGTACGGCGACGGCAGCGCCGCCAAGCGCATAATCAACGAGGTAGTGAAATGGTCTCTGAATTCGTAGTTACCGGCGGAGCCGGCTTTATCGGCTCGCACCTAGCGCGCGCTTTACTCGACAAAGGCAAGGTAACCATAATCGATGACTTCACAACCGGGAAAAAAGAGAATCTGCCGGAAGGCGCGCGTTTCGTCGAGGCGAGCATACTCGACAACGAGGCATTAGATGTAATTGCCAAAGCGGATTGCGTATTCCACTTGGGCGGAATGGTCGGCGTGCCGTTGAGCGTTCGAGAACCGGTTTTGTGCAAGCACATTAACGTGGAAGGCACGCAAAAAATCGCTGACGCAGCGGAGTCACGAATCGTCTTCGCTTCTTCTTCCTCGATTTACGGCAAGTCACCTAATTTACCTTCACGCGAGGGCGACCCGCTTGCGCCCGCGTCGCCTTACGCAAAATCCAAACTCGAAGGCGAGGAATTACTATACAGAAGGGGGAACTCAATTTCCCTCCGCCTCTTCAATGTTTACGGGCCGCGCCAGAGCATCGAGAGCGGTTACGCCGCAGTCGTGCCAGCGTTCATCAAAGCCGCGAAAGCGAACGAACCATTAATCGTCCACGGTGACGGCTCGCAAACCCGCGACTTCGTGTTCGTTGAAGACGTGGTGCAAGCATTCCTCCTCGCCGCGAAAAACGGCTCGGGCGCCTTCAACATCGGAGCGGGCAATACAACGAGCGTCAAGCAACTCGCCGAAACGATAATCAATTTGACGAATTCGAGCTCGAAAATAGAGTTCGCTGAACCGCGCGAGGGCGACGTGCACGACTCGCTTGCGGACACCAAGAAAGCCGAGAAAGAATTGGGCTTCAAGGCAAGTTACTCCTTGGAGCAAGGTCTCAAAAAAGTCATTGGTGATTCCAATGCGTAGAAGAATAGAGCCGCACGAGGAAGGCGTTCACTTGCGCGTTTACGAGCAAGAGGACCCAATGGGGCTGCCTTCACAGTACGAATTCCGCGTGGCAAACGGGCCGAAAGCGCGCGCGCCCGTCGGCGCGCGGCTGGTGGCAACGAAGAAAGTGCTTCGACAATTCCAGCCCGAATTAAAAGCTTTCCTCGGAACCCGAAAGCAACGCAAAATAGGCGGGATAACCTACGAAATTTCCTCAGTTGAAGCGACTAGCACGAAGTATTACCCTAAAAAAAAGTTGAAAGGTGCATCGTTAGTCGACAGGCCAACGCCAGGCTTGGGAGCTTTTTTGGAAGCCGTGGCTGCAAGCGACGCGAAAAAAGACAGGGGAATCCAAGACTTAAGTACTACGAGTGCACCGTCAATCCAGAGAGTCGGGCAGCTCCACAAGGCCGGGCTAATCGAATTGAGTAAAGAAGAGCTCGCCTTATTGAAATCCGGGAACGAAGTCGACTTAGCCCTATCACTAAAGAGAAATGGCAAGCTCCCGATAAGTCACCCAATAGAAGACTGGCTTCGCGGGTTAGGCAAAGTAATTCACGCTTCACAAAAAAAGGAGAAAGGTGATTGAAAGTGAGTGACTATTTCGTACACGAAACAGCGTTAGTTGAGGAAGGCGCGGTAATCGGCGCCGGGACGAAAGTGTGGCACAATGCGCAAGTGCGCCGGAATGCAAAAATCGGAAAGAACTGCATGATTGGCAAGAACGCTTTCATTGACAAGGGCACGGTAATCGGGGACAACTGCAAGATTCAAAATAACGCGAATGTTTACAAGGGGGTAACCCTAGAGGACAATGTGTTCCTCGGCCCGAATAGCACGACTACGAATGATTTGCACCCGCGTGCGGGGCGCAAAAGCGGCTTCAAGGTAACGCCGACTTTGATTAAGAAGGGCGCGAGCGTTGGAGCCGGAGCCGTTATCGTCTGCGGCGTGACGCTCGGCGAGTACTGCATGGTTGGTGCCGGCGCGGTCGTGACTCACGACATTGAAGCGTTTGCATTAGTCGTCGGCAACCCGGCGAAGAAAATCGGTTCGGTTAACGAGGCCGGCGAAAAGCAGTGATGGAAGAGCCGATTGCAAGGAAAAAACCAATTTACTTGGCAACATTACTCGAGCCTAGTGGAAGGAGAATGCAGTATAGTTTTTACGCAATGAGTGAGAACGGATTAAGCGAGTTGGCAGAACAAAACGAGGAACTAGCCGCCATTCATCACCTCCCAAAAGCTTATTCAGAATCATTACGCGCGTCCATTGAAAAAAAAGGGATGCGCAAACTAGGCTACATAAGATACGCGCTAAAAAACGGCGAAGCCACAAGCAAATCGTACTGGCCTAAGAACCCGAATTCAATGAAATACAAAGCGCATACGAATTGGGAAAAAAAAGTAATGGGTGTGCGCGGCCTCGGCGCTTACTTGGAATTAATATCCACCCACCACTTGGAAAAGCAAGGGATGAAAACAATTTCAACAACAGAATTACCGTCAATCGACCGATTAATGCAACTCAACAAAGCGGGTTTAGCAAAGCTAACCAAAGAAGAATTAATGGAACTCAAAGAATCGAAGAGCACTGACGCCATCTCGAATTTATACGAAGAATTAAGAAAAAAGAAGCTGCCCGTGAAAGCCCCTATTCGCGACTGGAAGCGCGGCTTGGGTAAAGTCGTTAAGAAAGGCCTCGACGGTTCAGCTTAAGTAGCCGCCAGCGCGGAGTTGCTCGACTTGCGGCTTGCGGTAACGGTAAGCAATGTCCGCTTTCTCGTCGCCTTGAACGCTCCACGGCTTCACTAATACCAAGTCGCCTTCGCGAACCCAAATGCGCCTGCGAATCTTACCGGGAACGCGCACGATGCGCTCGTGCCCGTCATTACACTGCACGCGCATTCGCGCTCCGCCTAACAACTGCATCACGATTCCGAATATTTCTCCTTCCCGCGGCAAGCGGAGCCTGCCGGACGACTGAAAAGTACGCTTCTTGTAATAAGCACTCATTAAAATCAAATCCTCAAGGGCTTCCTAGCCCCGCACGCCTCGCAAACGAGCAAGAGCACTCCACGGCCCTGCTCCTCGACTCGCGTGTCCGGCCGGTTGCACTCCGAGCAAAACACGCAGTGCTTCACGTACGCCTGCAGCTTCTCGTTAATAATGCGGTTGTGAAACTTGCCCTGTAAAACAAGAGTCTTGCCGCCTATGGAGCCGGGAACCCCGAGCTCGTTGAATAAGTACTTCGCGATTTGCTTGGGCTCGCGCCGCAGCCTCTGGCAAACGAAATCAAAATTATCCACCATGGTCTTATTGCCTTGCACGAACGACTTCGCAACCGGCGCCTCAAAGCGCTCGCTCGAACCCGACCTCTCGGGAATCTTCTCGAATGCGGAGTCCAATAATGCCTCGTAATCGCTAGTAGTCATTGAAACAATATGTAGGAGATAACCTCATTTAAAAGGCGAGGGTTAAGGCAAAAACAATAAAGCCGATTAATGTGCCGGCGACTAGCGGAGGCAAA
Source organism: Microcaldota archaeon (assembly GCA_964477205.1). Lineage (GTDB taxonomy): Archaea > Micrarchaeota > Micrarchaeia > Norongarragalinales > Norongarragalinaceae > UBA93. Next base: position 9,076 of record CAYZDE010000021.1, read on the forward strand.
GCCGGCCAGTAACCCTTACGCTTTTCTAAAAGGAACACGAGCGCGGTCATGCCGAGCATGGCCCCACAAAACGCGAAGAGAGCGGCGGAGAACGAGACCTTTAAAGCGGATACTAATAAGGCCGCGGGAATCACGAAGTCCCCGGTACCCAACTGCACCCAATCCTTACCCGACTTCACGGTAATTGCTAGAGCCGTCCCGCGCTTCTGCAGCGACTTGGCAAGCTTTACCATGTGCTTGGTCTTGAACACCGCCAAGAAGTCGTAAACGGATAACAACACGGCGAGCAAGATAATAGGCAGCCAATCCAAACTCGACCCCAGGAGGGCGCCCACTACTACCGAACTAAAGCCAAGCAAGAGCGGCTTTAAAGCCGGGACGAGCAACCGCAATGCGGCAACAGCTAAGCCTACTACAAACGAAGCTTCAATCGGCATGAACAAAGCGGCTGCCAACTGCGCCGCCAAGAGCTCAAGCATTACCTCCAGCGCGGTAAACAACAAGTGCCCGGCGTACAACTTGATTACGATCAACATTATCACCGTGGCGGCGAGGATGTAACCCATGAAGTACACCGCGTTCGCGGGGTCCGTGGAATCCTCGACCATGCTGACGCCTTGCACTACCAAGTGATAACCGAAAAATAACGCGACGAGCATTGCCACAAAGAAGCCGGAATACAATAAAAGTGAAACTCGCTTCATAAGAACAAACGCTTTTTATTTTCACTTGGTTTTAACCCTTTCGTGATAATCCAAAAGGCAATGGAAGAAGTTCAAGGCATACTCTCTAAGAATTACGATTTCCAAGCACGCCTAGTCGAGCCGCGCGGCGGGTACGGCGACCTAGCCTTCGCTTGCTTCGAGCACGCGCGCGCAAACAAAAAAGACCCGCGCGATGACGCCTCGAAAATCGCGAAGTCACTCCCGAAAATGCATTACTTCGAGCACGCCGAGGCCCTGAACGGATTCGTGAACCTGCACTACTCGCAAGCATTCTACGAGGAATCCCTAACCGCAATCAACGAAAACTGCGGTAAAACCGATTACGGGAAAAACAAGCTCGTTATCGTCGAGCACTCATCGCCGAACGTGGGCAAGCCCATGCACATCGGGCACTTGAGGTGCACCATACTCGGGGATGCAATCGCCAACATACTCGATAAGACGGGCTATCGCGTGGTGCGCTCGAATTACCTGTGCGAAGCCGGAAAGCAAGTCGCCTTGCTGCTCGCCGCCATCGACGAACAAAAAGAAAAGCCGAAGAACGAGAAAGAGCTCGCCGAATTGTACGCGAGCGCCTCGGGAAATCCCTTAATGGAAGAGAAAGCCAAGGAGAAACTCGAGTTAATGGAGTCCGGCGACGCTGCAACCCTAAAACAATTACGCGGAGTTCGCGCTTTAAGCGTGCAACCGCTGCGCGATAACTACGCGCGCCTCGGCGTTGAATTCGACGAGGAACTCTACGACACGGACTTCGTCGACAAGGCGAAGGAAATCGCTGGGGAAGCGATTTCAAAGAAAGTGGCCGTGAAAGAGGAAACCGGGGAAACCGTGGTCAAGCTAGAGCCGGCCATGCCGAATTACGTTTTGCTCCGCTCGAACAATACAACGCTTTATGCAACGCGCGACTTAGCCCTTGCCGACTACCGCTTCGAGAAGCACTCGTTCGACGAGTGCGTTTACGTGACCGCTAGCGACCAGAACATGCACTTCAAGCAATTCTTTAAGACGCTAGAGTTGCTGGGACGCGGTTACGCTTCACGATTAAGGCACGTAGGGTACGGGTTACTCTCCCTCCCGGGCGGTAAAATGTCAACGCGCGAGGGCAGAGTAATACTCGTGGACGAATTCCTCGACAAAGCCGTGAGCGCTGCTGAAAAGGAAGTTCGCGCGCGCCAGGAGTACTCTAATGAGGAAATCGCGGGCATTGCCGAAGCCGTTGCCTTGGGCGCCACTAAATTCGCGGTCTTGAAAGTCGGTTCCGAGAAGAATATCGTATTCAATGCCTCGAAAGTCACCAAGTTCGAGGGGCACACCGGGGCTTTCCTGCAGTACTCGGTGGTGCGGTGCAAGGGCATACTCGATAAGGCGGGTTCCTTTGACTCGGATTACGCGGGGCCGTTCAACGAATTCGAGGAGAACTTAATCGAGCGACTCGCTTACTACCAACGCGCGTTAAATCAAAGCTCTCGCAACCTCGCGCCGCACTCGCTGTGCGAGTACTTACTCGAGTTAGCGGATGATTACTCTTCGTTTTACGCGAACTGTAAGGTGTTAAAGTCTAAAGAGCAAGCTAAGCGCCTCACCCTGGTGAAGGCAACGCTCTTCGTGCTCGAAGACGGCTTGCGCGCGCTCGGAATCCGCGCTCCCGACAAGATGTAAGCAAGCTCGCGCTAACAAAATTGAAAAAATAAAAAAAAAGGGTGGAAGAAGGGTTACTTCTTCTTTTCTTCCTTCTTCTTATCGTCCTTCTTCTCTTCAGGCTTGGACTCGGCTTCGGCGCCTTCCTTGGCTTCCTCGCCTTCCTTAACTTCCTCGCCTTCAGCTGCCTCAGCCGACTCTTCCTTCACTATGACTTCGTCCGGAACGTCCTCGACCGCCTCTGCTTCAAGCGGGCGCTTCAAGTTCTCAGGGTCAAGCCTAATGTCAGTAAAGATGATTTTGTAACCGCCCGGAAGCTTCAAAGCCGCGCGCTTTAACGCATTCTTGGCAACGCGTAAGTTCGCTTCCTTCAGCCTCACTTCTAAGAGCGCGGAATTAGTGGTAATGCGCGCCATCCTGCCTTTGGGCTTGCCGAACGCTCCCTGCATACCGGAAGAAATACGATCCGCTCCCGCAACGCCTAAAGCAGTGTGCTCGCGGCGAATCTCGTGCGGGTACTTCCTGATAAGCAAATAATAATCGTGCTCTAACTCCCTCTCGAGGTGCTTGTTCGCGGCTTGGCGCGCGGACTCAATGGAGTTATCTCGGACTTGTATGGGCCTCGTGGCAGTCAACTCGACTTTGATTTCAAATCGCTTGTTCGACCCCATAGCCCACTGCCTAACGCGAGTGTTCGGGACTCCCTTCACGAAACTCTTGCGCGGCCTGCGCTTGGAAACGCGGGTCCACGATTGCCTCTTAACGCGCCTGCAAGTCTTTGCGGGCCTTAAACTGCGAGCCATATTAAATAAAACCTCCTAAACAAGTCGAGTATTGTACCTGGGTAATAAGCGAGGCGAGAGTATAAAAAAGTAGCGTGGAAACCCTGCTACTTCCTCTTCCGCTTCGTATTACGGCGCTTAACCGCCTTCTCGATGAGCTTACGGTGGCGGTCGGAAACCTTGGTCTCGTACTCTTCAATCGGGAAAATAACTTTACCCGACTGGTAAACCATCACGGAGAGAACCGCTACTCCAAGCCAGAACAAGAACCCTGCAATCGGCCCTAATAAAACGCCGAGGATGTCCTCGCCGCCGAACAAGTACGGTGCGCCCATGGCCCAACCGAATAATTGCTGGATGAGTTCGGGCTGCATAATAGCCGCGTTAATCTTGTCAACAACTAAGAAAACATTGTACGCTGCTTCGGCGACTTTTAACACTGAAGCGAGCACGAAGAAAGCTCCGGCGAGCTTTAACAAGTGCATTTTCCTTCCGCCAATCTTTAACCACAAAATCCTGTGCATATTAGGAACTCACCTACGGTAACCATTAACCAACGCGGCTTTTAAATGCATTACCCT
>CAYZDE010000022.1:0-12438 GCA_964477205.1 Microcaldota archaeon
ATTTCGCTTTCGGCGTGCACAACGACGATGGCGCACTCGCAATCCGAGAGGGCGCGCTTGGCGATGACGGGTGCCTTTAGTAATTCCGGCACGGGTGAATTAACGAATTCAATGCCCGAGCTTTGCTCGGCCGCGTTCGCCGCCGCCTTTTTCAAGGCGTCTCCGTGGCCTGAATCTTCGAATATGAATGCAATCCTCATAAAACGGGTTACGCGATACGTATTAAAACTCTTTTCGCGCCTATTAATCGGGGGCTGGTCGGGAGGCTAGAGGTCTCTTATCCACGCCAATCCTCTTTACGGCGGATGATCGCTTTCGAGAGGGGTGGACGAGTTCGATTGGCCCGGAAGTGCGGCGTCGACGCTTTGCCCCGCGTTATGCTTCGTTTCTCGAACCGAGCCAGACCGGAAGGAGCAACTCTAAGAGATTCGTGGTATGCCCGTGGGACCCAAGGCTGAGCCAGCGTCCGGTTAACCGATCGGGTTAGTTCGCTTCGAACGAAGGCTGCCCCCATTAAATATAAGGTGATTAGGAAACATGGCTGCAATTCAAGTCGGAAGAAAATGCGTTAAGACTAAAGGCCGTAAGGCCGGCGAAACAATGGAAATCGTGAAGGTAATCGACAAGAACTTCGTGGAAGTCAAGGACGAGAAGGGCAAGGTTAAGCGGTGCAACATGCTGCACTTGGAAGTGGCGTGAACCTTGTCAATCGGGGCGGAAGTGAGGGAGCGATTCAACATACCTTTTCACTTTTCCAGCGAAAAAGGGCAGCGCATTTCCAAGAGCTTGAATTCCAAGCACGATTTAATGGGGACCGTCCGCGAACACGTGAGTGTTGGCAGTACCCCCGATCTTCCAGAGGAAGTGTGGAGCGGGTTGAAGGAAGAGCATTTGGATAAGCCCCTTGTTGACTTGGTTCCCGAGGGAGAAGTTCGCGAGTTCATCGAAGAGCAGAAGGCAGGAGAATTCGAAAAGAGGCAGCGCGAGTTGGCTCTTCGGGTTTTGCTTCACTTGAAGACGGCCAACCGCTTGACTGAGGAAGACCTCAAGTCATTAAAAGAAAACGGAATCGAATTATGATTACGTTTCAAGAGGAAGAATGCCGCTTAGGCACTACTCCCCGCGAGCGCGCTATCGAGGATTACTTGGAGTACGCCGTGGTCCCATTGGATAAGTGGGTCGGGCCGACTTCGCATGAAGTCTCGTCGAACGCTTGCAAGCTGGTTCGCGCGCGCAAAGCAGGGCACTCGGGCACACTCGACTTTGACGTGAGCGGCGTGCTCCCCGTGCTATTCAATAACGCGTGCAAGATAGCGACGATACTATTGAAGTCGGGCAAGGAGTACGTTTGCGTTCTCGAACTCGGCTCTAGCGTGGAAACCGAGGAGTTAGAGTCCGCTCTCGCGCACTTTCGAGGCCCGATTTACCAGCGTCCTCCGCTCGCTTCCGCAGTCAAGCGTGTTCTCAGAATCCGCGAGGTTAAGGAACTCGAGTTACTCGAGCACGATGGCAGGTGGGTTTTATTCCGCGCGAGCGTCCAGCACGGCACTTACATTCGCAAGTTGTGCACGGACATCGGCGCGGTCCTCGGGGTAAGCGGAAAAATGGCCGAGCTCCGCAGGACGCGAGCCGGCGGGTTCACTGAATCGCATTGCGTTACCATGCACGATTTGAGTGACGCGTTGTGGTTGTGGCGCGAGCGCGGCGACGAGTCGAAATTGCGTTTAATAGCGCTACCCCTTGAGGAAGCCTTGCACTTGAAGAAGGCCGTAGTGAGCGACGGCGCATTAAAGCCGATTACCACCGGCGCTAACGTGGCAATCCCCGGCATACTATCACTCGACGAGGGAATCAAGGAAGGGGAAGTCGTGCAAGTCCTAAGCGGGAAGGGCGAGTGCGCTTGCCTCGCGCGCGCTTACCATTCAACCAAAGACATCGTTGCTAAAGGCAAGGGCTTTGCTTTCGACGTCGAGCGCGTCATCCGCCAATTCTAATGCTTTTTTAATTCGCTTGCCCCTTAATCTTTCTTATGGCACGCGAAATGTTTTTGAGCGAGCGCCCGGAATTACACGAGAAAATGAACGGGTTGGGGGTTACCTTGGATAATGTGCGGTTAGCCCCGCGCGCCGGCGGGCACGGATTACTTCTTACCCCGCGTGACGCTTACCTTGAAGTTCAATACTCTACGCGTCCGCCTAACCATCAAGAAGCGTTTACTGAGCGGGATATTAATTTGATTTCAATTCGTTTACGTAAAATCCTGTCCGAGCACGAGGAAGTGATTCGGCATAATGTTGTTGATGACCGCCCGGATAATTTGTTACGGTTTATACTTCACGTGAAGCCTAAAGGGTAATTTGTTTGCAAGAGAAAGAATTCGTTAAAAAGCATCCCCAACTCGCCTTGTTCTTGAACGCCCGCGGCTTGAATTTTTTTAGTTCGCACCAAGAGCTTTGGAGTGTTCACGATGCTAAAGGAGAGCGCGTACTCGACGCTCCAGCGCATTCAAAGGCAAAGAGGGTTTTCTTCCTTGGAAACCCGTTGGATTCAAGAAAAGTTAATGAATTAAAGTTTGATTTATACCGGCAGGTTGAATCTCACAATGACTCCGGTGAAGGCTTGGAAGTGAAAAGGTTTAGTATTATGAATAACCTTGAAGTTGCCGATAAGGAGTACCTCCGCGTGAAATTAGAGCTGCACCCGAGAGAACGGTAATGCAAATGCTTTTTAAGGTATTACGCCGCGATTAATGGGTAGTGGACTAAGGTAGCTGTAACCATTAAAAGCCGCTGTGCGCAATACATTTTCTTGCGCCGGGATGGCAGAGTGGTAATGCGCACGCCTGGAACTCTTTTATCTTGGTTGCCCCGAGTGAAAAAGCAATAGGGGCGTACCAAAAAGAACCGAGAGCGTGTGGTCGCAAGGCCTCCTGAGTTCGAAAGCTTTGGAAAAAAGAAAGAACAAGGACCGAAAATCTCAGTCCCGGCGCTTTTCTTTTTCATTAAAAGAATAGTAGGTAGTAAAATAAAATGGCTAAATTCGCTTCAAAAAAGAAGGAGTCCGCTCCCCGCAAAAAGCAGGAGCGTGAGATTCCCGCTGAATTAAAGAAGAGGGAGTCAAAGGACTTCCGGGGTATAGTTCGAGTGTCCGGCCAAGACTTGCAAGGCCACTTGACACTCGCCGCGGCATTACGCAAGGTGAAGGGCATCGGGTACAACCTCGCGGCTAACCTAACGATAATCGCCCGCGATAAACTCGGCCTCGACGCCAAGGAACTCGTCGGCAACTTCAAGGACTCGGACCTCGAGAAGCTCGAAGCCCTGGTCAAAGACCCAGCCGCGCACGGCGTGAAACCGTTCTTATTGAACCGGCAGTCCGACCCGTTTAAGGGAGGCCCGCATCACGTAGTCGGGACGGACTTAATTTTTGCACGCAGGCAAGACATAGAGAAAATAAAACGCTCCCGCACTTGGAGAGGTTGGAGGCACCAACTCGGCCAAAAAGTGCGCGGGCAGCACACTCGCACCACTGGCCGCCGTGGAATGAGCGTTGGCGTACTCAAGAAGGCGGTTAAGCAAGAGAAGAGCGGCGCGGCCCAGAAGGCCCAAGCCGCTTCAAAGAAGTGATTTTGAATGGGCGATCCTAGAAAGCAACGAAAACAATTCGAGAAGCCCGCGCGTTTGTGGGACTCAAAGCGAATCGAACAAGACAAGGCATTACGCGGGGAGTTCGGCTTGAAGAACGCGCGCGAAGTGTGGAAAGCGCAGACCATCCTCCGCAAGCTCCGCAGGGAAGCAAGGCGCTTGCTAGCGGGCAAGGGAGGCGGCATGGAAATGCGGTCCGCCCAATTGCTAAAGCGCGTGCAATCCTACTTCATAGCCAAGCCCGGCGCTACCCTCGATGACATACTAATCCTTGAAACGCGCGACATCCTCGCGAGGCGCCTTCAAACAATCGCCTTACAAAAAGGGATGGGCTTAACGACGACGCAGGCACGCCAATTCATTACGCACGGCCACATTGCCCTGGCGGGCTGCAAGCTATCCGCGCCCTCGACGCTAATAAAGTTCAGCGAGGAAGTTGACGTCGGCTGGTACGGCACTCCAATCAAGCTGGAACAAGTAGAGAAGGAAGAGCCGGCTGAAGAAGCCAAGGAGGAATCGGCTACCGAGGAAAAGAAGGAAGTAAAAAAGGAGTCTCCGGCCGAAGAAAAACCCGCCAAGGAAGAAGTTAAGGTAGAGGCTCCGAAAGAAGAGGATAAGGCAGAAGAAGCTCCGGCAGTAGAGAAAGTCGTAGAAGCGCCTGCAGAGGAGAAGAAGGAAGTTGAGAAGGAAGTAGGGCCTTCCAAGGCGGAGGGTGAGTGATTATGGCTGACGAAGAAAAAGTTCAAGCACCGGTAAAGCAAGAGGCTTCACGAAGCGAGGAAACAAGTGAAGCGCCAAGGCCGCGCAGGCCGAGGCGCCCGCGCCGCGGATTCGACCAAGGCGAAGGCCCGCGAGCCGAAGGCAGGTGGGGAGTTGCCCACGTTTACTCGTCAAAGAACGACACGATTATAACAGTAACCGACTTGAGCGGAGCTGAAACCATCGCCCGCGCTAGCGGCGGAATGGTAGTCAAGAGCCACCGGGAAGAAGGCGGCCCATACGCCGCAATGCAAGCGGCATTCCTAGTTGCAGACAAGGCGAAGGAGCGCGGAATCACGAACTTGCACGTTCGAATGCGCGCCCCCGGAGGCCACCGCACGAAGACGCCCGGCTCGGGAGCGCAAGCGGTAATCCGCGCGCTCGCCCGCTCGGGCTTGCGCATCGGCAAGATTGAAGACGTTACCCCTGTTCCAACCGACACCACGAAGCGTGCCGGCGGAAAACGCGGGAGGAGGATGTGAGCCATGAAATTCACAATACTTGAAGAATCGGACTCGAAGGCTGCCTGGCTGGTTGAAGGAGCATCGCCCGCACTATTGAACGCGCTAAGGCGCGCCGTAATCGCAAGCATTGAATCGTTCGCAATCGACGAGATTGAAGTGTTCGAGAACACGAGCCCGCTCTTTAATGAGTACCTCGCGAACCGAATCGGCTTGATTCCCTTATCGTTCGACGATTCACTCTCGGAAGAAGCGCAAGTCATCTTCACGCTCGACGCGGAAGCCGTAGACGAAAACCGAACCGTTTACTCGAGCGAGCTCGTAACCGAGGACGCCGGAGTCAAAGTGCATTGCGAACGCATACCAATAATCGGCTTGGGGAAAGGCCAAGTACTCCGCCTTCAAGGCACGGCAGTAAAAGGGAATGCGGCGAAGCACGCGAAGTTCCAGAGCGCAATCGCCTCGTACGGCTTACTAAGCGATTACAAGCTGGTGGATAAGTGCGCTAAGTGCGGGTCCTTGATTACGATTCGAGGCCTCACCACTGAAGCGGCTTTAAAACTATCCAAGAAGCCAAAGGCGTCAACGCTCTGCTTCAAGTGCGAGGAAGCCGCAATGAAAAAGAAGCCGGGAGACTTCGCAGACTCCAAGGAATTCATTTTCATCGTCGAATCATACAATAACTTGACCGCTAAGCGCCAATTCGAGCGCGCGATAGGGGTCTTGGAGGAAGGATTAAAGGTACTAGAGTGAAGCTGAAAGTTCGAGTCAAGCCTAATGCAGCCGCATTCTCGGCGTCCCTCGAGGACGGGGTGCTCGTTGCGCGCGTGCCCGCGAAACCCGTGGAAGGCAAGGCGAATAAAGCGCTCTTGCAAGGCTTGAAGCGCCTTGGATTGAAAGCGCGCCTGGTTTCAGGCGTTCACTCGCGTGAAAAGAAAGTAGAGTTCGACGCTTCAATGGAGGAAGTCAAGGAAAAATTGCGTTAACATAAACGAGCGGGGGTGGCAGAGCTTGGTCAAATGCGCAGGCTTGAGGTGTCTGTCTCTTAGGAGTGCCAGGGTTCGAATCCCTGCCCCCGCACTATAAAAAAAATAAGTGATGATAATATGAAGAAAACCGGACCTACGAATATTCAAACTCGAAGGCTAATCGCCTTCATCGAGGAAACCGCGAGGAAAAACAAGAGCGGGTTGTGGAAGCGCGTTGCCAGCGAGCTCTCCAAGCCCTCACGCTCGCGCTGCGAAATTAACCTAACGAAGTTGAGTGCCGTAACCAAGGAAGGTGAAACCGCGGTAGTGCCCGGCAAGATATTAGGCCTTGGCGAGGCAACGCATTCATTACGCGTAGCCGCCTTGAGCGCGAGTTCGAGCGCCAAGGAAAAATTAGGCGGCTCGTTGTTAACGCTTAGGGCGCTCGCGGAAGAAAACCCGAAAGGGTCGAACGTACGATTGGTGAAATGAAAATGAAGGACGAACTCGTTTTTGATGCTGAAGGCGCCGTCATCGGCCGGTTAGCCGCTTTGACTGCAGGCAAACTATTGACCGGGTACACGGTAGTCATTGTTAACGCCGAGAAAGGAGTTTTCTCGGGTAACGAAGCCAAGATTACCGCGCGCTACCAGGCAAAGCGCGACATCCAGAATAAAGCGGACCCGGACAAGTCCCCGAAGTGGCCGCGCAGGCCCGACTTACTGTTCAAGCGCGTAATCTTCGGAATGCTCCCGACCGGGCGCAGGAAAGCGCGCGAGCAAGGAATGCACGACTTGCGCTGTTACCTCGGCGTGCCCGCCGGGTACGAGGGAAAGGGAGTCAAGCCCGTGAAGACCGCGGAAGACCTCCACGGAAAAAGCGTAACTCTCTTAACGATTAGTAGGAACCTAGGTTGGAGTAAGTAAACCAGAGGTAATTGATTATGGTTGAAGCTAAAACAAAGAAAAAGAAAGCCGTGAAGAAGAAAAAAGCCGTGAAGAAGGTAACCCGCGCTTTAGTCCGCCGTGGCAAGCGCAAGCGCGCCATCGCCCGCGCTACAATACGCGCAGGCAAGGGCCGTATAACCATTAACCAGTTCGAGTTAACCGCGCTAGAGAACCTGGTGTTCTCAGCCGTGGTAGCCGAGCCATTAGCGTTCGTAACGCCGGAACAATTATCCGGGGTTAACATCAGCGTCCGCGTGATAGGCGGCGGCTCCATGGGCCAAGCTCAAGCCGTGCGCACTGCAATCGCGCGCGCCCTGGTTGATTATTACGAGGACGAGGAAACCCGCGAACGCATGATGGCGTGGGACCGCTCGCTCTTAATCGAGGACTCCCGCCGCGTCGAACCCAAGAAATTCCTGGGGCCGAAAGCGCGCGCTAGGTTTACGAAGTCGTACAGGTGATTAAAAAATGATGCCTCCAGTTCGTTGTTGGACTTGCGGGAAACCCGTTGCAGAGAGCTGCGAAGAGTTTCAAGAGCGCGTTGCAAAAGGCGAGGAAGCAGAGAAGGTCTTGGACGACCTCGGCTTCAACCGCTATTGCTGCCGCCGCATGCTCATAGCCGAGCCCAACTTAATCAAGGAAATCATCCGCTTCCGCCGCTTCTAAATAGCGGTTTCCCTTTAATTTTCTTTAATTCCCCGGGGGGGATATTGTAGCTTGGCATCATACGGCATTGGGGTTGCCGTGACCCGAGTTCGAATCTCGGTCCTCCCATTCACTAATCTTTAATTCTCGATTTTTTCTTTTCGTTCTATTTGGCTTTCTTCGGGTCGGGTATTTCGCGGCCCTTGACCGTTGGAATCATGTCGAGTATCGAGTCGAATCGCTTTTCCCTATTAATTAGCTTTAGTGCCTCTCGCAGGTTATTCCGAGACAAGCGCAATTCTTTATTTTTCAACAAGTCCATTAATTCCGCTCGGTCATTAATCGGCAAATCCTTGTCTTCTAGGCGCGTGTCAATACTCTGGGTTACCAAATCTAGGAACATTTTATTTCCCTTATTCAACGACTCTAACTCTTCATTGTGCAAGTAACCGTGGTTCGTAGTCGCCCCGATTATCTTGGCGGCATTCGCGGACTTCTTAAACAACTCGAAGAGACTCTCTTTAGGCGAGGTTCCCGCAGTAGCAAGGCCCATTTTGAAAGTGTTTTCTCGATTAATCGTCGCCTTCTCGGGGTTGCGCGAAACGGGTTTCGAGTCCATTCGGTTCTTCACTTGAATTAGTGTTTTTGCTATTGATTCGGCGCGCTCTCGCGAGTCCTCTCCGGTAACCGCGATTGCAAATTCATCGCCTCCGTGGTGAAACACTTGCTCTTCGGGCACGCCGTGCGCTCTTGAAACTATTTGCAATGTGCGCCCTGTTCGCTTTAGCATTAAGTCGCCGTAATCGTAGCCCAGGAGCGGGTTATCGTTAACGCGCTTTAAGGAGCCGAGGTCGAAGTGCACGAGCGTGACTCCTCCCTTAGGTTTTACCTTCCCTTCTTCTAGGTGCGTGGTCGTGCGGTGCTTATTCCACCCCCTTAAGAAAGAGTCGAGTGCAGCGCGGTTGCGTAACCCGGTGACCGAGCTGGTTTGTGCGGTCTTAACGGATTCCTCGGTATGCCATTTCGCGTCGGTTAAAGCAGATTCGAGCGCATTAAGGCCTTTTTTGGTTTGAAAGTATTTAGGGTTCCCTTTAGCTTTTACCAGTAACTCGTCGAGTCTAGTTCGAATGTTCAATCCGGTTTCTTCGAGCACGTGCAAGTCGGTTAGCTCTTCATTACGGGGTCGCGCCATGAATAATTCTTGAACAAAGCGGGTTTTAACGCCTTTGCTAAGGTGTGCACTCGCCGTCGTAAAACGCGAGTGCCTCGCACTCGCCGCCCGGCAGAAGGCATACGGAGTAAGCGACTTCCTCTTCATCCAAGCGGTCCTCGATTACGCCTTCGTTGTCATAACAAAACGCTATTTCCGGTTTTTCCGGGTCGCACTCGCCCTTGAACAAAGCCCACTCCTCGCACTCCCCATCAGGGAAAATGCAGACGCCGTAAGTGCCGAGTTCATTCTCGCGCATTTCAAGCTCGCCGCCCTCGTCAATGCAGTGAACGCTCGCAGGGTTCGCTAATCCAATACTCTTACAGTCCTCGGGGCACGACTCCGCGGTTTCAGCGCAAGGGCAGCCGATTGCTTCGCAAACCACTTCCTCGCATGCGCCATTACCACACTCGTCAACGCACGGCTCCACGCAAGCCATTAGAGTGCACGCCGCCCCGGCCTCGCTACAAAAGCAAGTATTGCAACCGTCATCCGCCAACCACGATTCGCCCAAAGCATGCCCGTCACAGTTCACCGGCGCCTTGAATACTCCTGCCTCTAACAAGCCCCAAGCTAGGAAGAATAATGCAATGAGCAATAAAACCAGCCACTTTGAATCCAATACAATCACCAACAATAAACGAAAACGCTAACCGCCCTTTTAAACGATTTTAAAACTTCAACCAAATACGCAACGCGTAGTTTTAAATTGTACGCTTGAGAGTATCCCTGATGCTTGATTACCCTGCATTCCTCGCTTCGTTCATAACCGTATTCGTAATCATGGACCCGTTCGCGTCCATACCCTACTTCCTGGCTTTAACCAAGCAGCTATCCAAGGAAGAAGCCGTGAAAGCCGCGAACAAAGCGATTATGATAGCAGGCGCAATAGCCGTCATATTCTTGTTCGCCGGGCCGTCACTACTCGATTACCTTAGCGTAACCATCGGGGACTTCCGAGTCGCCGGCGGAATCATCCTAGGCATACTCGGAATCGAAATGGTCCTAGGCTTCCCGTTGAACGCGCCGAACGAAGAGCACAACTGGAATTCGGTTGCCGTGCTCATAGCCACTCCCCTGCTAACCGGTCCGGGCTTATTATCCTCGCTAATCGTTTTATCACACGATTACGGCTACGCAGCCCCGCTAGCCGCGACTATGACCGCTTTAGCGGTTTCATGGATTTTACTCCGCAACTCAGAGCTAGTGCGCGAGAGAATAGGCCGCAGGCCCATTGAAATAATGGCGAAGATATTCGGGTTATTACTGCTCACTATCGCGGTTAACTACGTTCGCGTGGGCCTAACGGGTACTTGAGCGCGCTCGACTCCATCTTCCTCGCGAACGCGTCACTCAAATCCACTTCGTAATCATTGCAAATCAATAAAACGCTGAGGAGCACGTCCGCCAACTCGTCCTCGGCTTCAACGCGCTTGCTTTCAAAACGCTCGCGAACCTTCTCCTTCTCAATAAAGCGGAAGAGCTCAGCGAATTCCGCGACTTCAGTCATCAAATTCAACGCTAACTCCTTCGCGTCGTGATTCCTGAAAATCTTGGCTTCCAAACGCGGTTGCGTGAAACCGCGCGCCTGCTCCTTCAAATCCTTAATAGTTACTTTAGAATCCATTATTTTCTCCCCTCATAGGCCTCGTCGTGGTGTCTAAGTGTTCGGAACAACACGAAGTTTTTTTCCTTGTAAACTTTGAAGGTTAAAACGAAGCTTCCAACGTGCACGCGTTTGAATTCATTTAATGGCGCGTGCAAGTTCTTGTAGTGCTCAATTGTTTCAGTGTTTCTTGAAATAACTTCTTCTATTTTTTTGTCAACTGCCTTCTTCAAAGCACGATCCTTTTTGGACAGCTTGCGAAGTTTGCGCTTTAATTCGTCGTGCAAGTCAAACTCGAACATTTTTTCACAACGCTTTCAATTCAGCCAGCGTCATCTTGCGTTTGAAATCGTGCTTTTGCTCCCACTCGCGAGTGCCTTCTAAAACTTCCTTAACGAATTCTTCCCGCAATTCAGGCTCTAATAATTCGGTTCCGGCCTCATGCACGAGCTTGTTCAACGCCTCGGACTTGTTATTCAATCCATAAGCGGCTTTAACCATGCTCAAAACGCGGTTCGAGTACTCGTCCACCTTCAAATTCAAAGTAACAGTTTTCATAACAATCAATAACTAATCGTTATTAATCGTTATTAAATGTTTCCTTCAATTTTTTCATTGAACATAACTCCTTGTTTTTATTCGGTTTTGTTTACTCTCTTTCCATGAACAATAAAATAATCTTACTCGCGTTCTTGCTGTCCGCTTTGGTTTCAGCTTGCATACCCGCTCCCGGCGTCCTCATCGCCCTTGACGGGAACTACTCACTAAACTTCGAAGCCGCCGAGAACCTAGGCGTTCCCTATTCAATCGAGAACAACACCCTAACCTTTTACGCTTTGTACGATGACCGAGTCGCAATCGAACTCAACCAACGCCACTTAATCGCCGCCCCGTTCACGGATGACTTCGCGGAAGCACAAAAGCAAAACGAGTTAATCAACTGGGAGGCGGTTGTACACGACCAACTCGTGGCCCTAGCTAATGCCGGCGTATTAACCATACCCGACTACGACAACGCCTCCGAGTGCGCGGGCGCCTCGGTAATCGTGGGCAAGAACCCGTTGGAAGAGTTCCTAGTCACCAAGGAATGCGGCGAGTGGAAGCAATACAATGACAATCAATTAAAGGACGGTAACGCGCGCACCTTCGGCTGCGGCGGCACCCTATTACAAGGCGCCCTCCCGTCGCCCGCGCCTTCGGCCACGCCGGAAATAGTGATTCCGTATGATAAGTACGAGGATAAGTCTCCCGCCTCTTGGCTCGACCAACTAATAGAGTTCTTTAAATCCGTTTTGGGAATCGCTTGATTTCCGACTATTAGGCATTGGACGACATTAAAGACAAACTCTAAGTTTACTCTTCGAATTTCTCTTAAACCGGCTTTTGGGACGCGCGAACCTTAGCGCTGGTTAGTATATTACCCGTAACGAACGAGACGATTGTTCGGTGCAAGTCCTTCTCGTTCTCCGATAACTCCTTGTACTTGGAGTTCACTTGGCGAACAATACTTTTATTGTACTCGGGGTGGTCCGGGTTTAACTTATTTTTTTGGTGGGTTTTAACGAACCGCACCCACTGGGAGTGCCCATTACTCGACGCGGCTTCCAAGTGCTCGTTACCCGTGTTTACCTCGTGGTTCACGCACGCCTTCATGTTCTCGATTAACTTTGTCTTGGCTCCCTCGCCTTCCGCTCCTTCGAGTTGGGATTGCCAGTAAGAGTAAACCGTCTTCATCGCGCCCAAGGTCTTCGCTTTTTTAACCTCAACTTCACTCGGTTTAACTAGTAACGGGTGCGGTTCCAACTCGTTCAAGCCGTGCTTGACTACGCCGTGAACCCGCTCGAACTCTTCGCCAACATTAGCCATGAACTAATTAGCTTGCACAGAGTTTAAAACAACGCGGTTTAACCGCTTGCTATTACTTGTAAACCTCGTCCCGCTTGCCTAGTCCTTTTAATCAACGTCTTCTTGATTTTAAGCGATGACAATGAACCCTATTTTAGAGCAACTAGAAAATGAAGAGGACGTTCGCGACGCCAAGCGCATCCTCGCCGACATTAAATCCGGCAAGCAAAAAGTTTACTCACAAAAAGAATTCGAGGCGTTAACCGGCATTAAAGTCAAGAGATAAACTTTCTTAACGCCTTCAACACTAAGTCGTCCCCAGGCACCATGTAAAACTTAATCGCGTCGGCCTC
>CAYZDE010000023.1:0-12433 GCA_964477205.1 Microcaldota archaeon
AACCGTTGAGAGTAGTTAGACTATTATTGCCTTTTAGGCAGCCGCTCCTTCTTCGGCACCTTGTTTTCTAGCACGCCGTCGCGGGCAAACCCGCATCCTAAAACCAAGCAGCCACTCTTCACAATGCGATAGCCCCTGCCTTCAACGCGATAATCCTTTCCCCGCATGAATTCTTCGGCTTCAGCGCGCGCCAGCTCCACTACCTTTTTTGAAGCCGGAAAAACGCGGAGGAAAACACTCGAAGGCTTGAACTCCCCTTGCAACTTTCCCAACGCCAAGCCCACGGACTCGCTGCCTCCCATTACTTCGGATAAGCCAATTGCCTCGCGCGTTGCCACCCGCAACTTTTTCTCCCCGATTACCAATACCCCTTTCGGCAATTCAATACCATACTCTTCGAGTTCTTTCAAGGCTTCACGACCTTTGCAATGAAGAACGCTTCACTGTTAATCTCGCTCGGGTAAACGCGGCGAGTGCGCGCGAACTCCTTGCCGTAATCACTCAAACCTTTACTCGTACTCAAAGGCAATTCGGCTTCAAAGAGCTCGGCGTCGGTGGATTCCAACAGTGCTTGCACTACCGCCTCGTTCTCTTCCTCGCGGAAAGTGCAAGTCGAGTAAACGAGCTCGCCGCCGCGTTTCAACAGCCGGTAACCCGCTTTCAACAAGGATAACTGAAGCCGCTCGTGCCCTCTTTTATCGGCTTCCAAACCGTCAAATGTGCCCAAGCAAGAGCAAGGCGCGTCCACGAGCACCTTGTCGAATCGCTCGCGCCCCTTCAAATGCGTTGCGTCAGTGCGAAAGCAAGCAGTGTTAACGCAACCGAACCGATTACAATTCGAAACTAGCACATTGTGCCTGCGCCTGCTCGACTCAATAGCAGCGATTCCCCCTTCATTGTTCATCAACTGGCTCATGTGAGTGGTCTTAGCTCCCGGGGACGCGCAAGAGTCAAGCACTAACTCCCCGGCTTTCGGGGCGAGGCACAAGGAAGGCAGCATTGAAGACAATGATTGAACGAATAAGTAACCGCAAGCGTGCTCTATGGTCTTGCCTATTTCGCCGCGCGCAGTGAACGCGTAATCAAGCCAAGGAACGCGCTCGCACTCCAAAGGAAATTCCTTAAGGAAGTCTGCGACGTTAATCTTCAAAGTGTTCACGCGGAAGGAACGCGGAGCCTCGCTGAGAACGCGCTTGAACTCCCCCGCGTCAGCGTAACGCGACAACTCGTCGTTAACGCTCACGCCGTCAACCTCAAGCCGATTGGGCAGTGGTCCGACCCGTGAATTCCAGGCAGAATAGACGCTTCCGTTACTTGCTTGCGCGCGTTCTCACTAACCAAGAAGTAATCCAAGCGCCAGCCCACATTACGCTCGCGAGCACGCGTCTTCAAGTCCCACCAAGTGTAATGCCCCGTCTCGCCCTTGTGAAACGCGCGGAAAGAATCGAAGTAACCGCGTGCGAAGAACGAGTCAATCCACGCGCGCTCTATTGGGAGGAAACCAGTGTGCTTAGAGTTCTCCTTGGGCCGCGTCAAGTCGATTTCCTCGTGCGCCGTGTTCACGTCCCCACAAATCACGACTTTCCTGCCCTTCTTGCGGAAGGACTCCGCGTAAACAGCGAACGCGTCGTAAAAACCAAGCTTGAATTTCAACCGTTCCTCGCTCGCGCCCCCATTCGGGAAATAACAATTAATCAAAACAAAAGAGTTGTAATCCGCAGTGAGCACGCGCCCCTCACCCTCAAATTCTTTATTGTTGATTCCTTGGGACACGCTTTCGGGCTCGACTTTCGAGTAAATCGCCACGCCGCTATAACCCTTTTTCTTAGTCGCCGAGTTGAAGTAAGAGTGATAACCCTTGGGCTCGCGCGCTTCCAATGGGAGTTGCTCGGCGCGCGCCTTAGTCTCTTGTAAACAAACGATATCCGCGCCCAACTCGAACAAGGTTTTTAGCGCGCCCTTTCGGTGAACCGCGCGCAACCCGTTCACATTCCACGATATTAACTCTAAATCCTTCGGCATTTTCAAGAACCGTTTTCAGTACTCAAGGTCTTCGTCACCGCCCGCCGAAGCGGACTCGGAACTCATAAGTATTCATCATTAAGTAAAGTGACGCGCGCTGAATTGAAAAAGGGGTACGGTTCAGCAAACGTAGTAACCGCGGTAAGCCATTTGCACGCAGTAATCGCTCGCCCCGCCCGAGTAGCCCGACGAGTAATAAGATGGTTGTTGATACCCGTAAGAGTAACCGCTGGATTGCTGCGAGTAGTAAGATTGGTAGCCGTTGTAATTGTAAGCGTACTGGTAATTCGAGTAGTAGCCGCTCGACGGGTGGTAATACCCGTACTGTGGGTAGTTTCCTCCGTAATAATAATTAGTTTGCGGCGGCGTGGAACCGAACCCGCCTTGTACCCACCAAGCGCTCGCCAGCACGGGGACGAGCAACAACAAAAATAACGCTTTCTTCATTCAAAACCCACCTGGTAATTATTAGAAATTAAGCGGTTTAAACGCGTTTTGGTGGCTCTTTTCAACGCGTTATCTCGGAGCTCTCGTAAACTTGCAGGAATTCGGGGTGCTCTTCAAAGTGCTTTCGCATTGGAGCGATTAGCGAGTCGAGGCCAGCGGCAACGCCGTTCTTCAAGTCCGCAGCGTGCAGTTTTCCGCCGAGGTAATCCTTCTCCAATTCAACGTAAGAAGCGAATTCAAGGTTTCCCCCGAATTTCTCCGGCCTCTCGACGGCCATGGGGCCGTTTCGGAAGCAAGTAACGCGCGCGAGTGCAAGTACGGGGTTGCCTTCGGCTTCGGGTGGGCAATACGCTTTCGCGAGCTTCTTGTTAATCAAGTCAATTGAATCGTGAATGAATACGGCGGTGTTCGGCTTGCTTTTGCTCATCTTCGAGTCCATCCGCCCTTCGCCTTCCCCGGGCTTGAGTAAGCTAGGGAGGATTTCATGGTGCAAGGCAACGGGCGGCTTCCAACCCATCTTCGGGTAGACGTCGCGTGCGAGCATGTGCACCTTGCGTTGGTCCATACCCGCGTGCGCCAAATCCACTTCCAAGTGCTTCATGTCAACGGCTTGCATGCTAGGGTAAAAGAACTTAGCCACGTCCAACGCTTCCGCGTTGGAGCGCCCCATTATTTGCATGCAGCGCGTTGCCCTAGGCAAAGTAACGTTCTTTGAAAAGTTAATCACGTCGCACCAGTAATCATTATCGTAGTAGTCGCTGCCGCGAACGATTTTCACTCCCGGGCAGAATAACTTGAATGCTTCCTCGTAATACTCGCTCGCCTTGTTAATGGCGTTCCAGTCCCCGCCTAACTTGTCGTTAATAAACGAGTGCCAGTCCGCGAGTAATACTTGCGTTTCGAATCCGGCGGCCTTCAAGTCATTAATCTTGATGCCCGAGACAATGAGCGAGCCCACGTGCAGCAAGCCGGAGATTTCAAAGCCGATGTAATGCTTCGGGTGCTCGTTCGACTCGAGTAACTCGCGCAAGCCGTCCCCAGGGACTACCTCTTGCGTCGGCTCTTTCATCACCAGCGCCAAGCGCTCTTCCAAGTCCATGTCTTACTATAACTCTTTTGACATCAATAAAACGGTTTTGTCCCACAATTTTCGGTCGAGCACGCCCGACTTCGAGAACCCGAACGATTCGTACAAGCGAATCGCTACGGTGTTGTCCTCGGCTACGAGCACCACGCAATCCCGCGCGCCCTTCGAGCGTATTTCCGTTAGCGCGCGCTTGAGTAAGGCGCGCCCTATTCCCTTGCTTCTTTTTTCCTTGAGCACGGCGAGGCCCATCACTTTCGCCTTCCCGCTCTTGATTTCGAAGTCCACGAAGCCGACTATTGAATTGTTCTCGACGGCTACGTAGTAATCGATTTCATTTGATTTCAAGCGCGCGTTAACGTTCTCGCTCGTGACTCCCGCGTAAGGGAAGAACTCACTAGTCAATACTTTCAATGAGTAAGCGTGCCTTGGCTCTGCCTTGACGACGCTCACTAAGCCTTGTTCGCGCAATTACAACTCCTTTCCTCGGGCAGATTCTCGACGAGCTCGTGGATGAGTGACTTGAGCTTCTCGTTGTTCTCGTTGAAAACGCGTAGGACTTCCGCGTGTGACACCGGAGTCATTCCTTCCAAGCCCACGTCGTAATCAGTTATCAATGAGATATTGCAATAGCACATTCCCGCTTCAAGGCACAAGAACGCCTCGGGTGATTGCGTCATGTTGATTACTTCCCAGCCCTGTGCCGCGTAAAAGCGACTCTCTGCGCGCGTTGAAAAGCGCGGGCCTTCGATTACCACTACGGTCCCCTTGTCCTTCACCGGAATGTTGAGCTTGCGCGCTGCTTCAACTGCAATCGGGCGCATTTCGGGGCAGTAAGGGTCCGCTGCGGCCAAGTGCTTGACTTCCGGGCCGTCGTAGAGCGTGTATTCGCGGCCTTTAGTGTAATCCGCGATTTGGTCGCACACCACGAATGTGCCCGGCTCTACTTCTTTTTGCAGGGAGCCCGCTGCGCAAGGGCCTATAACACGCTTCACGCCGAGTTCCTTGAATGCCCAAGCGTTCGCCCGGTAATTAATTTTGTGCGGCGGCAACTCGTGCTTTAACCCGTGCCGCGGCAGGAATGCAATGTGTTTCCCTGCGATTTCGCCGATTGTTATTGCACTTGAGGGCGAGCCGTAAGGCGTCTCCAAGCGCACTTCGTGCGCGTCTTCCAAGAGCGAGTAAAAACCGCTTCCCCCTATTATTCCAATGTCCGCTTTCTCCATTCAAACCGCCTCCAACAGCGGCAAGTCCGCCTTTAATTCTTCTAGCGCGTTCAAGCGCTTGTAAGTGAGAGGGTGCGTTCCGAGTAATTCCTTGAATTGCGCCCACGAATTCGTTTTCTCCCACGCTATTGCCTCGCGCAAGTCATCCGGCTCGGACGCCGCTTGTATTGGGTCCGCAATGTAAAACGCGCGCTTCACTTGGTAATCCTTAACGGAAATTCCTCGCGGGAACCCGTATGATATCTTCGCGAGCGCGTTCTGTAGTGCTCCCGGTTTGCGCGTGGCCGCGGCGCTGAAAGCGTCCGCGTAGTACTCGCGGGTCCGGCTCAAATGCATTACGATCAGCCTTGACAAGAATTGCGCGAACAAAGCGCCGACGAATACCGCGATCCAGTTGCCGCCGTTTCTGTCGCGGCCCGAGAAGAATAATATGATTAGGTAGTAGACGAGTAAGGGTATCATCGAGGCCAGCGTTATCACGGCTACGTCCCAGTGCTTTACGTGCCCGACTTCGTGCGCGAGAACGGCGGTTACTTCATCTTTGTTTAAGGCTTTCAAGAGCCCTGAGTGCACGGCAATCGAGGCGTCATTCGGGGTGCGCCCGAAAGCGAACGCGTTCGGCGTTCCATCCATTACCAAGTATAATTTCGGCGTCTTAATCCCTGCTTTGCGCGCGAGGCGCTTCAAGGACTCGTGCAGCCAAGGTTGCTCCGATTGCTTTAACTCGCGCATTCGCGTAGTGCGCCGAATGAACCACGGCGCCGACCACCATTGAATTGCAGTAAAGCCGGCTACGAACACAATAATTAGCCCGATCATCAAGTTTGTTTCAATGGTCGCCCCGTAGTACCACACTATCAATCCAAAGATGCCCGCGAGGAAGCCGAACAATAAAATCATTGTTAATAGCATAGCCAGCCGTAACTTAGTCAAACTCATCAATTACACCTTTTCAAGCCAATAATACAGGCAATTAATTAAATTACTTCTTTTCGAGTAATAGGAACTCGTGGTCGGCTTCGAACGGCTCGATGTCCAGTTTCTCGCGAATCTCGAAGGCGTCTTCCAATTCGCTTTCAACCCTGGCGAACACCCTGCGCGGGTCTTCAGTAGAGTCAACGCAACGCGCTTTCACGGCTATCATTCCGATTCCGCCTTTGCCTAGGAAGCAAGAGTTCGCGAGCATGATGCGCGCTTGCTCCGGGTCCGCAACGTCCTCGAACACGAAGTCTACTACTCCGACTTCCGCGTATTTTTTTGGGGTGCGTGCGTCCGCGAGAATGGGGACCATGTTCTCTCGCTGCTCGCAAACGCGAATCAAGTCCGAAGCAGAGCGCGGAGCGAATTCCACGCAATAAACGATTCCCGTGTGCCCGACTAAATCCGAAACAAAAGACGGCGTCACGCCGTTAGCCGCGCCCAAGTAGAGTACTGACGCGCCGACCGGGATTTCGGTTTTCAAGCCTTTCTTGATTGCGGCTGCGAGCTTGCTGTGCTGCGGCCGCCAATTACGCCATTCAACGCCTTTCTCAGTGAACGCGTCTTCTCCGTGCACGCGAAAGCCGCGGACTAGGTTTCGAGTGTAAAGCTTTCCGTCCCTAAAACAAAAGTTCGGATTACCCTTCATTTTCAAACAACACGCCTAAGCGCTCTGGCGGCCCGCGTAGAATGAGAGCATGCCGATTAATAGTAAGCCGGCGACCGCCCAGAGGAAGGTTTGGCTCGCAGGGTCGTTTAGCGACTTCGGCAGGTAGTCGGATTCGCTCGCGAGCTCCTCTCCGTACTGCGCGGTTGACGCAGCGTGTTCGCACCTGCCTCCTAAGCAGTAGCCGTCGCATTCGACTTGTTGCTCCGTAGCGTAACCGTCAACGCAAGAGTATTCACTCAGCGTAACGTCATCCACGCAGTGGTCGATTATTACCCAGCCGTCGGTCTCGACGATTCCCAAGGCATCCGGGTTGAAGCCATCCGAGTCAACGCAGTAAGCCGAGGCTAGGAAGCCGATTAAGACGAACAACAATAAGCGTTTCATAAGATAAGTAAGAGGAAAACGAGTTTAAAAGATTAAGGGGAACCTCCGGTTAGCCGGCAAAAAATAAAATTAAAAAAAAGAAGAAGGGAAATTAATATTTAATATTAGCAGCCGTCTGAAACGCATTCAGAACAGGGCACATAGCAAGTTTTTCCGGTTCCCATACAATTTTGGTAGTAATTCGACCAATAAGTGTAAGAACACCATCGCGGGCCTGAACCGCCGCCACCGCCTGAACCACCAGAGCCGCCTTCGAGGTCAATGTTAAGCATTGACTTCTTGGTTAGGTAGTCGCTTTCACTGCTAGCGGCGTCTACGCAGGCATCGAATTCCGTTTCAGTGGCCGCGCCCATGTAACAACCGATTTCCTTTCCCTCGGCGAATGCCGTTGAAATTCCTTTGATACTATAGTCGTTGCCTGCTTGGCTGGCGACCAAGTACCCTGCGGCTCCGCCGACTATTAGGCAGGCGACGCCGATTAACATTACTTCATTATTCAACTTCAATTGAAGCACCTCTAAAGAAAATAAGGCGGGTGCTTTTTTTAATCATTTGCCCGCAGCGTCGGGTCCCCGTAGAGCACGTATTGAATTGCGGTGAGCTCGTCAGCCGGCAACCCGGCGAGCATTTCGCGGCGCGCGTTCTTCACTGCGTCACCGATTCGCTCGCCGTCGTGCAAGTCGCGGAGCACGCGGTAGTGGAATGCCGTGCTCGAGCCCAAAGCGAGCAACTCAGCTTCGTCGTCGAACTCACTCGACGACACCTTGCGGTTCGCGAGCGCGCTCGTCGTGCTCCCGATGAATGCGATTGCCCCGTTTCCAAGGAACAACAACGGCAAGCTCTCGCTTTCGTTGCGGTAAGGGTTTGCCCCGTAGCAAGCGTCCGCCAGCACGAATTTGCCGGTAAATTCCTCCGCTTCCAGCGAAGGGATGCCCCGCGTCATCAAGTAATACTCGCCGAAGCCGTCGCTCGACGAATAAACTTGCGGGCCCGGTGGGTTCGACCCGTGAACGCTTAAGAACAAGGCTTGCGCCGGAGCAAAAGCCGCGAACAATTCCGACAAGCCGTTTTCCACTTGGATGGGCGGCGAGTCCACGATTTCATTGCCTAATTCCGCGTAGATCAAGTGATTCAAGTGCCCGCCGTAAGAGTCCTGCGAGACAACACTCGCCATGGAGTCGACTTCGAGGGAGCCCTCATGCGCTGCAATCACCGCTCCCAATAATTCGAGTAATAGCATGGACTCACTTTCCTCTTCGTTGCCGTCGGGAATACGCCCGATTGCCACGTCGGGATGGCACTCGTTGCATTCGTAGTCCGCAGTGGATAGCATTCCGTAAGCGTTGTCCGAGGGCACGAGCGGGTCTTGGTTAGCGAGGAACTTGAGTGCGCCGCTCGCCTTCTTCAAGGGAGTCGTGAATTCATTGAACGCGATTATCTGTGGTCCGCCTACGATTAGCAAGTAATTCGGTTCGAGAGCGTTCACCATTCCGGTGACCGAAGCGTAATCCTCCCCGATCAATTCCATTCGTGTTGTCAAGCCCTCGGTTTCTTCAATAGTTGCCGCGAGTTCGCCGCACAAGTTTATTGCCTCAGTTGCGTAATCCGAGCCGTACTTCTTAGAGAGGGCGCGCTCGTCCGTGACGATTAACAAGTCGACTTTTGGTTCGGTAACGGTTTGCTTTTGCAGGCTAATAGTTATCTCACTCGACTTTACCCCGATTCGCGACGGCAGGTATCCCTCGGCTTCGGCGCGCGCCATTAGCTTGGCGTCGCGCGAGTGCTCGGCTTCCAGGGTTACCTCGCCGTTGATTGTTTCACCTTGCGCCGCGAGTTGGTTGTCCGCGTATAATTGTACTATTGCTTGAGCCGGGTTTCCGTCCGAGCCGAGCACGGTGAATGACACGCTCGATTGGTACGGGAGTAATTCCGCGTACGCGTAATAGCCGCCGGCGATTAAGAGCACCGCAGCTATTATTGCGTATTCGATTCGCTGCAATTCAAGTCACTTCCAGTAAGCGCTCGACTTCGCCTTCGCGGTTCAAGTAAACGATTCGGCCTTTTGTTCGCGAGTAGCCCGGCAATTCAATTGCCTCGTTGTTCACTTCGATTGTTTTGCCTTCGACTATTATTGTCTCGTAAGCGTAAATCGCCCAGCACTCGCCCCACGCGGCGCGGCCGTTGCAGTCGGCTTCAATTGCTTCGATTGACTCTGCCGGGTAATCGGATAAGTGCGCGCTTCCGGCTTGAATTGCTTCTTCGGCGCTCTTGATTTCCGGTGTTTCCTCGAATGAGAACGAAGCTTTTCCTTCGTCGTCTCCTTCGAAGGTGATTTGAGTGCCTTTAGCGTCGAGTGACTCGCCTTGCGCTAGGAACGAGGTAACCGGAGAGCCGCAGTTTAGTTCGACGAAGGCGAGGGAGCCGGAGTAATCGAGTAATTCGAGCGTGCACTCGCTGTTTATGTTGAGTGATTCGCCCGGCTCTAGTGCCGAGCTCGTGCTCAATGCCCCGATGAATAATAGTGCCGCAACCAGTAAAACGCTTTTTTCCACGCTTTACTTATGTGCGGTTTGAACTAAAAAAGGGTTAAGGATAGTTGAATTATTCAATTAATTCCTCGCAGTACTCTGGATAGAGCGAGCAGAACGCCGCTTGAACGTCCGAGTAGTCGAGAACGCTGAACTCGTATTTGCAGTCCACTATGGAGCGCGCGTAATCCTCACTACCGATTGAGTATGTTTCGTATAATTCCATGCCTTCTTCGAACGCTTCCGAGCCGATGTCCGCGATGCATTTGGACTCGTCGGTTTCATTCAAGGCAATGCAATATTGCTGGAAGTCGACGCTTTCATTCAATGGAGAGAAGAACGATTTCGCGTTGGCCATGGCTTGAGAGCCCAGCATTGAGTCCGAGAGGTAGAACACTTGCACGAGGGGCTTTTCGCCTTCGCACGCGGCTCCGATTCGCGAGGTGATTCCCGGGGCAAAAGCCACGACCGCGTCTCCAGCGTACTCCACGCTGAAGCCGGCGCCCGCGAGCTCGTTGTTAAAGAAGTTCGCCAGTCCTTGGTTATTGATTGCATCCGCTTGCAAGGAGTAGAATGCGGGAACGCGCTCCAAGGGAACGCCCTCTTGCCCTGCTACGTCAACTTTTTGTAATTGAATATTGTTCTTCGAGAGCGCGGCGGTGTTCATGTTCGTCACGAATTCATTATTGCATGCCGTGCAGCTGGAGTCGTAGAACGCGTAAAGCGTCACTTCCTGGTAAGGGTTTAAGTATTCGAGTTCGGCGACTTTTGATTCAATGCTAGTTAATCGCCCGGCGAGTTGCGTGTTCTGGTTGAACAACTCTTGGTCGACTCGCGTGTCGAGCGCGTTGAATTGCGTAAAGAAGTACACTACTAATAATGCTAGGATTACCGTGATTCCTGCTACTGCGTAAGTTAAGTTTGTTACTTTTTTTTCAAGTTTTTCCGTCATGCAAATCAATCCTCCTTTTCTAGAACCAAGCAAGTGTTCGTTGCGCTGCCTTTGTTCGAACGCTCTCCGCGCGCTTCATAAAACGCATCTATTATTTTAAAACAATTGGATTCAGCGGCTTTTTTCAGTTCGTCGAGTGAATAAAACCAATAACTTCTCTTTATTATTACACCGTCCTTTTTCTTCCAGGCAATCGGGCAATACCCCGACTTGTTTTTCTTGAACCAAAGCGTGGCGTAGGCGCGCCCCCCTTGCTTTAGAACGCGGCGCGCTTCTTGCAATGCCTTATCCAGTCCTTGCGGGTCCAAGTGGTGGAGCACGGCGAAGTAGAACACCGCGTTGAAGCAAGCGCCATTGAAAGGCAAATTTTGCGCATCCGCTATTGCCGCTTTCAATCCTTTAGCCTTGGCGAATTCAACCATTCGCGGGCTCGCGTCAACGCCTTCAATAAAATCGAATTTTTTCAAGAGGCAGGCATTCCGCGCATTACCGCATCCTACGAGCAAAGCGCGATCCGCTTTTTCGGCCATGCCCGCAAGCAAGCACGCGGCTTCCAATGGCTCGCGCTTGAACTCATCCCAATCGCCCGCAATCTCGTCAAACTCCTCGGCGGCCCCCATAATAATGTGCATTAACCCTCGAAACTATTAAAACGCGCTTTCCCGTGTGTTCTTACGGTTGTAGTGTTGAACAAGAAGCGTTTAGTGGTTCTCGCCGTGATTGCAATCGCGGCTTTCTTTGCTTGGCAGGACGTCGATTCTGCTTTGTCGCAGGCCCGCCCTTGGATGAACCCAGTGATAACGCAAAACGAGTACGCGGCTCTTGATTGGGTGCGCGCTAACACGCGCGAGCGCGCGGTTTTTGCTTCAGGCATATTCGGCGGCGAGACTCTCATGGGTAATACCCTGCGCGAGGGCACGGTGGGCGGTGATTGGGCTATCATACCCGAGGTAGTCAAGCGAATGCACGCGATTCAATACGATTTTTACGGCGCGTCCGCGCCAAAGCAAGCGCACGCGACCGCCGTCGAGTACGGTGCCGAATTTGTTTGGGCTCCCGACCGTAATGTTTTCGCGGGGTACGAGTGGGTTGAAGTGAATCACTCGCTCTTCATCGAGCCGTACTTCACGAAGGTATTTGATAACGGTGCAATCGTGTACGAGGTGAATTCGTGAAGAAATACGTGCCTTACCTCTTTTTGCTGGCTGCCGTGGTTTTGAGCGTTTGGGCTCACTCCATGGTCTTCGACGAGTTCATCATGCCTACTTACGGGAACACCATGATTCACGTGGCGAGCGCGAGCCACCTAATCGAGCACGGGCACTACCCGATTCAAGACGATTACTCTTACGGCGGCGGCGTTCCCAACTTGTACGTTCCCGTGTTCCGCTTTGCTTATGCCGAGGCCGTGATGCTAACCGGCTTGTCATTCGACTTGGTAGGCAGGCTAATCGTCATGCTCTACGCGGTTCTCGTTGCTTTGGGCTTCTACTTACTCGGCCGCGAGCTAGCGGGCGAGTGGGCCGGCATTGCATCCGCGTTCCTCGCTTCCACAATACCCGAATTACTCATTTACACCGTGCGCCCACTTCCCCAAGGCCTAGGCCTGGCCTTACTCCCGATTGCATTGTACTTAATCGCCAAGTCGGATTGGAAGCGTGCCTCACTCGTCACCGTGATTACCGTGCTCGCGCACCAAGAGGCCGGCGTATTCCTCGTCGGCTGCGCCTTCGCCTACGCGGTTGTTGAAGCAATTCGCGGTTCGCTCGCCGCAGGTAGGATTAAAGTTAACGAGGCGGCTAGGCGCGCTTTCGCGTGCTGGGCGGCCGGCGTTGCCGCGTATTTCGCCTGGCACTTCTTCGCTACCGGGAACTTCAATGTGTTCGACCTTGCCCAATTCCAACACCACGAAGGAGGCAAGGTAACCTTTGACTTGCTGTTCGACAAGGCGGGCAAGAGCGTCCTCGCCCTCGGCGTCATTGGCGTCGCCGCAGCGGCATTTGAGTTAATCAAGAAACCGCTCGCCGTGAAGCCTATTTTGTTATTATTACTCGCGAGCGTGGCAGTCGGCGTGTTCTGCATGTTCAATGACCTCGTCGGAATCGCCGTGTTCATGGACCGCTTCATCGTGTTCTTTGCAAT
>CAYZDE010000024.1:0-11711 GCA_964477205.1 Microcaldota archaeon
CCAATGCTCATGAAGGGCTTGTAAGCCGTTTCCTTTCCAAGCTTTACGCTCGTGAATGCACTACCGCTAACGGAGAAGCTCACGACGACCCACTGGTCACCTAAGAAGTTAATCTTAGTGTGCGTGCGGTCGAGCTTGTCCGAATTCGTAGCGCAGAGTGCGTACGTCTTCGTGGTGTCCCAGCAAGCCGGTAACGGGTCCGAGAACGTAGCCTCGTAGATCGAGCGAACGTCCTTCGCTTTGACGACCTTGTCCGTGGTGTCGTAGTAAGTGTACGCACCAAGGTATACTCGTTGCTCCTGCTTAACATCCAAATTCTTGGAGTTCTGGATGGCGCCGTCGTTAGGCATGCTCAACACGTTAGTGTGATCTTGAGAGATCAACTTAGCGCTGGAAGTGCTGCCCGGGCCGTAGAACGCGTAATCAGTGCTCCTGTTGGAGTCTGCGTTAACGTCCAAGCGGTCCTCAACGTAGGTGCTCATCAAGTACGCGGTAGCCGTGTTCACGCCAGGCGTGCTCACGTCAGCAACACATTGGCCGTTCGCAACAGTAGAGCCACTGGCGCCACTGCACGACAAGCCATCCGTGCCGACCACGTACACATCCTTGCTTTCGTATGCAAGGTTGCCGATCATTGCAGCAATATTCGCTGCGTTCACGCCGTCAGACGCGCCCGCTTGCGAACCCACAACGATTCTGACGTTGGGCTCACTGCCGGAAAAGAATTTATATCCGGCTAGTCCAGCGTCGTCGACCGCAACCGCACCTGCAAAGGCAGCGCCAATCATGGCAGCGCCCGCGGCAACGGAAGCGATCTTCTTCACGTTTATAGATTTCACTTAACCACCTCGTGGTTGTTCTGGTTGTTTTGCCTGAGTATTTCACAGGCAAACAAAGACTTATGGTTGTTAACGGAAACAGCATCAAACACATATTAAAAGCGTTGCCATCGGCTGGATTGCAACTTTTTCAATGGTGGGCTTTACGACTGCTTTCGTCAAAGATTTGATGTTAACTTCCTTTATAAAACTAACCCTATTTTTTCGACGAATGCCGAAGAAACTCGCGTGGATGCGCGTAGTTTTGACCCCACCTTCCAATATTTGTTACTACCCGTAAGTTTATATATTGCCTAATGCATGATTATGTCAGGGAGAGGAGAATGGCTGTAAAGCAAACTAACTTAGCTGGATTGAAATCGTACATTGGTTCAAACAGTGACAACTTCGAGCCTACTACTAAGAAGAAGAGCTATAATTATAATCCGATGTTCATGCCCGTGTCCACGCAGGGCAAGCCGGTCATGAAGGTGCAGACGCGTAGCGGGTTCTTGGGCGGCATGATTAGTATGTGGCGCCAATTGAAAGCTAGTTACTTCTTGACCTTCTTATTGGGCGCAATGGCGCTTTTCCTATTGAATTACAATGTCATCCTAGCCGCAATCTCGGCTGCGGGAAGCGGCTGGTTTTTCGGCACTTACACTAAGTGGGACTTCGTTATGAACAAGATCATGAAGAAGAGGACCATACTGGAGGGCACTTGAAAATGGTTAAAGACTTGCTTGAAGAGAACTCGAAAGTAAAGGCACTCCAGGACAACACTTACGATAATGTCGGCACGAGTATGATCCCGGTGGGCGTAAAAGGCGATATACCGCCTTTCCTGCGCCACTGGACGCGTTACGAGTACTTAAGCGAGTACGTTGACTTTTGGACGCTCGGCGTGAAGTGCAAGGCTAAAGCCGTTGGCTACTTTGCCTTAGGCTTGGTCACGATTAATTACTTTGCTCCGGGAGCCTTGTTAATGTTCGCGCTAGCCGCACGCCACCAAGATATCGGGTGGCTCTGCAACTTCATTAACACTACCTTTGGAAAGAACAGGTCGATTGTGATGGTGGACTAAGAATGCAATTGAAAAAAGTACCGAAATGGCCGATGCAGGCGGACCCCGGCCTTGAAACGCAATTCATGTGCCTACTCGAGGATTTCGGCGTAATCAACGTGTCCAAGAAGCACATTACCTTTGACGACGCCATGTTTGCGACCTCGTTCTACGTTCCAGACGCGATAATCCACTTGATAGTATTATTCAGTGCGGTTTACTCCGTACACTTGGCGGGTTGGATATGACGATGCTTGACTCCCGCGAATACGCGGGCTGGATGGACGCAAAGCGCTCTGACAAAGCGCGAGCTAAAGCCCAGAAGAAAAAGGACGACATCTTCAAGATGAAGAAATGGGATAACATGGCTGCAGACCCGCATATCTTCGTTCCAATGGCTTCGATAGGCAAAATGGACGAGAAAGGCGCTGACGGCAAGAAAAAGCCGACGCACGTAATGGACATCATAACTCGTGGCCAGTTCATCAGCCGCACCATAGACGACAAGTGGAAGACCGGCGGCGTTGGCGTGTCTTACCGCGCTTACTTCTGGGGCATTATCTGCTTTGCCTTAACCGTTATTTCATTCTTGTACATTCACATTTACGTTGCAGCCGTATTCGCTTACTTAACGGGTTTCATGCGTTCGCAGTACTTGATTCAACACGCTTGGAGCGTGGAATGGTTCAAGGGTAAGCCCTTGATTGCAAGCGCTTAGAGGAGGAGGTGTAAGAAATGGGAGAATTAGCAAAAGGATTGAGAGCGCCGCTCGACATCGGCACGACCGCGGTCCTAGCGGAGAACAAATCGCCGATGCTTACCATGGAAACGCGTCACAGCTACTTCATGAAGCATTTCGACGTCTGGAAGGATTACTTACGCTACAAAGCGTATTTCATGATCCTAGCCGTGCTCACCGTTGCATTCATCTTCACGCAGCCATTATTCGCCATAATCGGCGCTTTTGCAACTGCTTACTGCTACCAAATCAGTAGTTTCTGCAAAGGACGCACCCTGGGCAACCAAAGAACGGTCATGATAGGCCACTAGATATATCACGCGAACGGGGGCGGGTAGGAAGAAAAGGCTTCCTCCTCTCTCAAAGAACGCCTTTTCCCGGCAACGCCTGTGGGCGTTGCGGGCTTTGCAAACCCTTGAAGGTTTGCTTAGTAGAGCGCTCGCCCCCAAATTTCTTTTAATTCCATTAAATCATGGGATTGAGCTAATTCAATTCTTAAAGCGCGCGCATTCTCCCTACCCTTCACGAACGCTAAAGCCATTACTTTTGCACGGGTTAAGTTCGCTTCACTCAACTCAAGCCACTCCAAAAAAGCCTCTTTCTTATTACAAGGCAACCCGAACACTCCGGGGTCACCTAAAGCCGCCCTGCCAATCAATACGCCATCCAAATTCTTACCAACTAGCAAGGCTTCGGCCTTGCTTTGAATGTCGCCGTTACCGTATATTGCACAGGACACTTGTTTTTTGGCTTCGTGAATACTCGCCCAATCCGCTTTACCCGAGTAACCTTGCTTAGCCGTGCGTCCGTGCACCGCGATGCCGTGCACTCCCGCCTTGTCAAGCGTTTTGCACAAGCGCACGCAATCGTCGCGAGCCCATCCCAATCGAATCTTAACCGTGACGGGCTTACTGCAAGTTTCAACCAACGCGCGTGTAATGCCAACTAGTTTTTTTTCGTCCTTTAAGAGGGCTGAACCGGCTCCGGTTTTAACCACGTCCAAGGCAGGGCAGCCCGCGTTCAAGTCCACGAAATCCGCTTTTGCTTCAACCAAGCCAGCGGCTTCTACTAAAGCGCGCTCGCGATAACCGAATATTTGAACGGATAAGGGGGAGTCGTTTGGGCCCGTGCGAATCAAGTCCAGCGTTTTCTTATTGCCGCGAATTATTGCTTCAGCTGAAGCCATTTCAGTGTAAGCTAATTCAGCCCCGCATTGCCTGCAAAGCGAGCGGTAAGCATAGTCCGTGTACCCCGCTATCGGCGCCAGCCCAATTATCATAAGGTTCTTAATTGTAGTTCAAGCTTTTTTGTATTTTCGGGCGCCGGCTAACTCAAGGATTTTCTCTTGTACTCCCTCGGGTTCCGGGACTGCTTCAAAGCAAGCGTCGAAAGCGCGGTGGCCGCTGGAAGTCGTTTCGGTTTCAATGTACACGCTCCCGTAACCGAGCAGGTTCTCGAATAAGGTGTGCGAGACGATTACGTCGGACACTCGCTCGAGTGGAATCGAGATTTCCTTGTACCCGAAAACCCCGCGCTTGTACACCACGCGCTTATTAGTTATCCAGTACCCTCTATTCGCGAATTCATTATCGGATATGATGAAGATTATAATCGCGCTGAATGCGGCGAAAGCAGTGAAGAATAGCATGAAAGTCGGGAAAACTCCTGAAACCGGATTGGCTTGCAATTGCGCGCCGGTTAATGCCAAAGAAAGTACCCCGGTTATGAATATTAAGATGGCAAATCCTTTGATGAAGAAAGCTAGTTTTAGTGCCGGCAAGGGGGTAATTGCCTCGATGATTTTTTCTCTCGGTTCTAGCTTAAACGGTAGCACCATACCAAAGCGTTCGCAAGGCAACCTTTTAATGTTTTTCAAACCCAGTAATACCCAAATGTTAAGCGACGACCACTTGCACACTACGGATTTGTCCCCCGACGCGAGTATGAGCTTGAGCGAGTGTTGCCAAGCTGCATTAGCCGCCGGGCTCGACCATATCACTATTACTAATCATTTGGGGCCGAAAGGGTACTTCCCTTTTAAAGGCAAATTGGACGGCTGGGAATACATTCACTCACTCGACGATTTGCTCGCCTCAAAGGAATTAGTCGAGAAAACGCGCGGTGAGTACCCTGAACTCGAAATCGGCTTTGGCATCGAAGCGGATTACGAAGCGGGCAAGGAAGATGAGTTAAAAGAGCTAATCAACGGCGCGGGATTCGACTTCATCCTCGGAAGCGTGCATTACCTTGGGGAATACTCTTCGTTTTACTTGCATCGGTGGCCGCAATCCCTGGAAGCCCGCGATACCGCCGAGGAATTCTTGAAGGATTATTTCGCGAAGCTCGAGCGCGCGGCGCTTACCGGGCTATTTGATTGTCTTGCCCACGTGGATGTTTTCAAGCGCGGGGCTCCCGAACAGTTATTGCAAGCGAATTACTTGGATTACGCCCGTTCCCTGGCAAAAGTAATGAAGAAAAAAAATATGGCCTTTGAGTTTAATACCGCGAGCTTGCGCCGCAAAAAAACTTTGAAGTACCACCCTTCCAAAGACATTCGCGAAGTGTTTTTTGAAGAAGGCATTCGAATCGTTACCATCGGGTCCGATGCCCATTCCGCGGGCAGCGTCGGCGGCAAGTGCATTGAAGCGCGCGACTTGGCCAAGTCGGAAGGGTTCAAAACCGCTTTTTTCAAGAACCGCAAGCCGGTTTACTATTAAGCCTTCGTTGACCTTGCAATTAATTGGATGCTGTTGAATTTTACTACCGGCCGTTTTGTCCTTCCTTCGCGGGGCATTTCAATCAAGTTGTATTTCTTCAAGAATTTTAAGTCAACCGACACCGCCTCTTTCTTACGGCTTAATTTTCCGGCGATATTTGTTACGGTTAATCCCTTATTTTGGATTACGAAGTTCAATAATTCCAAGCGCTTGGGAGTGAATAATTTTTTTAGTTCCGGGTCGTTTAGGCCTATTACTATGACCTTGTTCGGGAGGGAGCCGGTGATTTGAGCGCGCACTAGGTTAACGAGTGGCTCGCTTGAATGAATAACTCTCGACTTTTTTTTGTTTATTTTTTTCGCCTCTTTTTTGATTCATCAAACAACCGCAGGAACCTCTTGAAGTTACGAGTTGCTCTAGTAAGGCACTCCTCGAAAGTCGCTTGGTAATCCGATTTTCTTTCTTGAGTCAATTGGATGACGCGCCCATTCCAAAATCGGTGCTCGTGCGCCCGCCCATGTGCAGTGTCCGCGCGCCAAATGCAAGGGCTTCCCTTGAATTCCGTTGCGGTTAGCGAAATTGAAAATTCGCTGACTTTCGGCGGTTTTCCCTTTAAACACAGTTTCCAATGAATTGACGCCTCTTTTGAAAGCATTTTAGTTCCGGATACTACTTTCATTTAATATCTCTCATTAACTATATTTAAGATTAACTATTATCCTTGCTTTGGAGAAAAGGGGGTTTTCACCCCCTTTGGTTGGTCTACTTCTCCAAAGCGTTTCTTTCACCCACAAAAGAAAAAAGAGAGTTACTTGTTGTTGTTCGGGAACGCGAGGAGGCGCAAATTGCCGATTCGAACTGAGTAAAACTCATTGCCTTGCTTGCTAACGTTCTTCCACATCGCGCCCACGTCGACGAGCTTTTCGGACCCGTCTTGTTGGCGTTGGGATTGAACCAAGCGCAAGTCCGGCCGGTCACCCTTCGGCGTTGAATTTGTTTCTGCGTCTTCTTTTTCCAGGAAGTCTTCTAAATCCATTTTTTCACACCTCCTAATCACGAATGCCCTCTGTGGTCACGCGGAACACGCATTCGCCGTCCGGCAAATTAGGCGAGTCCACGAGGCGCGCTATGCGCCGGTCTTCCTTGCTGCGCCGCAAGTAAATGCGGTAAGTTGAAATGTGCGCGAGCACGTGCCCTCCGATGGGTGCGGTCGGGTCGCCGAACATTATGTCCGGACGGTCCATTACCTGGTTGGTAATGTACACCGCGACATTGTAGCGGTCCGCGTAACGCAATAACAAGTGCATGTGCTTGTTTAATTTTTGTTGGCGCACTGCCAGGGTCCCGCGCCCTAGGTAATCACTGCGGAACGCCGCGGTAAGTGAGTCAACTATTATCACCCGTATTTTACCTTCCTTGATTAATGCTTCGGCTTTCTCGGCGAGCAGCATTTGGTGGTCGCTATTCGTTGCGCGGGCGACTTGAATGTTCTCGAGAACCTTTAATGGGTCCATTCCGTGCGCTTCCGCGATTTGGCTTATGCGTTCCGGGCGGAAAGTGCCTTCAGTGTCAATGAAGAGGACGCCGCCGCTTACCCCGCCTTCTTCCTCGGGGCGCTGGGCGTTCACGC
This sequence comes from Microcaldota archaeon, assembly GCA_964477205.1. GTDB lineage: Archaea > Micrarchaeota > Micrarchaeia > Norongarragalinales > Norongarragalinaceae > UBA93. The sequence continues at coordinate 6,968 of CAYZDE010000024.1, forward strand.
ATAATTGGAACCCTATTTGCGTTTTCGACGAGCCGAACTTGCCGTAGCACTCGGTGATTGACTGGGTTTCAACTCCGCCGCCGAGTAAAGCGTCGAGTTCCTTGGAGCTGGTGGTAATGCGCTTGACTTTCTCTCGGCGCTTCATCACGTCTATAGCCGTCTCGAAGCCCATGTCCATTGCCTTGCGGCACAAGTTAATGACTTTCGCCGCCGTGCCTTCGCCAACGCCGCCGATTTCCTTTAATTCTACGGGCATTGAATATGCTATTGTTTCGATTGAATCATAACCCGCGTCACGAAGCTTCGTCGCGGTCGTGCCCCCAATTCCAGGCAAATCCTCGATTTCCTTGTACCTGCTCTTCTTCTTTTCAGTCTTGATTTCGGCAGGAGCCTCCATGTTGGGGGCATTTTCGCCTACTGTTTCCTCGGCCACTACGGACCACCTCGCAATAAGAAATCAAAACCGAGTTTAATAACCTTGATAGGGCTGCCTTCCAGTGAAAGCGTAATCGTTTTTTAATGCGCGCGCAATATCCTTTGTCATGAGCCGTTTTGTTGAAATCATGGAAAGGCGCATTCCCGTTGGCGAGCACAGTAGCTCTAGCAAGCTCTTAAAGCTCGTAAAGAAGAGCGTCGGCCTTCGCTTTGGAACAAGAGACCACGGCACTCACTTAGTATTACAGCACGAAGGGGAAGACGTAATCGCGCCCGACGGCCACCCGGTAATAATCACGCGCGGAAAGCTTAATCCTTTTGAAGCAGGGTTAATTCTAAAGGCAATCAAGTCCTGGCACGAAAGCAAGTGAATTGAGCATTTGCTGAAGCAAATGCAGCTCTCGCAAATGCGAAAGTTGCAAATGCAGAAAAGCATTTGCTCGATTTACTTCAAAAAGCCCTTGGCTTTTTCCAATAGTTTTTTCTCGTCGTCGTCAAGCGCCTGCAAATACTTTTTCTCTAACTCGCGCAAGTGCGCTTTAGGTATGAACGCGTACAAGTCCATCCGCTCGCACACTTGCCTCCCGAAAGTCGGGCCGGCAACGCTTATTGCAACCCGTTCGCCGGCCTTCACTTCGTTAACGCTATCCTTATCCTTCTGGATGCCGCGCACCCTGCCGATTGCAACGCCTTCCTTGTTCACGAGCTCTACTCCCTTCCTCAACCTGCCCGCTTTCACTTCGATTCCGAATATGCACGGGTCATTAACACGGAAGCAATGGTCCGCGAGGACGCGCACTTTAGCAGGGAGCACCAGGCGCGAGAACGCCTCGCGCTGGTCTATATCCTTCTCCTCTTTCACCCAATGCTCGTACCCTTCGATTAAACGGTAAATAATTTGCTCGTCGAAAACGCGAACGCCCTCCTTCACTGCGAGAGCGCGCACGCTCGCATCGATTGGTTGGTTAAAATTAAACAAAACACCTTTGAACCGGTCTTTTTGGCTTACGCTCGACGCTTCGAGAACGTCCTTCTTCGTGGGCGAGCCAACGCTCGCCGAACGCACTACCACGCCGTGCGCCTCGAGCAAGCCGGTAATCGCTTCCAAACTCCCGAGCGCATCCGTCTTTAGCACTGCACCCGGCACATCCTTATTAAAAGTAATTTCTTGCAACTCGTTTCCTAATTCTTCAATTGCAGCCGAACGCGCTTCCGCGTCCTTGAACTCCAGAACGCTCGAACCCGCAACCGCTTCGTCCGCGCGCTCGCAAGCGATTTTCACTCCGCACGCAGCAGCGACTTCACGCATCGGGTTAAACTTTTGTTTCGGGTCGCGCATCTCGTCCAGCGCCTTTGGCTTGAAGAGCGCCTTAACCCGGGATTCAACCGGCCCGTTCTTTGAATTGAACGCAATGGAATCGTTCACCTTGAGTACGCCGTCGTACAAAATCATGTCCAATGTCTTGCCGAGGCCTTCCTCGTCACGCACTTCGAGTATGGTAGCCCTAGCCGGCGCGTCCTCTTTGATTTCCAAACGCTTTTCGAGGAACTTCTGGGCGAGACCGGAAACGAACAACAAGACCTCGCTCAAGCCCTCGCGCGTCTTCGCGCTGCAAGGAATGATTAACACTTCCTTGGTATAGTCCGCGACGCGGTCGAATTGTTCGGCATTAAACCCGAATTCGTACAATTGCCCCACGAGCTTGTACACCTTCTCGTCGAGTTCTTTCCTCACATCCTCGCGTTGCGTTCGAAGCGACTCGGTAATGCAAGTTGATTTCGAGTCAATCCAGCCGTTCAAAGCGTCCACCTTGTTCAACGCGATGACGAACGGCGTCTTGCGCTCCTTGAGTATTTCGATCGCCTCAGCGGTTTGCGGCTGTATGCCCTGGTTCGCGTCGATTACGAGCACGGCAATGTCCGCTATTCCGCCGCCGCGCTTGCGCAAGTTCGCGAACGCCTCGTGCCCCGGCGTGTCAATGAACAACAAGCCCGGAATGGATAATTCGATTTTTAATTTCTCAAGCATTACCCCGCAAAACTCCTTGATTATAGCAGTAGGCACTTCGCTCGCCCCGATGTGCTGCGTAATCGCGCCGGCTTCGCGGTTCTGCACTCGCGTGTGGCGCACCGCGTCGAGGATGCTGGTATTATGCACTATGATTCTTTCGGCTAGAAAATTGTTTAATTTCGGGACTGTGAAATCGTACACCCAACCGTGCGGGTTATTACACTTTTTAACGGATGAAACCTTGAAGCCCCTTAATTCATTTGAAAGGAATTTTTTGAGTTTATTGCTTTCAGCGTTTGGCCGGGTAACGTGCGCGGCTATTTGTTTTAGGATGCGTACGGAAAGCTCTTGCTTTTTTTCGTACTGGTTAAAGTAAGGTACTAGCTTATTGGGCTTGCCGGACAAAGACTTCTTTAAGCCCGCCATCGTCTTCGCGTTCACCGGGTAAACATCAATTAGCCGGCTTGAAGACGCGTGAGTTAACGCGGCGTTAATCCTTTCTCTTTTTCTAGTTAATCTAGGCGAAAAAGAGCGATTAAATGCCTTAAGAAAATCCTCGTTCGCTACGCGTAACACGCTGAAACCGTTTTTCTTGAAGTAAATTGATTGAACGCCGCAAGCAATCAACCGCGCCGCGGCTTGCCTTGCCAACTCTTCACTCTTCGTAGTAAATTCAATGCAATGGTTGAACGGGGAAACATAACCGTCAGTATCAAACCAGCCTTCTACGAATCCCTTAAAACACTCGCCTTGAGTTTGGCAAATCCACGGCAAGATGACTTTAGCACTCTTAGCTTCAGCCGGCAAATCCAGAACATCGTACAAAAATCGCTCTAGAGTCTTACCCGCTTTAGGCAAAACCATCAAACACGAGTGCCCTTCACGCACGCTGCTGGACGCATTGAACACGCGAGTTAAAGCTTGCTCGTACGCTTTTTGAACTTGAAGATCATTATTATGCAAGATTACTTGTTTACTCCCGTCTCCAACCCAAGCGCCGACGAAGTAACCTAACTCGTACAAGTTTTCTTTTGTAGGCAAGCGCAAGGCAATGCTCGTGTGACCCGCCCTCCACTTCAAACTGGAATTCTTAAACGAGTCAATCCAATCGTACGACTCGGAAAGCGAAAAGCCAAAGTGTTTAACGAGCCCAACGAAGTCGCGCACCCTAAACCGCTTCCTAGAAAAAGTCGTGGAAAGTAACCCTTTTTTTCTTAACTCGGTTTTACGCGCTTTATTTATTGCCTTAATAAATTTTTCAGCGCGCTTCTCATTAATGAAGAATAAAAATTTTCCTTTGTTAGCCATTCGAGTTAAAACTTCTTCTTTCCAACTCGTTTTCTTCAACGAAATCTTAGAAGGCCCGAGTATTACCTCGCCGGCTACTAATTCGTCAGCGCGCTTGTAATTCAAATTAAAATCGTTAAAACAAAGAAAAGGGTGTTCGGGGGTAACCTTAACCAAGTCGCCATTCGACAACTTAATTTTAATCAAGTGTTTTGCTTTCCGCTTCCAAGCGTGAGTCGCTTGCCTTGAAATTGTTTTTTTGCCGTTAAACGATAATAACTTCGGGCCATTACGCAATTCAACTACCGAGCCGTCCGCTATCTTGGATTTAACGCCTTTAGACTCGAATTCTTCGTACAACGACCTAGCCGTTTGCAACCGCCCGTCGGCTAGCCAAACACGCGTGTTTTCTTCAACGCATTTGCCGTGGTCGACGTGACCGAGAACGCACACTATCGGTTGCCTTAACATAATACGCTAAACCTCTTGCCGATTATTAAATAAAAGTCACTCGCCTTCGAACTCAACGAGTGCGAACGCATCGTAACCCGCTTCCTCCAAACGCTTCTTCCCCTTTAATTCCGGAAGGTCAACAATGAAGCAACACTCCTCGACTTTCCCGCCGAGCTTTTCAATCAAGCGGCAGGAAGCAAGAGCCGTGCCGCCTGTGGCAATCAAATCATCACACAAGAGCACGCGGTCGCCTTCCTTCACGGAATCCGAGTGCACTTCGATAGTCGCCTTCCCGTACTCCAACTCGTAATCCTCGCTCACCGTCTCCGCCGGAAGCTTGCCTTTTTTCCTAATCAACACAAAACCCAAACCCAACTCGCGCGCGAGCACCGCACCCGTAACGAAGCCACGCGACTCAATGCCCGCAACCGCGTCGATTTTCTTGCCTTTGTAACGCTCGACGAGTAAGTCGACTACGCGCTTGAAGCCCTTTGCGTCACGCAATAAAGTCGTAATGTCGCGGAACATCACGCCTTGCTTGGGCCAATGCGGAACCGT
>CAYZDE010000025.1:0-11567 GCA_964477205.1 Microcaldota archaeon
CGCCGCGCCGGTAGTCGTCGGGATGATGCTCAACGCGGCAGCGCGCGAGCGCCTGTAATCTCGGTGGCGCGAGTCCAACAATTTCTGGTCGCCGGTGTAAGCGTGAACCGTACTCATTAACCCGTTTTCAATCCCGAATGACTCGTGTAATACCTTGCACATCGGGGCAAGGCAATTCGTAGTGCACGAAGCCATTGAAATCACTTCGTGCTTCGGCTCCAAAACGGATTCATTGACTCCCGGAACCACGGTGACATCCGCCGGCTTGCCCGGGGCAGTCAATAATACTTTCTTCGCTCCCGCAACAATGTGCTTGGCAGCGTCGTCCCGGGCGCGGAACACGCCGGTCGACTCTACAACCAAGTCTACACCCAGCTTCTTCCACGGAAGCTTGAGTGGGTCGCGCTCTTGATAATAATTGAATTCAACCCCGTCCACGTTCATCGTGGTCTCAGTGAACGTCGCCTTCCCGGAGTACTTGCCGTGAACCGAATCGTACTTCAATAAGTAAGCGGAAATCGCCGAGTCACCGGGGGTGTTCAAGGCAACGAGCTCGTGCTCCTTGAATAACTCCTTTTCCATGGCTGCGCGGAAAAAACAACGCCCAATCCTGCCGAAACCGTTAATCGCAATCCTCATTCACGGGACACCCCCTATTTAGCCGTTAGAACAGCCAAAATGCATTACTCAAAACTCGAATTAAAGGGTATTGCCTTTACTAAACCAACGCGCATAAAAAGCGAAAACGGCTAAGCAATAACACATGACAAACTGGCACTCATTGGAAATAAAACAAGCACTCAAAGAGGCGCACTCAACTGAAAAAGGGCTGACTACCGGGCAAGCACTCAAGCGATTAAAGGAACTCGGAGAGAACGCGTTAAAGGAGGCGCCGGGTGAAACATTACTCAGCAAGTTCCTGGGCCAATTCAACGACTTCATGATAATCATACTGATTATAGCCGCGATAATCTCCGCCGCCTTAGGCGAATTAATTGACGCGGGAGCAATCGCCTTCATCGTGGTATTGAACGCGGCCCTCGGCTTCGTGCAAGAGTACCGCGCCGAGAAGGCGCTGCAAGCATTAAAGAAACTCTCGGCCTTGCAAGCCACGGCCGTTCGCAATGGAAAGCAAGTGCTCGTTGACGCCCGTAAAATCGTTCCAGGCGACGTGATAATCCTAAACGAAGGCGACCGCATCCCTGCGGATTGCCGGCTAATCGAAAGCATCGGCCTGCGAATCGACGAGGCAGTGCTAACGGGCGAGTCTATGCCGGTAGAGAAGAACGCGAAGGCGTTATTAAAGGAAAAAGCGGCTTTGGGTGAGCGCTCGAACTTGGCTTACAGTGGGACCGTAGTAGTGCGCGGCCGCGGGAAAGCGCTGGTAATCGAAACCGGAATGAGCACGCAAATGGGGAGAATCGCCGAGCTCGTGCAGGAAACAAAAAAGGACAAAACGCCACTGCAAAAGCAATTAGCCGAGCTCGGAAAATTCCTCGGAATCGCCGCCCTCGCCGCCTGTGCAATAATATTCGGCGTAGGCATCACCACGGGCTATTCCGCACTGGAAATGTTCCTCATCGCCGTGAGCCTCGCCGTCGCAGCAATCCCGGAGGGATTGCCCGCCGTAGTAACTATTACGCTCGCCATCGGCGTGCAACGAATGGCCGCCAGGCACTCAATCATAAGAAAGCTCCCCGCGGTGGAAACGCTCGGAGCCGCCACCGTGATATGCAGCGACAAGACGGGCACGCTTACGAAGAACGAAATGACGGTGCGTGAAATGTACGCGGACAACAAGCGCGGCAGCGTCTCGGGGGAGGGATACGAATTAAAGGGCGCGTACTCCGGGCTGGCCCGCTCTAACAAGGCACTCTCGTCAATGCTGGAAACCGCCTGCCTGTGCAATAACTCTACCCTCGCCTTCGACGCGGAAAAGAAAAAGGCGAGCGTACTAGGCGACCCCACGGAAGCGAGCCTACTCGTTGCAGCAGCAAAAGCCGGAATCGAATACGAGGCATTAAGGAAAAAGTTTGAGTTCGCTTCAGAAAACCCTTTCACTTCAGAACGCAAAATGATGAGCGTCACGCGCGGGCACGGGAAGGGCTATCGCGTTCATGCAAAAGGCGCTCCGGAAGAATTGTTGAAGAAGTGCAACCGAATCCTGAAAGGAGACCGCATAGTCAAGCTCACGCCGGCGGAGAAAAAGAGAGTTCTCGAAGAGAACGAGAGGATGGCGTCGAAAGCGCTGCGCGTACTAGGATTTGCATTCAAGGACTCTAAAAAGAAAGACAACTCGGAGGATTCACTCGTGTTCCTCGGGCTAGCCGGCATGATGGACCCGCCTAGGCCCGAAGCCGCCGAAGCCATACGCTTATGCAAGCAAGCCGGAATCAAGGTGGTAATGATTACCGGAGACAACCCGGCAACCGCCGCGGCAATCGGCCGCGAACTCGGCTTAATGGGCAAGGATGCCCGCGAGCTCACGGGCCCGAAACTCGATGAGATGCATAACCTCGAGCAAGTCGTGGAAGACGTGCGCATTTACGCGCGCGTGTCGCCCGAGCACAAGCTAATGATAGTGAACGCGCTCAAGGCGCGCGGGGAAATCGTAGCCATGACCGGAGACGGCGTGAACGACGCTCCGGCAATAAAGCGCGCGGACATCGGAATCAGCATGGGCATCACGGGAACGGACGTAACCAAGGAAGCCAGCGAGATGATAATCACCGACGACAACTTCGCGAGCATCGTCTCGGCTATTGAAGAAGGCCGCACGATTTACTCGAACATCGTGAAAGCCGTAACGTACCTGGTGTCCTGTAATATCGGAGAAATAATCACCATATTCGTAGCCATAATAGGGGGTTTGGCTTCCCCGCTGGCGCCAATTCAAATCCTTTGGATGAACCTGGTAACGGACAGCATGCCCGCCTTGGCCTTGGCGGTTGAGCCGACCGAAGCCAACGCCATGAAGCGCAAGCCACGCGAGAAAAACAAGCAGATACTCGGCCTGCACAACGCCAAACGCATTGCAATCGTGGGCACGTGGATGGCCGCGGGCACCCTGTTATTATACTCGCATTACTTACCGCAAGGATACGAGAAAGCAGCGACCGTAGCGTTCACCACGCTCGTTATTTTCCAACTATTCTACGCACTCGACTCGCGCAGTCAATCATTGAGCCTCAATAAACTCGGTTTACTGTCCAACAAGTGGATGCTCGCATCCATCGCCGCCGCAATCGCGCTACAAGTGTTCATAATAACGCACCCCGCGGCTCAAGTAATATTCAAGACAGTTGCAATCGGCCTTGGCGATTACGCGCTAATACTCGCGGTGACTTCGTCGCTCTTAATCGCGTCGCAAGCGTGGAAAATGTTCAAAGCGCGCTCTTGAGCAGGACGCGCAACTCCGCTTCCGCTACCGTGCGGCGCGTCTTCTCTATTACGTCAGGGTTAACGCTAATGCTGTCGATTCCCATTTCCACCAGGGCTTCCGCGAAGTCCGGGTAATTACTCGGCGCTTGGCCGCACAAGCTCACCTTAACGCCGTGCTCGTGGCAAGCGTCGATTACTTTTTCAACGCTGCGCAGCACCGCAGGGTCGCGCTCGTCAAAGTCCTCGGCTACTATCGGCGAGTCCCTGTCCACTCCGAGCGTTAGCTGCGTCAAGTCATTACTCCCGATGCTCATGAAATCGATTCCGACCTGGCAGAACTCGCGCGCGAGTATGACCGTCGAGGGAACCTCGCACATTATCCCGAACTTGAAATCGTTAGTCCGGCGCAAGCCCGAGTCAAGCACGATTTGCTTGCACACTTCCAACTCGCGAATCGTGCGCACGAAGGGAATCATCAACCACAAATTCTTGAGCTTGTACTTCTCGCGCACGCGCTTAATCGCCTCGAGCTCTAGCTTGAAAACCGTCGGGTCCTTCACGTAACGGAAGCACCCGCGGTACCCTATCATCGGGTTCTCCTCGTCCGGCTCGAATTCCGCCCCTCCCTCGAGGCCCTTGTACTCATTAGACTTAAAGTCATTAGCACGGTAAACCACGGGCCTAGGGTAAAAAGCCGCACAAACCTTGCGCATCCCGCGCGCTAATGCCTCGACGAACTCCTCGGACTTGCCTTCCTTCACCAACGCTAGCGGGTGCTTTCCAAGTCCGGCAATCATGAATTCAGCGCGCATCAACCCTACTCCATCGCAATTTTTCGCGGCGATTTCCTCGGCGCGCTCAGGCGCGGCAAGGTTAACGTAAATGCGCGTTCCAGTCGGCACGAAAGAGCCGCCGGACAACGCATTGGATTCAATTGGCTTGGACGCTTCGACCACTCCGTCGAAAACCAATCCGTTCACCGCGTCAACGGTTATCTGCTGCCCGCCCTTTAGAACGCTGGTAGCGTGCTCCGTGCCGACAATGCAAGGCACGCCGAGCTCGCGGCTAACTATCGCAGCGTGGCAAGTCATGCCTCCCTCGTCAGTGACAATGGCCGCGGCACGCTTCATAGCGGGAACAAAGTCAGGGGAAGTCATGCGGGCAACTAGAACATCGCCTTTCTTCAATTTGTAGCCGTCCTTTGCGCCCGTAATAATACACACCGGCCCGCTAGCCGAGCCCGGCGAAGCGCCGGCACCCTGCAACAAAATTTTAGCGTCGTCAATTGAAGCCGTTTCAACCCCCTCCTTTCCTTCACTTTCATTAGGCCCTGCCTTCTTCGCCAGCGTGGTAATCGGCCTGCTCTGCACTATGAATAATTCCTTTCCTTCCACCGCAAACTCTATATCCTGCGGCTTGCCGTAATGCTCTTCAATCTTCTTACCGTAATGCGCGAGGCCCTTCACCTCCCCATCGGAAAGCTTCTGCTTCTTCCTCTCCGCTTCGGGAACCTCCCGCCATTCAATGCCGTCGGCAGAGCGGTCTACGTAACGCGATTGCTCAACGATTTCACGCGACTTTATCTCCATGGACTCCTTGTCCACTATGAAGCGATCCGGAGTAACCGAGCCGGAAACAATAGCCTCGCCCAAACCGTAACCGCCTTCAATCATTATTTCGGTTTCGTCGCTGGTCACCGGATTCGCCGTGAACATGACGCCGCTCTTCTCACTATTCACGAGCTTCTGCACTACTACCGCAATCCCTACTTGTAAATGGTCAAAGCCGTTATGCTCTCGGTAGTACATCGCACGCGCCTCGAACAATGAAGCCCAACAATCCTGAACCGACTTAACCAACGCTTCAGCACCTTTCACGTTCAAGAAAGTCGCTTGCTGCCCTGCAAAACTCGCTTCAGGCAAGTCCTCGGCAGTCGCACTACTGCGCACGGCTACGGCAACTTCCTGGCTGGCTGCGGGCATCAAGCTAACTCCGCACAACTTATTGTAAGCGCGCACTATGTCCGCCGAAGTCTCCTTTGGCATGCGAGCAGCCTTAATCGCACCCTTAATCGCGTCGCTGGTCTTATTCAGCGCCGCTTGGTCGTCAACGTCTAAACCATTACACTCGTCCTCAATCAAGTCGCGCAAAGCGTTCTGTTCAACGAAGTCAAAGTACGCTCCGCTGGAAACAATAAATCCCGGAGGTACGGGAAAGCCCGAGTTAGCCATTTCCGCGAGGCTCGCTCCCTTGCCGCCGGCCTCGGCTAAATTCTCCTTGGATAATTCGTTAAACCAATATATTTTATTCACAGTCAACAGACCCCGATATCATTAAGCAAAGTTGTTTTAAAACTCGACGGAGTATTCGTTAAGCATGGACAAGAAGCTCGTTTTCCTATTATTATTTGCAGTGCTTGCCTTGACCGCCAGCCAAATCAATTATGCATCGGTAATCGGCACTGAAGGCGCCCAATTCACGTTCTTCCAATTCATAGGGCCAATAGGCGGCCAACTATTCTCGCCAATGCTGGGCGCGCTCGCAGTAGTCCTCGTCAAAGTCGCGGGGTCCGTGTTAAACAACGCGGCATTCGAGTGGATGACCCTCGCGCGCTTGTTACCAGCCGCAGCCGGCGCGTACTATTACGGCACGCGCAAAAAGCAGGTGCTCGCCGTGCCGCTAGTGGCAATTGCCTTGTTCTTATTACACCCTGAAGGCGCAGCCGCCTGGGCTTACTCATTATTCTGGCTCGTCCCGTTCATTGCAACTCGCTTCGACCACCCGCTCGCTCGCGCCTTCGGCTCCACTTTCACGGCGCACGCAATCGGCTCGGTAGTATTCTTATACGCGTTCAACATACCCGCCGCAATCTGGTGGGGTTTAATTCCGATAACACTCGCGGAACGCACGCTATTCGCATTCGGAATAACCGGCGCTGCAATCGCCTTTAACACAATCGCTTCACGCGTTTCTCAGGCAATGGAATGCATTAACGTGGACCCGCGTCTAGTCCTTCGCATTCAACTCTGAAAAAGCCACTAAAAGAGTTCTCGCTTCATTATCCGAGAGGCCCGCCCGGCCTAAAGCGCGCTCGAAAGCCCTCACTACCTTACGCTTGTCCTTAATGCGTGCGCGCTCCTCCACGGCTAAGGCGAAAAACTCCTCGATTTGCTTTACATCACGCCTCTTCGCGCGCGCGTAAAGTGACTTCTTCCCCTTGAACAACTCGTAGAAAACCACGGCAACGGCGTGCGACAAGTTGAGCACTTGGTGCTCATCGCTAGCGGAAATAGTAGCGAAGAAATCGCACTCGCCGCACTCCTCCTTGGACAGCCCGGACCCCTCGCTGCCGAAAACAATAGCGGCATTACGCGAGCTCGCCAAACGCTCTTTTAATTCACCCAAAGGAATGCAATTCTTAAACTCGGTTTTTCGAAAGCGCTTGGGCGCGCCCGTCGTGCCAACTACCACGTCACAACCCTCCACTGCTTCCTCCAAGGTCTCGCAGATCTTGGCCTTCGAGAGTACTTCTTCGGAGTGCTTGGCGAATTTTTTGGCTTCAAAGCCAAGCGGGCACTTTGGCTTGACTATGGCTAAGTCCTTGACGCCAAAATTCTTGATTACCCGGCAAACGCTCCCCACGTTCAAATCGTGTAGGGGCCGCACTAAAACGGCTCTCACTTCGAACGTTCCCCTAGCCACTTGAACGCTGGCTCTTCGGGCACAACGCCGCTTCCAAGAGCCCGTATATACGCTTTCAATAAGTCGTGTGCCTTGACCTCGTGGCCGCGCTCTCCTGGCTCGTAATTGCGTTCAACGAAGCGCACGAATTCGTGTACGCCCTCACCCTTCAGGCCCTCGTGTAATGACTCGAAACTACGCCTAAGGGGAGAGTCAGAGGGCACACTCGCGGACTCTCGAAAAGCTAAATCCACCATTTCCGTGCGGCGGGGCCGTAACTCTTGTTCCATGGTAAAGCATATGATTTAAAAGCCTTTAAACTCTATTTGATACACGAATAACTTCTTTATTGATAACACAGGTGAATTGATTTAATGACTGGGGAAGAGCTTGAAGCACAAAAGAAACAAGAAGAAGCCAACGAAGACGACGTGAGCGAAGAGGAAGACGAACGACTGCCATTCGCTAACGCACGCATAGTGCGCATTCTAAAAGCCAACCTCAAGCGCGAGCACCAAGTCAAACGCGACGTTAAGCTCGCGGCTAACAAGCTCGTCGGCGAAATCCTCTCGGACATCTCCCAGTCAATGGACCAAGAAGAGTACTTCACGCTTTCAATAGAGCACTTCAACAAGGCAGCCCGCAAGTACAAGGAAATTGCCTTAACCCAAAAGCGCATCCGCCGCATCCAAAAAGTGTTGGAGAAGCAGCGCGCTGAACTCGATGAAATAGTGACGGAAATCGAACTCGACTTACCGAGCGACCACGCCACTCAACAGTGATGAACTAGTGACCGAAGAAGACAAGAAAGACGACGAAAACCCCAAAGCTGAAGACGCGAAGAAGGAAGAAAACCTTCCGGCCAAAGACGGCGAAAAAGGCGCGGAAAAGCCTAAAGCCGAAGACGGCGAGAAGGAAGAGGAAAAACTTCAAGGCCAAGCCGAAGAGAACAAGAAAAAGCGCGATTTAACTAACAAGGAAACGCAGGACCTGGCAAAGCAAAACCGCGAGAGAATCGCGAAAATGAAGGGGTTCTTGAGCGAAGCTAATGCCGAACGCAAGAAGCGCGACGACGAAAACGCCAAGGTCAAGGAATTCAAGGAGAATCGCCTTAAAGTCGAAAACGAAGTCATTAAAATCAGGGAAGAGTTGGACGCCAAGAAAGCGCGGCTGCGCGAACTCGGCGGAGACTCTAACATACCCTTCGAGAAACTACACCGCCGCATTGAGGAATTAGAGTGGATTCAAGAAACCGAAGCCACTACGACCCGCAAGGAACGCGAAATATCCAAGCAAATCAAGGACCTCCGCAAGCAACTGCCTTCCTCGGAGGAAGCAAAAGGGCTATTCCAGAACGTTAACGAGCTCCGCGATAACTTATCCAAGTTCAACCGCGAGGCACGCGACTACCGCAAGCAAATGGAAACGCACGCCAGGCAAAGCGACGTGCACCACAAAGCGCACATCGACTCCTTGAAGAAAGGGCGCGCCTTGCAGGAGAAAATCGGGGCTACCATTGCGATATTGGATAACAAGCGCGGCGAAGCCAACAGCGCACACAAGGAATACGTATCCGCTCAAAGGAAAATGCAAGCGCGAGGCAAAGCCGAACGCGATGAAATCCACCGGGAGGCGCGCGCGAGGCACGCCGAGATGAAGGAGAGGGTTGCGGTTCAAGCAAAAAGCGTCCTCGAGAAGTTCCGCTCCGGCGAGAAGCTCACCATGGAAGAATTCCTCGTCCTCAAGGAATCTGGATTAATGTAGAATCCTTTTATTTTCTAAAAAATTGGTTAGCGGAAGCTCTCAACGATTTCGAGAATGTCCGCAAAATTCTCGGCGATTGCGTCGGGTTCGGAGTCGTCCTTCACGTTGAACCCGATGGTTTTGATGCCTAGCGCCTTCGCCCCGTCGATTTCCTCCTTCTCGTGCCCCACGAAAACCGCCTCGCCCGGCTTCACGCCGAAGTGCTCTAACACGGCTTCATAAGCGCACGGTTCCGGCTTCACCGCGCCGATGTCGCATGATTGAAAGTCCGCGTCGAAGAAAGTGCGGATGCCTTGATGCTCCATAATCTTCAAGCGAACGGAAGAAGCGGTTACTGAATCCGATAATATTGCGAGTTTGTAACCGCCATCCTTCAAGCGCGCGAGGGTTTCCTTCACGCCTGGAAATAAGTGATAGTGGTCGAAATGGAATTGCAAGTCAGCGTAGCGCCATTCGAGCAATTCCTTCTCTCCTAATCCTAGCTCCTTGAAAATGCGCTCTTGCGCTTCAGACAGCGGAAGGGAGCCTTTATTGACTAACGGCTTTAACTCTTTCCAAATTTCTGCCTGCTTGCGCCAGTCCGCTCCGCGCTTGGAAAAGAATTCGTTAGCGAAAACCATCCACCCGTCCTTTGGCAACTTCACTAAACAATCGCCGTAATCAAAGAAGACGAGTTTAATCGCCATTTCAAGTCCCGTGTTGCCAGCTGGATAGATATTCCTTTTGCTCTGCGGTGAGCTCGTCGATTTGAAGCCCCATGCCCTCGAGTTTTAGGGCGGCAACCGAGTCATCGATTTCCTTGGGAACATCGTAAACGCGGTTTTCCAATTCTTTAGCATGGCTCTTGAGCCATTCAGTAACTAACGCTTGATTGGCGAAGGACATGTCCATTACTTCCGATGGATGCCCTACTCCACAAGAAAGGTTAACTAAACGGCCCCTCGCTAAGAGGTAAACCTTATTGCCGTTCGCTAGGGTGAACTCGTCGACTTCCGGCTTAATCTCGCGCTCGCTCTTAGCCAATGCCTCGAGTTCGGGCACGTTAATTTCAATGTCAAAGTGGCCCGTGTTCGCGACCACGGCGCCGTTCTTCATTTTCTCGAAGTGCCTGCCGCGGATTACGTTGCAATCGCCGGTAGCAGTCACGAATATGTCGCCGATGCTCGCAGCGTCGTCCATCTTCATTACGCGGTAGCCGAATAAGTGAGCTTCAATTGCTTTCACCGAGTCAACTTCCGTAACGATTATGTTCGCACCCATCCCGTGGGCGCGCAATGCGAAGCCTCGTCCGCAATAGCCGAAGCCAGCCACGACCACGGTCTTGCCGGCGATTAAGTCTTCGGTCGCTCGGATGATGCCGTCTAAAGTGGATTGCCCGGTGCCGAACACGTTATCGAAGTAGTGCTTTGTTGGAGTGTCATTCACCGCGATTACGGGGAATTTTAAGGCTCCATCGGCGGCCATTGCCTTCAAGCGGATTACGCCCGTAGTCGTCTCCTCCTGCCCGGCGAGGACGGAGTCCAATAACTCGGTGCGCTTGGAGTGAATCGTGCTGATTACGTCCGCGCCGTCGTCCGTGGTAATGTCCGGCTTGAAGTCCAAAACTTTATTCAAGCACTCGTAGTACTCGTCGTTCGTGCACCCGTGCCAAGCGAACACGCTCACGCCTTGCTTAGCGAGCGCAGCGGCCACGTCGTCCTGCGTGCTCAACGGATTCGAAGCGCACAAGGCGACTTCCGCGCCCCCAGCGCGAAGCACTTCCATTAGGATGCCGGTTTCCTTGGTCACGTGCAGGCAAGCGCCAACGCGAAGGCCTTCCAATGGCTTTTCCTTAGAGTAGCGCTCGCGTATTTTCGCGAGTACGGGCATGTGGTCACGCGCCCAATCCAGCCGCTTTGCCCCTGCCTCGGCGAGGGACTCGTCCTTAACCTTGTAGTCACTCATTTTTTAGTTATTCAACTCACTTTAACAGCGTGTACTTGCTGAGGAATATTTGCGCCTTCATTACCTCGAAGAAGGGCGTGAGAACGAGCGCGTTGATGAGAACGCCCAAGTAAATCGCCCAGTTGAAGTAATCCTGGAGCATTAGGAATACGAATGCATTTGTTAATAGTAATATCGAAGCCAGACAAATGAAGAACAAGCAGTAATAAAATCGGTTGTAGAGTATGGCGACTCCGCGCTTGAGGGCGCTCAACAAGGACACTTCCTCGAGGATTAATGCTTGAGGAGTAAATAAAACTGCGAATGAAATGACTAGCGTGACCAAAGGCGCGATTGAATGAAACGCGGGCCCGGCGTACTCGAGAATCCAGAAGTTCGCGAATAAAGACGCGGCGAAGGCAACGAGGAACACGAAGAATAGCTTGAATGAAGCGGTTTCCACGCCCGCTAAATCACTCGAGGTCAAGCGCGTCAGGGTGCGCTGGTGCTTTACTATCACGTTAATCGCACTGATGGCAAAGGCGAACAAGGCGAGGGAGGAAATGAACGCTAGCACTATGAATAATGCGCTGGCGGGCGTCAAATCGTATAGTATGCTGTCGAAGCGCAGGAAAATGCCGGATACTGCAATGAAATTCGGGAGCAGCAAAGCTAGAGGGAATGACACTAGGAAAGGCAGGCTGAACAGTGAGATGAGCTTGAAGTTGCGCGCGTAAGCGTTCAGCGAGTGCTTCAAAAGCGAGTTAAGAGACATGACAAAGAATTAACGCTGAGCGAGTTTAAAACCTTTTTACGCC
>CAYZDE010000026.1:0-11070 GCA_964477205.1 Microcaldota archaeon
ACGATGAGTTTTATTTTGCGGTAACGGAGCATAATTAAGGATGCAACCGCGAGTATGGCGATGCCAGTGGCAATCAACGAGTACACGAGGAATTGCTCGCCGAGCTGCGGCGCCACGTCGTAATAACTGCCGACAACCGTGCTCACGGGCAATCGCCCGCCGCTTAGCACGCTCTTCAATAAAAGAATCTCGTTAATTGCTTCTTGCTCGGAGTTCTCGCCGGCAGGCACCGAACCAGAGATAGTGTACTGCGTAATCGCGTTCTGCTTCACCGGTTCCACGCGCAGCGTCGGCGCGCTCATTAACCCGATGACTTCCCAATCAGAGAGCACTGGTTGGGCCAAAGAGCCGCCGGAAACAATAACCGCTCTGAATTCCGCATCGTCCTTGAAAACTATTCTGCGGGCTACTTCCTCGCCAATCGCGGCTTCCTCAAACCCGAGCTCTTTAATGGATGCAATTAATTCGGGTTGCGTTTCATTGTAAGACAATGGGAGTATTACGCGCGAGCGGTTCGACAACTCGGCTAGCTGTAATTCAACCTCACTCGGCTGCAGCCAAATTATATCGTCACCCTCCTTTGATAGCGCTTCGGATAATAACGATTCACCCATTACGCCGGCGTCACCCAATACTAAAGCGCGCTCGGCTACTAGGACCGCTTCTTCAGGCCTATCAAGGAACATGAGCACGGGGTAACCGTACTTGCCTTGTGCTACCTCGGCGAAACGCTCTTGGCCGTCACCGGTAATCGCGAAGTATAACTCCCAATCATAACCGCCCGCTTGATTCGGGCCGACGAACTCTGCTTGAGGGCCGCCAACCGCATTCGAGATAATGTAAGAGCCGGATAGGGCTTGCTTACCGCCTATTACAGCTTCAAAACGGCCTTGCTCACGGAGCACGTCCTCAACCGTCTTAATCACGCTCGAATCCGCGCGGGGTATCTCAACAATAATCTCGGTATTACCCAGTGGCCGCACCACGGCTTGCTTCAAGCCGAACTTGTTAATTCGCGTCTTAATGATGTCAACCATTTGATTCATTGTAGCCGCGTCCACCGGCTTCTCCAGGGAAACCGGGATGCGAACTCCGCCGATGAACTCGATGCCGAAGTTCAAGTCCACGGTCGCCGGATTGCCGTCCCGAAGGAAAATGAGGAATAAAGCGCACACTATAGAAAGCGTGAGCAACTGCACTCTGCGGTCGGAAAAGAGCTCGCTAATCACTTCAAGCCCCTCCTATCCGCGTCCCACAAGATTATGCCCGCGTTAAACGTCCAAGTCGCAACGAAGTCAACTATGCTCCCGACGAACGCGACCACGCCGATTTGATAGTAAGTAGGAATCTGCAAGTAAAGCGCGACTATGGCTAGCACGCCGAACGAAGCCATGACGAGCCCGTTCATCATCACCGCGGTCTTCAACGCATCGAAAGCACGCTCTCGAACCGTCCCCTCGGAACGCTTGTAAACGCGCACCGTGAGCAACGCGTCCGTATCCAGGGAGAACCCGATGAGCATGAGTAATGCAGCAACGCTCGCCAGGCTCAAAGGAATGTTTAAAACGCTCATTAACCCGGCGGTAATCACGATGTCCGCCACCGCCGCGAAAATCACGGCGAGGCTCGGCACGAGCGAACGGAAAATGAAGAACACGACGATAGTCGAGAGAACAAAAGACCACAATAGCACTTCCTGCACTTTCGAGAAGAACACGCGCGAGAGCGAAGCCCCGATTTCCTTGAACGAGTACGAGTCCACGGGCACTACCCCGGCCACCGAAGCAATCAAATTACTACGATAACTACTCTTCGCCTCGTCGAAAGCCTCATCCGCGTCAACAGCCGCCTCGTGCGGAGCCGAAGTAGCTAGAACCCCGCCCGACTTCTCGATTACAAAACGCGCGGAAGCCAAAACCTCGGAGGTCAAGCGCGTCACGTTCGCTTGCGCACCCGGCAAAGCAATTGCGTCCTCGCCTTCCGCCTGCTGGTAATAACTCAATGCTACCTCAGCACGGCTCAAATCCGCGTCAAGGTCGTGTAGAACAGATAACTCTTCCTCCGCCGCCTGCAAACCCGCGTCCACCGGGAGCTCGACTTCAACCCCGTGGCCGATCGCGTTACTGAAAGCACGCACTTCCACGTCCGAATACGAAGCCAGAGCCTCCTTCAACGCCTGCGAGTCAACCGCCTCATTAGAGTAAACCGTGAGGAGTAAACCGCCCTTCAAGTCGATTCCCTGCGGGATATTCGGAACTAAAAAGAACAAAGAGAAAATAATGGCTAGAACCGGAATTATCACTAGGTACTTGTAGTACTTCCATTCGAACGGATTAGAAATGTTCAAAGCAGTAAACCTTTAGTAAATTCAACGACTATAAAACAAGCGCGAAGACATTTAAAAAACATTCTTTCAACCCCCCTTCCCACTTTATTAAACCGAAAGTGCAAGAAATTTGTGCTGCAGGGGTAGCGAAGCCTGGTTAAACGCAACGCAAGCCTCGGGGGCAACTACGTTTCCCCCTGGCGCTTGCCCCGCCTCGCCCCCTTCCTATTTTAAACCGAAAGTGTAAGAAATTAAACGCTGCAGGGGTAGCGAAGCCTGGTTAAACGTGACAGGTTCAGGGCCTGTTCCCTTAGGGGTTCGAGGGTTCGAATGCCCATCTTTTCCACAAAAAGAAAAGAAGGGTCGAATTTCCCTCCCCCTGCATATTTTTCATGGCTCCGAGCGCCAGTCCGCTCTTCACCCAAAAAAAAATCTTTTAAAAGCCGCGTAATCCCGCCTCGGCTTCAAAACAATTCAAGCTTGAAGAACCGCTTCAACCTCACTCCCTCGCCGTTGATTACGAAATTCACTTGCCAGTTTTCGACGCCGGCGCGGGCTGCGGCCCGAGCTGCCCGCGTTATTTCAGCGGTTTTCGAATCCAAAACGGGAACCGTGAAAGGCTTCGCATCGTAAAGGTAGCACAAGACTATCAACGCCCTCTTTTTTTTCTCGCTCGCCAGCGCCTTCGCGAGCTCCCCGAAGTGTTTCACGAGCCGGTGAAAGCTGACGAAGGGCGCGACATGTTCGCGGTACTGCGGGTGCGCTTCGCAGGGCAAATCCATTAGCATTGTCTTTAGTTCGACGAGCGCTTCATCTCCTATCTCAAAGTCTATGCGCGAACGCCCGATTTTTCGCTCCCTTAGCGCGTGTTCGCCGCCACCAACCATTTTGCCGAAAGCACCGCGCTTCAAGAAGAAAAAGAAGTAATCATTCGCGGCGGTTTGGTTGACGCCAATCCAAGACTTGCTTTTCTTTCGCGGTGAATCAAGGGAAATTGCTTCCACGGTGAAGCGCGTTCTCCTGCTCGGATTCCTGCTCTTGGAAACCAGACAGGGAATGTCTTGAAAGTGGATGCTACCTATGCGCCCGGTGCTCGGGCAATGGCACTCCTCGATTTTCCCGCCGATTTTGACGAGCATTATGAACCGGTTTGGACGCGCTTTGATAATGCCTTCGCGCAACTTTTCCGGAAAACGATAATACATTTCGAACCCTAAATCTTAATTCGATTAGGCTCCGCGTTATAAAAAAGCGCGTTAAGCGTTATCGGCAAACCGCTAGCTCTTTCTTGCGCTTCAAAAGCAGCGGAGAGTAACGAAGCAGTACGCGCTTCCTTTCCGAAACGTCGGGTTAAAAGCGAGAATATAAAACGGTGAGGGAAAACAATTCATCATGAGACTCGAAAATAAAGTCGCAATAATTACTGGCGGGTCGCGAGGAATCGGACGCGCAATCGCTTTGTTGTTCGCGCGCGAGGGCGCGGATGTCGTCGTCACTTATAAAAAGAGTGAGGACGAAGCAGGCAAAGTCGTTGAAGAGATTGAGGGTTCGGGCTGCAAGGGCTTGGCCGTCCAATATGATGCAGGAAGCAACTTCGACGAAGTCGTCGAGAAGACGATTGACGCGTTCGGACGCGTGGACATCCTCGTGAACAATGCGGGCATCCTAATAGCAAAACCTTTCGAGGAGACTACGCCCGAAATTTGGAATAAAACCATCAGCGTTAACCTCACGGCCGTTGGCGAATGCATTTTGAAGGCCTTGCCGCACATGCCGAACGGAGGCAAAATAGTGAACATTTCTTCAATATCGGGAATCGTGGGGAGCTTGACGAGCGTTCCTTATGCAGCTTCCAAGGCGGGAGTGGACGCAATCACTAAAACGCTTTCAAAAAGCCTTGGAGAAAAAGGTATCACCATTAACTCGATTGCTCCCGGGCCCGTGAAGACGGACATGGCGCGCGAGAATTTGAGCCCCGAACTAATCGAAAAGCTGGCGCAAGAGACCCCGATGGGGAGAATCGCTGAACCAGAGGACGTAGCGAAAGCCGCGTTGTTCTTTGCTTCCTCGGACTCCGACTTCGTAACCGGGCAAACACTCATCGTCGACGGCGGAAGAATCGTCAAGTAATTCACACTATTAGTGATAAAATGATTAAGTCAGTTGTTTTCGACATAGGCGGCGTACTCGTAAACTGCAGCATTGAAACGGTTCGAGCGCGCGTAGTCGAAAAACTTGGGCTAAAAGAAAACGTATTCAGTGAAACCCTCAAAGAGTATGCTCAAGTCGCACTAGGGAAAACGCCTTTCGAGGAGTACTTTGAGTTCCTTCGCGAGCGCTACTCGTTGAAGCAAAACGCGGAAGAGTTAATGCGTGCTTGGAAGGAAGCGGATAATGAAGTCATGACCGTTAACGCGGAACTCGTTGCAATTGTTAAAGAGTTGAAGAAGCATTACCGCGTTGGCTTAATTTCAAACGCGAATCCTTTGTTCGCCAAAGGCAATGAAGAACGCGGGCTATTACAACTATTCGACCCTTGCCTCGTATCTTGTTACGAAGGCCTCGCCAAGCCAGACAAGAAAATCTTCGAGCGTTACCTAGAAAAGTCGGGATTGCCGGCCAAGGAATGCGTTTTCATTGACGACCGAGAAAGGCACGTTAACGCTGCGCGTGAACTCGGATTCCACGCAGTACTATTCGAAGACAACGAGCAGTTGTTACGCGAATTGAGGGCACTCGGAGTAACTATTTAGAGGAAGCTCGCTTGCCTCGCCCATTCTTCGCACTCGGCGAGCCCGTCTTCGTCGAGGGCGCCGATGCGTTGGAGTAAGGCACGCTCCTTGCGCAGGCTCGTGCAAAGCATTTCAGGGCCGTCGGTGTTCACCGTAAACTTTACTTCCGCTTCCTTGAGCTTGTTCACGACGAACGAGAGTTCTTCCTCGCTCTTTAGCGCGCGCGTCCGCAGATTCGAAGTCGGGCACAATTCCAAGGTGACTCCGCGGTCGCGCAAGAGCTTTAGTAAGGAGTCATCCCAAGCCGAGTGCACTCCGTGCCCGATTCGCGTGACGCCTAATTCAACGGCCTCGCGAATGCCTTGCTTGCGCGTCTCGCCGGCGTGAGCGGTTAACCCCAAACCCGCTTTCTCGGCGCGCGCGTAAGCTTCCGTGTAATGCTTGAAGTCGAATTCGTCGTGGTAAGGCCCGCCCACGTCAACTCCGATTACTCCCTTCTCCTTGTAGGCAATGGCTTTGTCGAGTATGATGTTGTTCTTGCGCTCGTCGAAGCGGCGGTCGAGCATGAGTATGAGCCCTGCTTTCACCGGGTATTCTAAGGTAGCGCGTTCCATTCCACGCACTGCGGCGCGTATGATGTGGTCTAAGTCGCGCTCTCCACCGCGGTTGCGGAGCATGGGGTTGAATCGTAATTCCAAGCGCGTGATGAGGTTCTTGCGGTACGCCCCGGTTACGATGGAGTAAACGCTTCTTTCCATTCCCTCTGGCGACGACTGGATGAGTTCCGTGATGTTGAATAATTCAAGGTACTCGTCGAGGGATTTGACCTTGTCCGGCCAGACGGTAATCGTGTTGCGAAACGCCCAGTAATCCTTGCCCTTGATTTTGATGCCTTGCGAGTGGGCGATGGACCACATTATCTCGGGGCTCACGGCGGAGCCCACGTGAGAGTGCAACTCTGTTAGTTTGGGTTGCCCTTCGGGAAAAGTTAATTCTTCCATTAACCGTATTCGCTGTACGCGGTTAAAAGAGTTTCTAGTCGAGTATTGCCTTGACCGATGTTTCCGCGTCCTCGAACGATTCAAGTATCGCGTCGGGTTCCTCCGCTTCGATTTCAGCGCGCGTGAACGCTCCGCTTAACACTATGACGCTTCGCGCGCCAATTGCTTTCGCACAGCGCGCATCGTTCGGAGTGTCGCCCACTACGACCAGGTGGTTGTGTGCGGGTGCCGTAGCGACTGCGCGGCGCGCGGTTTCAATTCGGTTGGGGGAATCGCCCCCGAAACCGCCGAAGGAAAAATAATGATTTAAATCCGCGGTTTCAAGCATCATCCAAGCGCGTTCCTCGCAATTGCCCGTCAATAAGCCCTGGCTAACTTCGGAGTTAGCGTCGAGTTCTTCGAGTACTGCGCGAACGCCAGGCAATTCTTCACGGCGGTTTCCATCCGAAACCCAGTGCTTAACCAAATTCAAAGACTCCTCCTCGAGTGTAGTGAGCGTTTTCGAGTTGGGCTTTACTCCGTTCACCTTGCATAGTTTAACGAGTATCTCGTGGTCGACCATGCCGTGAGTCTTGAATGACTTTAAAGGCGAAACGCCGGTTACCTTGGAGAAAGTGACGTGTAACACGCTTGGCCCAATTGATAAGAGCGTACCGTCAATGTCCCACAGCACTGCGGTTTTCATTTCTTGTACCCGAAACGCTTTGAGTATTTTTTATGGTCAAAGAATTCGAGGAGGACGCACATTATTTCAACGCTAGTTCCGCGCAACGTATAAATCAAGCGGTAGTTCTTGTCCAAATCCAGCTTCCACAAGTTGGTTACGCCGTAACGAACCGCGTAGTACTCGGGAATTCTGTCCTTCGGCACGTGCTTGCCGGCACGGTAATTTTGCTTGAGTTTCGTCACGGCCTTGTCAAGTTTCTTCAATAACTCCGAGTTACCTGAATCGCCGTCACTGGCGGACGCCTTGAGTTCGTCGTACTCCTTATTGAACTCATCGATGCCTACTACCTTGAAAGGCATTAGTAACGCCTCGCCTTGCGAACAGCCGCGTCAAGCTTGCGGTTCGACCCTATCCAAATGATTTTGTTTCCTTCAAAGGTAATTTTGTTCGAGTGTTCCAAGTAACGCAGTATTAGTTGAAACGTCTGGTACATCATGCGCTTGGGCAAGAGCGCCCACAACTGCGTTTTAGTCAATTCCTTTTTTGACTTCCTAAGCGCCTCTTCGACCATGAGAATAGTATCCAAGCGAGGATAATGCAGAATACTTTTTTGTTTTTGAACTTGCACAAACAACACCTAATTATATTAACTTATATAATATACGAATATATAATGGTTTGTTTTTCACGGGTGCAGGCGGTGGCGGTCGCGCGGGAACATGCTCGCTTCGCGTATGTTGTCGAGCCCGCATATTTGCATGGTGAGGCGTTCGGCGCCGATGCTCCAACCCGCGTGGGGTATGGACCCGTAGCGGAAGGCCTCGATGTAGAAGTCGAAGTCGGACGGCTTCAACCCGTGCGCTTTGAGTTGCTTGATTAAGAGCGCGGGCTCGTGGATTCGCTGGGCTCCGCTCGAGATTTCCATTCCCTTGTAAACCAAGTCGTACGCCTTACACACCTCGGGGTTCTCCTTCAAGGGCATGCTGTAGAACGCGCGGCACTTCGTGGGCCAGCGCGTGATGAAGAATAAGTCCGTGCCGATGGCTTCGGGAATCCTTGATTCAGCTTCCTTTGAGAAGTCCTCGCCCCACGCCATAGGGTAGCCGGTTCCGGCGAGTGCATCCACAACTTGCGTGTAAGTGTAACGCGGTATGGAGTCGTAGTCCTTCACTTCCGAGCCGAGTAATTCGAGTTCGCTAACGCAATTTTTCTTAACGCTCGCGAGTATGTGCAGGAAAACTTTCTCTAGGTAATCAAGTCCGTCCTCTTCGTCGGCAAAGCCGATTTCCACGTCCATTTGCGTTACTTCATTCAAGTGCTGCGTGGTATTGTGCTTCTCGGCGCGGAAAACAGGGAGCGTCATGAACACCTTATCCATTCCCCCGACTACGGCTAACTGCTTGTAGAGCTGCGGGCTTTGGGCGAGGTACGCTTTCTCCCCGAAGTAATCGACTTTAAACAAATCCGAGCCGCCTTCCGTGCTCGCGGCGACGACTACCGGCGGATTAATTTCCTGGCAGCCTAGTTCCATTGCTTTCTCGCGGAAAGCACGCTGGGCTTCCGAGCGCACACGAAAGATTGCGGAAGTGCGCTCGCGGCGGAGGTCGATGAACCGGTTATCCAACCGCACGTCGAGGTCGGAGTGCACCTTACCGGTTACGTCCACCGGAACTTTCTTTTGGACTTCACCCACGATTTCAAGGCTCGTAGGGTAAACTTCGAGCCCGAGTGAAGCTATTTTCGAGGCCTCTGCTTTGCCCTCGATTACAATCGAAGTTTCCTTCACTAAGTGAGAGTAAGCTTCGAGCGCGTCCGGCGGAGTCGAAGCGCTCTTGAAAGTGACTTGAACGAATCCCGTGCGGTCGCGCAGGACTAAGAACTTGACTTTGCCGAAGTCGCGTAACTCGTGGACCCAACCCGCTAAGCGAACTGTTTCGCCGGCTTTGACTTCATTCGCGTAATGAGAGCGCATCATGCGTCGTAATACCCCTTCTTCTTTTTTGGTAAGCGCGGCCTGCGCGCGTGCAAACCCTTAACAAACCGCGTTTCAAGGCGGCTTTCAACATACCACTTGCCGAATTCGGCTAGCGTGTACAGTGCAACGGCGATTCCAACGAACGCGAAACCGATGGTGAATAACTTGGTTTGTGGCATCGTGGGTGCAAGGTCGCCGTAGCCGACCGTGGTTAGCGTCATTGCCGAGAAGTAGGCGGAATCCACGAGACCCCATTCCTCGGTATAGTAATAGAAAGCGGTTCCAGTTAAGTAAATAAGGAACAACGAGAATACTGCGGCTATTACCTTTTCTTTCGTCTCCACTTGAATTAACCTCGTTAAGCGTTACTACGCCTTTAAATTAAAAGGAAGTGGGAGAACCGTGATTCGAACACGGGTCACCAACCCCCGAAGCTGGTAGGATACCAGGCTACCCCATTCCCCCTTTCCTTTCTTCAACCGTATGGAACAAGAAACTATTTAATTCGTTCGCGTGACTAACTTTAGCTGATGCAAATTAAAGTCCCGCGCATAATCGCGGTAAAGAAACACAAGCCAAAGACCCTGCTTGATTTCGTAGAGCCTAATAACCAGCCGAAAAAAATCGAGTACGAATGGAACCCGGAACTCAAGCGCGAAGCACAAAATTTGTTTAGTGACAAGGACGTGCTCTTGTTGTTATTGTGGGCGGTCATCTCGCCGGCGATGGGGCTCGCTTACTTGATTTGGGTTAAGTACAAGCGCCTGCGCCTCCTCGCGATTCCCTGCGTAGCCATCAGCATCGTGCAATTCTTGTGGGTGTGGGGCGGCTCCCTCGAATTCTTGAAGAA
Source organism: Microcaldota archaeon (assembly GCA_964477205.1). GTDB lineage: Archaea > Micrarchaeota > Micrarchaeia > Norongarragalinales > Norongarragalinaceae > UBA93. The sequence continues at coordinate 9,552 of CAYZDE010000026.1, forward strand.
CTTGCTAGGACTTTGAACGCTTGCGGCGAATGCGCTGGATAAAACGCAAAGCGTCCCCGTGCGGGGTTTCCCCTGCATGAAAAGCCGCCTTGGTTAACAAAGCGTCCAACTCGCTGCCGCGCCAATTGATTAAGTGTTTTATGGCGCGCCTACTAATGCCGCTCGACGCATCCGATAATGCATGCAATAATGCGGGCAAGTGTGCGTTCGAGCCGTCGCGTGCCGCAACATCGATTGCATTCAATTTCTCGATGACCGAGCCCTCGAAGACAGGCACTACTTTCAACCCTTGATTTTGCTTAACCGGGCGCTTCATTAGCTTGCGCTTTGGAGCGCGCGGCTTTGCTTTGCCTTGCTCCACGAGAGCCTTGTGCAACTCGCGTTCGAGTTGAATCGCGCGCCCGTACTCTTCTTCGGTAGCGTTCTGCGGGCCCTTGCTCCATAACGGCTCGAGGAGGTGCTTGTATAATTCCTCGCGTGACTCTGACGGCCCGCGGGCTCGCTTGAATAAGGCGGGGAGCATTGATTTTTCGGAAGCGTACTTGGAAAGGACGTCCATTAAGTGCGGGTACCAGTTAACGCGGAAGCCTCGGCTTCGAGCGACTTGGTAATAATTCAACGCTGAATCAAGGGCTTCCTTTCGCTCGGCGATTCCGCGCTCCTTAGACGCGGGCACCCACAACTTCTTTATTTTCGTTATGGATTCGCGTTCCTCGCGCTTCCTTGCCTGCGAAGCCATTTCGTTTAGTTTAACTTTTATTGAAAGCGGGTACGGCTTGCCGGACGCGGAAAATATTTCATCGGAGTACGGGATGACTTCCGCTCCAGCGGACTTAATTCGCTTGCCCGCCGCCTCCCTCACGGACGCGTGCGGGTTGAAAGCGAACTCGTTCAGCACCGCCTCTAGATTCCCTTTTCCGAATTCCTTCAATTGTTCTGGTTCGGTCGGGTGGCTCGGCTCTCGGTCCTCAAGGCGCGCATTCCACTCCTCACGCAAGTGGTCGGCGAAGCGGTTTGCGTCGAAATCGGGGTGGGAAGTCAACTCTTCTAGTGCTTCCTTGGCGCCGGCGTGGCCTTGCTCGTGTAAGTCCGCGAGCGTGTTTACTGCGTCTAGGTTAGCTTCGCCGTCCCGTTCGTGCAAAGCGCGAGCGGCGATGTGCCGCATTGCTTGGGCGTAGCCTTCGGCTTCGCCTTTCCTCGGCTTGTTGCTTGAGAGGCGCTCGTGAATGTGGTCGGCCAAGTCGTGAATCGCTTCGGCTCGCAGTTCTTCGGATTCTTCGGAGGGCACCGTCCACAGGGCGCTACTAATGCCTTGATAGAGGTCCGCAACCAAGCCGTGAGCATTCTTTGGGATGCCTTGCATTACCAAGTCCATTTGCTCGGGGCGTTTGGTTAGCTCGTGCAGGGGCCTCGCGTACGGCATGAATATGATATGGAGTGAAACGCGCTTATTATTCTTTCTCGGCTTCGTCGCGCATCTTCTTGCCGAGTTCAGCGCGCTTGTCCATTGCCATCAAGA
>CAYZDE010000027.1:0-1510 GCA_964477205.1 Microcaldota archaeon
TTGCAGGCAGCTTCAGTTGTCCTAGTTGCGAACTTGGTCCTGCTCATTATAAAAGGATTCGTCGTCTTGATGACGGGCAGCATCGCGGTTGCAGCCACGCTCCTTGATTCCCTGTTCGACTTAGCCGGCGGAGTGTTCATTTACTTGGGAGTGCGCCGTTCAGGCGCGCCTAGAGACGCTTCGCATCACTACGGGCACAAGCAGTACGAAAACTTGTACAGCCTCGGCCAACTCGCCTTAATCGCGTTGACCGCAATCATCATTTCGTTCGAGTCCGCTCGCCGATTGTTGAACCCGGAGCCGTTCACCGTCGGCGCTTTCGAGCTCGCCATAATGCTTTTCACTATAATAATTGACATTGGGTTGTTTGCGTACCTGCAAAAGGAGTCGGACGAGCACGGCGGCTCCGCACTCGAAGCAGCCGAGAAGAATTATCTCTCCGACATCCTGCAGAATTCCGCGGTGTTCGTCGGCCTCACCTTCGTGAGCTTCGGCTTCATGCAAGCCGATTCGATTGCCGCGCTCGTCGTAGCCGGCTTCATGCTCCGCGTTGTGTACAAGGCATCCAAGCAGCCGGTGCGCGAGCTAGTGGACGCTTCCCCGCCGCGAAGGAAAATGAGTAAGATTCGAGAGGTAATCCGCGAGTACCCCGGCGTGCTAGGATACGAGAACTTGCGGGCGCGAATGGCGGACGGGCAGATTAGCGTTGACGTGCGCATTGAAGTGGACGGTTCGATGCATTTGCGTAAGGCGCGTAAGCTTGCGGAGGCTCTCGAAGAGAAAGTGAAATACGCGGTCTCAAATGTTAAGGAAGTATTAGTCGAGACTCACCCTGCTGATTAGGCCGCTCAAACTTCGATGCTCTCGCCATTCTCTAGAATAGTGTATTCGACTTCTTCTTTTTTGAAATCTTTTTTCACTTGCTCCAAATCAACCGGGTGTTTCGGGCTATCGTAGTGGCAGGGCACGACAATGCGTGCGCCCGTTTCCTTGGCGAACAAAGCAGCTTCCGAAGCTCCCATGGTAACGCAGTGGTTGCAAACTGGAACAAAGATGGCATCGCACTTGAAGTTATTCTCGAAGCAAATAGTGTCACTAGTCAAGTAAACGCTCGCCTCTCCGTCGTTGATTATAAAGCCGACATTTTCTTTAATCGCCTTGCCGTCTTTCATTAAAGGGTGGTAACCGTGAACTGCTTTGACAACGCGCGCCTTCAACCCTCCCAATTCAATTTCATCGCCTTGCTTCACGATTTCAGGGCTCAATTCGGAATGCGCTTCGGCGACCTCGCGCGTTGAGTAAAAGCGCGCGCCTTTTCCCACGAGCGCTTTTATTGCCGGGTCGTGGCAGTGGTCCGAGTGCCTGTGCGTTACGAGTATTGCGTTTACGTTCGCCCAATCCTTTTCAAGCAAGGAGTCCTTGTAATTAATGTTTCCAGGGTCAACGAGGATTCTCTTACCCTTTGATTCCACGAGAACGCACGATTGCGCGTACTTCGTCAACTTCATTT
>CAYZDE010000027.1:1610-10637 GCA_964477205.1 Microcaldota archaeon
TTCGAACCCTCGACCATCAGCTTAGAAGGCTGCCGCTCTGTCCAGACTGAGCTATAGGCCCTTTTCAATTGGAAATCGCTTGCATAATTCCCGCGTGTCATCACGCAGCTTAGCGAGCGCGGTTTCATCGTTCCAGTTCTCGATTCCCTTGGCGATGATTTCTCCGACAACGCGCATTTCACTCTCGCGCATGCCCCGCGTTGTCAGCACCGGCGTTCCAAGGCGCACTCCGCTCGGGTCCCAAGGCTTGCGCGCGTCGAACGGTATGGTGTTAGCGTTAACCGTAACGCCTGCCTTGTCCAAAGCGCGCTCCGCTTGCTTGCCCGTGACTCCCTTATCCGTCAAGTCGATTATCATCAAGTGGTTGTCCGTTCCGCCGGTTACCAAGCGCAAGCCGTGGCTCATTAATTCCTCGGCCAAGGCTTTAGCATTGCATACGATTTGCTTTGCGTAATCCTTGAATGCCGGTTGCATTGCCTCGTGAAAGCACACGGCTTTAGCGGCGATTGCGTTCTCGTGAGGACCCCCTTGCATTCCAGGGAAAACCGCTTTGTCTATTCTTTGCGCTAACTCCTCCTTGCACATTATTAAGGCTCCGCGAGGCCCGCGCAGTGTTTTGTGCGTGGTCGTCGTGACCACGTCCGTGAATGGGAACGGTGACGCGTGCGCGCCCCCGGCAATCAATCCCGCTATGTGCGCGATGTCCGCCATCGAGTACGCACCGACACCCTCTGCGATTTCCGCGAATCGCTTGAAGTCAATGGAACGCGGGTACGCCGTGTAGCCGGACACGATTAGCTTTGGTTTTTCCTTGCGCGCCAGTGCTTCAATCGCGTCGTAATCAAGCATCTCGGTTTTCTTGTCAACGGAATAATGAACGAAGTTGTAAGCCTTGCCCGAAAAATTCACTTTGTGGCCGTGCGTCAAGTGCCCTCCTTCGCTCAGCGAGAGCGCCATTGCCTTGTCGCCGATTTCGAGTAATGCAGCGTAAACCTCGAGGTTCGCAGGGCTCCCTGAGTAAGGCTGCACGTTCGCGTGCTCGGCACCGAAAAGTTTCTTGGCGCGTTCAATGGCGAGTTCCTCTACGAGATCAACGCAATCGTTCCCGCCGTAATACCTCTTGTGCGGGTAGCCTTCCGAGTACTTGTTGCAGAACACGCTGGCCATTGCCTCGCGGACCGCGTGCGATGCGATGTTCTCGCTGGGAATGAGTTCGAGTACGGTCTCCTGGCGCTCTTCCTCGCATTTGATTGCTTTTGCGACCGGCTCATCGTTAATCATATTTTTTTCAGCCTCGCTCCGGGAATTGTTTTCCATTTGCCGCAAGAGCGCTTGCCTTCCGGGCAAATTTTCCGCAAAACGCAAGGCGGCCCCGCGTTCTCGAATATTAAAGGAGCCTTTTCCTTACACAATCGCAGCATTTCCTCGGCGTAATCCCGCACTTCCCATTGGGATACCGCGCAAGTCCTCAATTTTAGGAAGTGCAGCAACTCTCGGGCGTTCATCGTGGTGACGACATCCACGAGGTTACCGCTCAAGTACGAGTAAACCCAGTCCTCGCGGGGCGCTCCCTTCTCCTTCAAGAAGTCGTGGAATTCGCGCGAAGCATTGACCGCGTCTTCGAAACGCGCTTTTAGCTCTGGGTCCGCGTAAATCTTCGGTGGCCTTATGAATTTCTCGCTCTTGGCGAATTGCGTGAACGAGGGAACGATTAGCGAGTGCATCCTGTGCCTAGTGACATGTGTTAGGATTGATAGCGTCATGCCGTTCAAGCGGAAGGTGAACCAGGCCTGTTCGAGTTCGCGAGGGCGCGCGTCGGCCACGAGCGTTCGAATAATTTTTTCTTTTTTCTCTTCGCTTAATTCAATGCTTTCGCCAGAGTGGTTGCGCGCGGTAATGCCCGCCACGAGCGAGTCCGCGTTCTCGCTGTACGCAAGCAATTCCACGGAGTGCCCGTGCGCCTGCCCTTCGCCCTCGCCGATTATCTCGCGGAATTTTATTTCCTTGTCGTCCGGCAATGCTTCCAACTCGTCCAACTCGCCGAAGAGCATTGGTGCCAGCGGCTTAACCGCTTCGAGTAGCGCTTCCCCGGTGGTGCGCAATTCCTCGAAACGCGCGCCGCGCCCTTTTGTGCAAGCTTGAATAAAGTGCATTAATTCTCGCGCGTTCATGGTGCAAATGAGCGCGGTTTTGAACGAGTAAGGGAGGATGAATCGTGCGTCCTCTGTTTTTACGCCTTTTTCAACCAGGTAATCATAGTTTTCAAAGCACTTTTTCATCAGCGCCTCGTATTTCTCATTGATTTCCGGTTTTTCAAAGCTAGACGGCGTCACAAAACCGCTCCCCGCGTAATTAACGTAACGCCTGGACTTCACGGTGTAAGCCGCGAGGCGGAATTCAATAAGGAATTGCTCCACGAATACCGACGCGTCTTCCAAAGCGAAAGTGAAGTTAGCGTGCTCGATTACCGAGTGGTGGCCCATGCGCAGCACGTTCCTCAATAGTTTATGCGCCTTTTCCGGGTTTTCCTTCACTTTTTGCATTACGCCTTCAATGTCTTGAGCGGTGAACGAGCGGCGCGCGGCTAGAGCGCATAACTCCTCCGGTTCACGGGTATGCTCGATGATAGTGACTTTCGGCTTCAAAAACGATCCACCACACTCTAAAAAAAGCGCGGGAATTATTAACGCTTTCGTCGTTCTAAGTGTCGTGAAGTACGCGCGAGCAGTGGAATGGCTCTCGAAGCGCCCGCAGCCCAAGCACTGGCGCCTAGAGCGAATGCAGCAACTGGTAAAGCTCGCCGGAATCGACTATTCAAGGCAAAAATTCGTTCACGTTGCCGGGTCAAACGGCAAGGGCAGCACTTGTGCTTTAATCGAGTCAATCCTTCGCGCGGCCGGGCACTCAATTGGATTCTATTCCTCTCCCCATCTAATTGGCTACCCGGAGCGCATCCGCATTAACGGAGTTCCGATTAGCAAGCGCGGGTTTGCCCGGCTGGTGGAATGGGTTAAGCCGTTCGCCGAGCGCACTAAATCATCGCACTTCGAAGCCTTCACTGCAATGGCCTTAAAGCACTTCTCAGACACGGGAGTGGAATTCGTTGCTTGGGAAACGGGCCTAGGTGGGCGCCTCGACGCCACGAACGTGGTGCAGCCGATTGCCTCAGTGATTACGAGCGTGTCACTAGAGCACTCAGAGCACTTGGGCCAAACCGTGCGCGCAATCGCCGGCGAGAAAGCGGGCATCGTGAAGCACGGCGCGCCCGTCATCACGCCTTGCAAGGGTATTGCACTCGAAGCCATCGAGCACGCCGCGAAAAAGAACAAAACCAAGGTGATTCGCGTTCAAAAGCCCAAAAAAATTAAGCTTACTGCTCGTGGCACTTCTTTTGCCTGGAGGAACAAGTCATGGCACACTAGGTTACTCGGCGGATTCCAAGCAATTAACGCTTGCACTGCCCTTGAAACCGCTCGCGCTTTGGGAGTGAATAAAGCAGGGTTGCGTAAGGGCCTCGAAAGCGTTGAATGGCCGGGTAGAATGCAGCGCCTTGGCCGTTTCCTGTTGGACGGCTGCCACAACCCCGAGTCAGCGCGCGCTTTTGTTAGCGCAGTGAACAACTTGTGGTCCGAAAAACCAAAGACGCTGGTTACTGGCGTGCTAGCGGATAAGAATTACTCGTTGATTGCCAGTGAATTCGCTTGCTTGAAAGGTGTTACCGAAGTAATCGCCGTCGAATCCCCTTCCCCTCGTACCCTCTCAGCAAAGAGCTGGGCTCGCGTTCTCGCTTCCAAGGGGATTGATGCGCGCGCTGGAAAGGGCTTGAAGCGTGTTCTGGCATCAACTAAGGGTTTTACCCTGGTTTGCGGGTCTTTGTTCCTGGTTGGCGAAGCATTAAAATTGTTTGAGGCAAAAAGAATTCCATGAACAAGTTAGTCCCGTTGTTATTCGCGTCATTACTCTTATTCGGCTGTATCGGGGATTCCCCTGAAGCGTCAAATCAAACGGCTTCACCGTCAATAAGTGCTTTCGGAGCCGTTGTCGGCGACGAAGTTAGCGTTAATTATGTTGGCTGGTTCGAGGAGAATTCAACGAAATTCGTTTTCGACTCGAACATCGAGTTCGAAGCGCAGAAAGCAGGCTTACCCCCGCGCTTGAATTATCTTCCCTTAAACTTCACCATCGGAAGCGGGCAGGTCATCAAGGGTTTTGACGAAGCGGTAATCGGCATGCAAGAAGGAGAAATGAAGACGGTCGAGGTTCAACCCGAGGAAGCCTACGGTTTCTACAATGAGTCGCTAGTTTACGAGTTCAACAAGACGATTCTCCAGAATAACGGTTCGAACATAGAACCAGGGCAGTATTTATTATCCAACTCGGGCGCGCGCGGCAAGATAATCGAGGTGCGGAACGAAACGTTCCTAATCGACTACAACCACTTCCTAGCCGGGCGCACGCTCTACTTCGAATTGCACTTGCTTGATTACGCGCGCTAGTTGCCTTCCACGAGTTCACGCGCCTTGTCCATGCACGCGGCTTTCTTTTCCTGGTGCGCCTTGAGCCAAGAGTTCACTTTCTTAATGCAGTTGAGCTTGCACTCGCCGCACATTATTTCGCCGCCCTCGCACTTCGCGCGCAGCTTCTCGAGTTCCGCGTCGTCTTCCTCGAAGTGAACGAATAGCAGTTCGTACACTACGCACTTTGCCCACTCCGCGCCCTGTTCTTTTTGCTCTTCCACTGTTGAACGGCCGCCCGTGAACGCTTTCGACACCTTGCGCTTCACGTCTTCCTCGGAGTCGCCGAGTGAAATCATGGCGTCGGGCTCGCGCTTGCTCATCTTCGACTCGCCGTTGAGCGCGCGGAAGATGCGGTGGTAAGTAGCGGTCGGGGTCGGGTAATCTAACTTTGAGGCTAAGTCGCGTGAGAATCGAATGTGCGGGTCTTGGTCCAGGCCCACGGGCACGACTACCCGGTCGAAGCCGTTCTCTTTGAATAATGGCTGGAGAATGTCGCCGGCTTGAGTGAGCGCGGCGAGGTAAAGCGCTAGGTTTTGATGCCCGTATAGCGAGTCGAGCGTTGCAGTGGTAGTGCGGCGTGCGGCGAGTTGGGCGAAATTAAGCACGGGCAGGCACTCGCTTTGCTTGTAAATCACGGCCTTCTCAGGGTCTAAGCCGAGGGCGAGTAAGTCCGCTACGTTATCCACTGCAATCGGCGCGCTCTCCTCGTAGGAAATCCCATTATCCGCTAAGGCCTCGTTATCCGCTATGGCGTAGTACACTTTAGCGCCGAATTCCTTTTGCATGAATATTAATTCTTCCGCAGTGAGCTTGGTGCCCAAGTGGAATTCGTTGGAAGGCTTAATGCCCGTAATCGCCGCGACTTTCTTCCCGGAGTCCGCATCCTTAACGAACTCGTCGAAGCCGCGATGCGCGAACAAGATGCTGCGCCTGAACAAGCGGCTTGAAGCGAACCGCTCCTTAAAGCCGCCTTCCAAGTGCTGCAAGCCGAAGTCCTTGAATAAGAACTCGTAATCTTCCAGCAAATCATTACTCCAAGGGTTGATCTTCATAAGCACTAGATTGAAGGGGCGTAGTGTTTTAAAGCGTTTTTCACGCTTCATCCAGCTTGGCTTGCTTCTCAGCGCCTAGCGCGAGGAACGCGAAACCCAGGAACCGAAGTAAATCAATTATGTAGTAAACGCTCTCGTAAGAGCCGGATGAAGTGGCTACGCCGTGCATTAATTCGTAACCCACGATGCAAGCGAATCCAAGCCCTAGCCATTTGAAAGGCTTTTCCTCGCAAGTGCTCTCGCAACTCCACAAGGCAGCGTAAAACCCCGCGCCTACCATTAACACGTTTAGCGCGTAGTAAGCCATTGTCAACGAGTCCGCCGCGCCCTGCAAGGCATTAAAGGAGAACGCGCCCAAGAGCACGACGAGAACAAAAGCCTTGAATTTAGCAGTGGAAGTCCCAACGAAATTAAACGCTTGTTTTCCGTCCCACAATCCCTTTATGATTAAGAAGTAGAACGGCAAGCGGAAAGCGTGCGCAAGCCACCACGGCAACTGCGCTCCGGCTGACAAGGCAAGCCAAGCGATTTCGCTTGCAACCCAGAACAGCCAGCCGATCCCGATGAGCGACCAAATACGCGAGGTCTTCCTCGACGCATTCGAGTTAACAATGGCGAAAATAGCTAGGACGAGTATCGCTAAAAAGAAACTCGTAGCGTCGCCCATGAGGACGCCTGCCTCGAACGGCGTTGACAAGTGAATGCAAAACGCTAGGAAAGCAACAGCTAAGATTAAAGCGAGCAAGCCCTGCGTTTCATTACGCGCGTCCATTAATACAAACCAACGCTTTACGCCTTTAAAAAAAGAGCGCTAGCAAACCAACGAACCGCGGTTTTAACGCAATGCCGCTTTTAAGCTGTTTGTTACTGATTGTCCCGTAAAAGCCGTTCTAGTCGCATTTAAAAACGGTTTGAACATGCTTTTTTAATAGTCGAGCGGGTTCGTTCGGCTTGGGGGGAATTGGTCGTGAATCGCTTCAATTTTGGAGACGAAGATAAGGAAGAATGGGAAGACTACGACGATGAAGAAGAAGAGTGAAGTTCTTCTCATTTCGGCCATTAGTTTCACGCTAACGGAGGTGAAAAAATCCCTTGGCTAAGAAAAAAGCAAAGAAGTCAGCGAAGAAGAAATAATCATCATATGAACTATCCGGAATCGGATTGAACTGCCCCTTGTTTTATTTTTTTTTAATTTAACTTGCAACCGTTAACAGCAAAGCCGTTAAGGTGAACAGCCAGTATCCTGCGACCATGGCGAGCAAGCCGACGAAAGCCCACGGCTTCAACTTCGCCTTGCGCCTAACCAAGTAGTGGAAAATGAAGTAGTAAGCGAGTGCCCACGCGCCCACCATCGCGCTCAAAGAGAAATCGGATAGTAATCCATAGTAAGGAATCGCGCATAAGGAGACCGCGCTCGCGCCTAAAGCCAGCCAACCCGTAACCGTGTTAAGCTGCGTGTCGCCTTGCCACCACTCGAGAAAACGAGTTGGCTTTTCCCTCCTACGCTTCAAAACCATTTCAAACCACTAGTTATTTTCATTCAAGTCGGGCGTCCAAGCTTTCGCAATTTCCGCTACAAGAACTTACATAACAAACTGGCAGGACATAAGATTCGGTAGCAAGGCTATTCTCTGAATATCCTATAGCACTAATCGAAAAGGTTTCCCCACTCGTTGAAGCCAGATTACCTGCAACATCAGTAAAAGTGAAAAATGGTTCTTCTTGCAAGGGACTTCCTTCTTCATCTGTTTCCCAAATTTTGCAGGTTACTTCAATATCCTTAGCTTCACTGTAGCCATAATTGATAATGTGAATATTGAATAGCACTTCATCTTCGTTGTACATATTAGCGCCCCAATCAACTATACTGTATATTGCTGGTAAAGCTTTTTCCTCATTTTGTGAGTAATCGAAACAGTCGTTTATGAAGCCCGAGCAAAGCGTTTCGTCTACTTCCGGGCAATTAACTATAAAGTTAGAGCATAAATTTTCATTAATTTCTGGACATTCAACAACTGGTTTTGTAAAGTATAGTCCTGCAAAAGCTATAGATGCAAAAAGAAGAACCGCCAAAACAATTGGATATACTCGCTCAATTTTTTTCAAATTACCCACCGAAAACAGTTCGTTTTAACGATTTATAATGTTTACTTAGACGACATTTATTCAAGTTTAAAACGTAATAATCGGTTTGGGCTTTAAATTAGAATTCTTACCTTAATTCGTCGAGCATACTACAGGGGGCGAGGCGGAGTAAGCGCCAGGGGGGCGCAGCCACCCGAGGCTTATGCTCCGACCGGGATTTGAACCCGGGTCGCTGGCTTGAAAGGCCAGTGTCCTTGACCGAACTAGACGATCGGAGCTCCTTTTTTAGAATAATTAGTGGGTAATGGGCGGTAAAAAAGTTAAGGGTAACTTGGATTAGCCCTAGAAGTCGGCTTCGTCGTCCCACTCCTCTTCTTCGTCCCAATCCTCATCGTCTTCCCAAGCGTTGAAGTTCAACTTTTTCTTAGTCTTTTTTTTCTTCGTACCTGCCATGATTATTACCACTCACAAAGGGGGTTTCGTATGCTCTTGCCCGACCCGCTTTTTAAGCTTTTTGCCCGAAGTCGTCGAGGCTCCAGCGCACTTCATCACCGGAATTCAAGCGCCGTAAGGCCTCTTTAGCAGTTAAAAACAGGGTGTTATCCAATTGAACAACGCAATCGTAATGCCCTTCAGCGTTCACGAGGCAGTAATCCAATGCCTCGCACTCCAAATTATCCCGCAATTTTTCCGCTTCGTAACCCCGCTTTCTCAATCGTTCCTCGAGCTGCACCGGGTTACACCTTAAAACCAGGCAGTAATCAACAGGAAGCGCGAACTCACACAACAAATGCCCTTCAACAACAAAACCGCTCTCCTTTTTGATTTTCTCTAAGAGAAAATCGTGTAGTTGCTGGGTGTTGACTGAGCCGTCGGTTTGCACGAGGCCATTCTCTTTAGCGAGTTCATTCGCTTGAATCAATGGTAAGCCTAGTAACTCGGCTATGGATTTTGCGAGCGTGGTTTTGCCTGTGCCCGGCGTTCCGGTTATTGCGAGTTTCACTTTAATCTCACGGAGTCGAGGTTCATGATGGCGCGCGTTTCCACGTGTAGCATCTTGTTCACTCCGCGCGCGAGCTCTAGCGGCTTGTTCTCGTCGCCGTGCATGGTTAGCACGCGTTGCGGCTTGGGCTTGATGTGGCGGCAGAATGCCATTAATTGCGAGCGGTCGCTGTGGCCGCTGAACCCGTCGACGGTGTGCGCGGCCAAGTTGATTTTGAGTGAATCGAGTTTACGCCCCTCGTTGAGTATTGGGATTTCGCTTTCTCCGTTTTGTACGCGCCTGCCTAGTGAGGAAGTGCTTTGGTACCCGACGAACATTAGCGTGTTGCGTTCGTCGCCTGCCATTCGCTTTAAGAACTCGACGCTCGGCC
>CAYZDE010000028.1:0-4429 GCA_964477205.1 Microcaldota archaeon
GAAGAGTGGCTGCTTGGTTTTAGGATGCGGGTTTGCCCGCGACGGCGTGCTAGAGAACAAGGTGCCGAAGAAGGAGCGGCTGCCTAGGCAATAATAATAGTCTAACTACTCTCAATGGTTATTTGCTTCGAGCACTCCGTGTCATCCGACCCGCTCGCGGTTATCGCGTACGAGCCGGTATTCGTGTAATAACAATCTGCGAAGCCAGTGTAAAAGTTAGAGCCGCTGAGAGTCAAATCCACGTATTGCGGGGAGGAAGTTCCGGAACAGTAAATCGCTGCGGTCGTGTCCTCGACGAATTTAACTATGATTTGCTTGTGCAAATTATTCGAGCCTGAAGCCGCGCTGATTGTGCAAGAATTCCCGGCAGCAGGGCTCGGCGAAGGAGACGGGCTGGCTTGCTGGGTCGGCGTAGCGGTTGCTTGTTGCGTTGCTTGGGCGGTTGCAGAAGCAGTTGCTTGCGCGGTCGGTGACGGAGATGGAGTAACGAATATTTCTAATCCCTCGTTCGGCATTACGCTCGAGCCGGCAGGACTCCACGCTTCTAATTCAGGCTCGTGTTCAAGGCAACCGAATAACAGTAAACCCAACAGGCATAGCAAAATAATTTTTTTCATTAAAACGCTTTAAGTAAAACACTTTTTTAATACTAGCAGTAATAAAAGAAGAGTATGACCTCACGGACTCGCTTGGCTGAAGAGCGTACTAAACTCGCAAGAGAGCGCACGACGCTCGCTTGGCAGCGCAACCGCTTGTCGGAGTTAGCAGTGTTGCTTGGCACTATGGGTTTGGGAATTGCCATTACAAAAGTGTATCCTGATTACTTATTCGTCGGAGAGGCGGTCATGGGCTTCTCTTTCCTTGGAATAATTTACACGATCTATCGCTACTTGTCACTAAAAAAGGAATACACTGAAAAAAGGAAGCGTTAGTGCTTACGAAGGCATTACGCCGACAATTAAAAGCCCTAATGGATTAGATAATAGCATGTCACTTGAATTCGCCGGGTTGATGCCCGAACTCGAAACTTACGCATTGAGTATAATCAGTAAATTATTGCAAGGTGATGTGGGAGCCATTGCCATAGTAGCTTTGTTTGCACTCCTGGTAATCGGCTTGATAGCCGGAGTCGGCTCAATATTATTCAAGTACTTAAAAAGCATCGTGCTCCTCGTAATCATCGGCGCTTCATTATACTACATGGTTTCAAGCGGCGCCGTAGACTTCAATAACGTGTCGCTGACCACGGAGAGCGTCATGGGCGTAATCGGGGTGGTCTTCGGTGTCATCGCATTATTCATAGCGGCTAAGTCGACTTTGGCGAGCCACAAGGAAATCCAACGCGTCAAGGGCGAAGAGGAAAAAGTTCACAAAGAAAAATTAGAAGTGGAAGAGGAAAAGGTGGGCTTGCTCGGGGCGTTGAAGGGCGTGCACAAGGATAAGGGCTTGCTAGGTGTGATTAGTTACGCGGTAATCGCCGAGTTCGGCGTGTTCTCTTCGGTAACCGTGGCCGCACCCACCGCGCAGGTTGGAATTGCTTTTGTCGGCGTCTTCTTCCTTGCAGCGTTCGCGTTCCTCCGCAACTCTTACGATGATTACTGGAAGGGCGTGCGCCACCTCGCCGTCCTAGGCATATTATGCTTTGGATTGTCCATACTACTCGGGCATTACTGGGCGCTAATCCCGTTAACGGACTTACTCTCGATGGCTTACTTCACTAGCCCTGCCGCAGTCGCTACGGTGACCGGAGTCGCAGTCGCATTGTTCATGACGAGTTGAGCGAGTAAAAGTGCAAGCATTACTTAATGTGTTATGGTTGAGCCTCGCCGCAGGCTTAGCCACTGGCCTCGGGGGCGCGCTCTCGATAATCCGTATGCCCGGCAAGAGAAGTATGGGCATTACGCTCGGCTTTGCTTCGGGCATAATGCTCGGCTTGTCCTTCCTCGAATTACTGCCTGAAGCGCAAGCGCTCGGCGGGGTATACACTGCAATAATCGGGTTTACGATTGGCGCCTCGGTTATGCTATTACTCGACGCGGGCTTGCCGCACATTCGATTCTCCATCAAGGAAAAAAGCGTGTTCAACATCAAATTGTACAAGACGAGCATGCTAATAGCAATCGGAATCGCATTGCACAATATCCCCGAGGGAATCGTGGTTGGCGCGGGTTACGCGCACGCCCCGTCGTTCGGGTTGATGGTCGCCGCTGTAATCGCCTTGCATAATATACCCGAGGGAATGATAATCGCGATGCCAATGCGCGCTAGCGGCTCGAGCAAGTGGAAGTCGTTCAAAACCGCGTTATTGAGCGGGCTAGCCGAGCCGTTCGGGGCCGTGCTCGCATTCGTATTATTGGACACGTTCCAATCCGCAGTGCCTTTCGCCCTTGCCTTCGCCGCGGGCGTAATGACTTTCATTACTCTTGACGAGTTGATTCCATGCGCGCGTTTGCACGGCCACGACCACTTGACGGGCGTGGGAATAATCGCGGGAGTGGTAGCCGCGATGACGCTGATAACTTTATTCGCCTAGCCGAATATTCTGCCGAATCCCTGGGCCGCGTTGCCGGATTGCTCTTCAAGCGCCTTCAACACAGCGGTTTTTTCTTCTTCCTTGGCTTCGGTGAACGACTCAACTGGCTTTAACTTCTCGATTAGCGCGGAAGCGTCGCCTTCCTTCGCGAAGTGCACCACGACCTTTCCTTCGGGTAAGCCCAAGGCAACCGAGTCCTTAAAGTCAAAGCCGAGGCGCGTGAAAGAATCCTTAGCTAAGGGGTCGGCGTCCAACAAGGCCTTAACCTTGCCATTATCCTTTGATTCAAACAAGTAAACATAATCAACCAACAAAAACACCTGAAAGGGATAAGCTCTAATAACCTTTAAAACGCGCGGTTCGTAATGCAAAGAAGGTGAAATCGAATTTGAAGTACGCTGTATTATTGTTAACCGCCTTGCTCTTGTTCGGCTGCGTCCAGCAAGCCGAGCAATCGGGCTTGGCTAATCCCGCGAGCGAGTTCTGCATCGCAAATAATGGAACCCTCGAGCTAATCGAAGGAACGGGCTACTGCCATTTGCCCGGCGGCGCCGTGTGCGAAGAGTGGGCGTTCTATCACGGATCTTGCCCTTCAGCAACGCCCGAACCGAGCGTAGAGCCAGTAACCTGCGGGATTTACTCGCTAGGCGACTCCTGGCCCGCTGGAGACGATTGCAACACTTGCTCTTGCACCAAGACGGGAATCGTTTGCACGCTAATGGCTTGCGAGCCAACGCCGTCACCAAAAGCTACTCCATCACCGGAGCCCACGGGAGTCGAATCATTCAAAGGGGGCTTGGAAGCCTCGTTGAACTCGCAATTCAACACGACTGCAATTGAATTCGAGAGCGAATATTATGGGTACTTCGAGCGCTGGACAACTGAATACCAAGATGAATTGTGGCCCGAGCCGTACT
The DNA here is from genome assembly GCA_964477205.1 of Microcaldota archaeon. Lineage (GTDB taxonomy): Archaea > Micrarchaeota > Micrarchaeia > Norongarragalinales > Norongarragalinaceae > UBA93. The sequence continues at coordinate 3,451 of CAYZDE010000028.1, forward strand.
CGTTTGAAATCAGGAATAAAAACGATTACCGCCTTGGTTACGGCAGGGAGCGCTCCTCGAACGGAGTGAGCGTGAGTTGGGACTCTCGCGGCTCCACGGACGTGCACTGGCTTGAATTCAAGTGCGGAGAATATCAGTTCTGGTCGAAGACTAACCTCATTCACGACTTAGAGTTCTATGAATTCATGGACGCTTGCACTAACGGTTGCCAAGAAAAATAAAAAAAAGCCAAGCCCCCGGAGGGAATTTCACGAACGCTTTCTTTACAAAGAAAGAGTTTGTTTTGAACCCCCGACATTCTGTTTACGAAACAGACGCTCTACCAGTCTGAGCTACGGAGGCAGGGCTCAAAAATTAGGATAGTGAAACATATAATACCTTTTTCCTCATTGAAATTAACACGATGTTCACGGAATTCAAGTACCTCGTCGGCCTCATCGCAGCCTTGATGTTCGCAGTGTACGCGTTCAAAAAGCGCGAGCTCACTGAAACCGGCACTATCGGCGCGATAATCTTCGGCGTGATGATATTCTCTTACGGAGGATGGCATTGGTTCGTAATAATCACTTTATTCCTCGCGTCTTCCAGCGTACTAACGCGGTACCAATCCAAAGCAAAAGAGTCGGTAGTCAAAGAATTCGAGAAGGGCGGGTCGCGCGACTTCTGGCAAGTCACAGCGAACGGAGCCATACCCGCAGTTCTCGCACTCGCATTCGAATTTAGCCACGATCCAATACTCTACGCTGCCTTCGCCGCGAGCGTAGCTGCGGCAACCGCGGACACTTGGGCTACCGAACTCGGCATACTCGCTCCAAAACGCCCCCGGCTGTTAACAACCGGCAAGACAGTGCCAAAAGGCACTTCGGGAGCCGTGAGCGCACTAGGGTTCACGGTGTCGCTCGCAGGGGCCTCTTTAATCGCATTGAGCGCTCTGGCACTTTATTGGGCAAACAACGCGTTCTTGGGCGCTCTTGGAATA
>CAYZDE010000028.1:4439-7028 GCA_964477205.1 Microcaldota archaeon
AATAGAAGGCCAGGCAATTGCCTTCAGCACATTGTTATTCTTGCTGGTCGTCACGGGAGCCGGCTTCGTCGGCTCGCTCGCGGATAGCTTCCTAGGAGCGACCATACAACGCATGTACTGGTGTAAGAAGTGCCAGAAGCTCACGGAAAGGCAAACACACTCTTGCGGAGAAAAGACCAAGTACAAACAAGGCTTGAAGTGGGCGGATAACGACGTGGTGAACTTTTTGAGTGCGGGAACAGCCGCGTTAACCGTACTATTATTTGCTTCGCTCTTCTTTTAGTGAACTCAATTTAAGACCGTGCTCGGAAAGGGTTTTCAACCCGTTAACGGCACGCCAACCATTCACGGAATGAAAATTAGAGCGCAATGCCTTCACGCAGGCATCCCACTCATTCAATAAGTCTCGGTGTATGCGCCTCTTGTCGGATAACGAAATTTGAGCGAATCTTTTAGCGCGCTTGGGATGGCCAGCTAACACAAAATAGGTAGCCCAACCCATTGCGTGCTCCGCCCCCGCCTTCTTTGATAACTCCTTTAATTTCGTCGGGGAAAGATGGCTTATCGAATGGCTTTCCAAACCCAAATCACGAGGCGTCCACCTAGCCAAATTGAATCGGCTCGCCATAACCTTAGCAATGCGCTTTCGCGTAACGCGCGGGGCGTATAAAGACGCCTCGAACTTCCTAGCGGAAACATTCTTTCCGGTATTATACGCGCGCCAATAATCAATTAAGTGAGAGTATTCGGCGGGAATACGCGCAACGATTGCCTCTGAAAACGAGTCATTCCTTCCGGCTGCCTTGACCAGCATACCAAAAGTAAGATCGCGGATTCGCTTTACCGCATTAGGATCTAAGGGTTTAGCGCGCTCTTCCGCTTCCATATCATAGGGAGCGCTTTCGTATAACCCGGACCGATATCGATTACTCATAGTGCGGCTGCCGGGAATCGAACCCGAACCGCGAGCTTTCTCCGACACCGTTTTTTCTAGCGCAGGTCTTTTGCCTGCAGGGAAAAGAAGTGCCTTGGGAAGCTCGAATCATACCACTAGACCACAGCCGCAATCTTTCACTATTAAGGTTAATAAGGTTGAAAAAACCTTGTCTTAATCAGCAGTGGGAATTTAAAATGAATATTATAGTAGTGGGAGCGGGAAACATGGGCAGGCACCACGCCCGCGTTTACTCGGAGATGGACGCGGTTAAGAAAGTCCGCGTGGTCGACCCGAACCCGGAAACGCTAAAGCAATTCGACGGAAACGAGAAGATAAAGTGCTTTGCGTCGCTTGAGGAAGCCCTCACGGAAGGCGAAGCGCACGCGGCCAGCGTCGTCGTACCAACCCACTTGCATTACGAAGTCGGCAAGAAGATAATCGAAGCGGGTTTGCCGATGCTGTTAGAGAAGCCGTTGTGCGATTCCATAGAAAAAGGCCTTGAGTTGAAGGCACTAGCCGAAGAGAAAGGCGTTTTATTGATGCCGGGGCACCTCGAACGGTTCAACCCGGCGATAACCGAGTTGAAAAATAATTTGAAAATGCTCGGCGAACTCGTTTACGCTTCAACGCACCGTTACGGCATACCGTCGAATCGAAAGCTAGGCGATGCATTGTACGATTTAGCCGTGCACGACGTGGATTTACTCACGTACTTGACGGGTAAAAAACCGGTTGCCGTGAGCGCCATCGAACGCGACTGGCTGAAACTGGGTTCGAATGACTTGTGCTCTTGCGTGTTCGAGTTCGACGGCGGGTTCACCGCTAGCGTTGAAGCGAACCGCGTGTCACCCATCAAGGTGCGCGAGTTATTACTCGTCGGCAAGGAAGGCGTAGCGCGAGTCGACTACACTAAACAATCACTATCCATATTCAAGCTGGAGGAAATTCCAAAAGAGTACCACGCTTACAAGACGTTCAACGAGCTCGTCACGCACGCGGGCCAAGGCAATGAATTGAAAATATTCATTAAAAAGGGCGAGCCATTGCGTGCGGAACTAGAACACTTCCTCGCTTGCGTTCGCGGAGAAGCCGAACCATTCGTTACCGCAACGGATGGCTTGTACGCTCTCGCCGCAGTGCAAGCCGGCGCTACGGCGGCGAAGAGCGGGAAGAAAGAAGAAATAAAGGTGAAATAAGGGCATATGGCGACTTACGACGACTTCAAGAAACTCGACTTCCGCGTCGGTACCGTGAAGGCAGCCGAACGCGTGGAAGGCGCGGACAAATTATTAAAGCTAACCGTGAACATCGGGAGCGAAGAGCGCACGCTCGCCGCGGGAATCGCCCAAATGATGGAAGCCGAATCGCTGGTAGGCAAACGCGTAATCGTGGTGGCGAATCTCGAACCGCGTACCGTGCGCGGAATCGAATCGAACGGGATGATACTCGCCGCGTGCCCGGAAGGCGATTTCTCTCGCCTCGAATTGCTCTCGGTTGGCGAAGGAGCCGCGAACGGGTGGAAGGTCTACTAACGAAAACAATTAAAGGTTTAATTGTTCAAATAATCAATTCCAAAAAAGCGATCGTAGTCTAGTTTGGTAGGATATGACGTTGCCAACGTCAAGACCTGGGTTCAAATCCCAGCGGTCGCA
>CAYZDE010000028.1:7128-10539 GCA_964477205.1 Microcaldota archaeon
GTCGCGAGCAATAATACGCCTATCACCAGGAAGGATAGCAAGACGAAGTCGGGTTCCACCTTCTCTACTTTAGGCGGCTCGGGAACGACTATGTTGAACGGCTGCGTTATCGTATGGCGCTGCGTCGTGACTACCAAAGCACCGGTTAGCGCTTCACCGCTCTCGAGTGCCTCGAAAACGAATTGGACTATTTGCGAATCACCCACTTCAAGGGTAACCATGGACTCGTCGGAGAACCCGTTAAGCGAGCAATTAAGGAAAGCGTTAACTCCCGCGTTCCCCTGATTCGACAATTCCGCGGTAACGGTTATCGCGCCTTCCTCGAACCTAGCGCTCAACGAGTCTATTACAATGGACTCTACTATCGGGGCGTCGGCGTCCGAGCGCCCTTGCACTTCAAAATCCGCGCTCTTACCCAAAGAATCCAAGATTATAGTGAAGTTGTAGTAATAGCCCTCTTCAAGCGCCTCTGGAAACACTAAGTTCCAGGAAACAGCGCGCTGCGAACCAGAAGGTAAGAATACTAGGGAATCCGCATCGCCGGCAATCACTACCGCGAGTTCAAGCGGCTTCGTTGGAACGGTTAAGTACAAAGGGACTGCCTGGTCTCGGCTGGACGAACTCTGAATTACCACAGTCGCCTTTCCCAACGCGCCCGGGCCAACGAGTTCTGGAGCTTTAAAATCTTTTATGATGAAAGGCAAGTCGAATTCCCTGCTCTCTTGCACAATCACCTGCAAAGCGGGCTTGGTTACTGATAATCCCCGCGTAACTTCCTCGGTTATTCCGCTCTGGTCGGGCGCGTGGGCAAACTTCAAATGCGTTGCGTCCAACATGCCGGCCTCGTTAAAAGTCGGGTCTAATGGAACCCAATACTCATCAATCGCGGCTTCAACCCAAGCATGCGGGCCCCATAATTCGCCCGAGTAAACGAATCCGGCTACGAAACGCGCTGGCACGCCTTGCGATCGCAATAATGCGATTAGCAAGTGCGACTGCTCATTGCAAACTCCGCGTCGCTCTTCAAGCACGAAATCTGAAGCGTACTCGTCATCCCAGTACTCTTCATCGTATTCCACATTATTGTGAACCCAATCCGCCAACAAAACGGCTTTCTCGAAGTCACCCTCGGCGCTACCGGCAATTAGTTGCGACTGCATTAAAGCCAAGTCGTCTAAAACAACGAATTCACTAGCTTCAAGGTACGCTTCGTTCGCTTGGCTCGCTGAGCTCAAGCCGCTTGAGTAATCCACCTTCGCCTCGACTAGCACGCTAATTGTTTTCGATTGAGTGGACGGCCACTCAAAACGCAAGCGCTTATTCCCCCACTCATCCGTGCTAACCGAGTAATCATCCTCGGAGTAATAATCAATTGTTTGGAATGCGGTCGTCGGGAAGCCGAATGTTTCGAGCGCGTCAACTCCCTCGCCTGAGCCTTCTTCAAGAACCCAGTCAACGCGTACGGTGAACTCGGCTGAACCGAATTGTTTAGGGGACAAGTGCGCCGCCGACGAGAGGGCGGCGAGTAACAATAAGCAGGCAATGAAGCGCTTCATTATGAAATGCATTAAAGCCCCAAGCGAATAAAAAAGGGGGCATTGCAAAGCCTACGGCTGGAAAAAAGAAAAAAAAAGAGTGCCGCAGGGGAGATTTGAACTCCCGATCTATCGGTCTTCAGCCGATCGCTCTCCCGAACTAAGCTACTGCGGCAACAAAGAAAAAATAGGGTCGAAAGCATTATTAACTGTTTACCAAAGCAAGCCGGTTGAGTGCTCGGAGTTCCCGTAACCGGTCCCGAGGTCGTCAATCGTCCACTCGCCGGACGCGTTCTTAAACCGAAACTCCTCGACTAGTGAAGGGTATTCATTGTAAGTGAACCGGTTGAACGAGCTCTTGTTGAAGCGCCACGCGGCTGCTGCGTAAGCTTTGATTATCACTCGGGCTTTCCCGGCGGGGCCGCTTGATTCGACAATGAAATGCGGTTTTTCCTTGCTCCCCTCGCGCTTCACGCGCACGCTCTTGTTACGATGTACGCGCTTTCCATCGTAGAATTCGAACTCTTGCTTTATTGGGAGCGCCCATGATGGTTTCGCTTTGTCAGTGATTAAAGTCGAGCTAAAGTGCGGCTCATAATAATGCAGGGCCTCTCCGTTGTCGAAGTGGTGCACGCCCCAGTACCACGGGGGCGCCGGAGCGTTAACGCGCACGCGCTGGAAGTACGCCGTGCCGCTCCCGTTGCTTGCTTTGAAGTCCGCGCGCGTTATCTTGTGGATGTCGTAAGAGTAGCGGGTACCCGGAAACTTTGATTCCCTGTACTGGGGCGCATAAAAACCGTTTTTTTGGATGTTGAATACGTCGAACTCTAAATCGCGGAGTTTCACTTCAAATCCCTCACTATTCACTTCAAAAGAAGAGTCCGGCTTCCCGGTCTTTACGCTTTGGCTGTTGACTATTACCGATGTTTGGTCGAGTAAGTAATTCTCATGCATTTGCTTGCCGTCATAGTACCACGCCGCCACGACTCCGTCAATGTTCAAAGAATTGTCGTCGCGCTTGATGAATTCGTTGCGCAAACGCACGTCGAGGCCATTGCAATTGATGTGCTTCTCGTTCTTAGTGGACCACAAAATCATTAACTGCTTCGGAGTTTCCTTGGGTTGCCGGTAGTAGAATATCCACCACCACCAAAGCCAATTGCCCTTGCGGTGCATCCCCGCCTCGTCCACTTCAAATATGTCTTCGTACATACGATTAAACACTACTCACTAAGCGAATAAAAAAGAAAAGGAAAAAAGGAAATTCCTTAATTCGGGTTTTCGTTCGAGCTCGTTACGAACCAGGTGTCCGTGTTCTTCTCGTTGCAGCCCCAGACCTTGCCGACTGTGGAGTCCTCGGCGGCAACTTCCTCTTCATTGCACGAGTAACAGCCCTTGTCGTTGATGTTTGAGAGCCAAGCGTACTCGGCGAGGCCTATTCCGCCGTCGAGTATGGCAGCTCCGGCTCCCACACGTCCTTTCATCCAGGTCCACTCGTAGCTTTCAGCACTACCCTTTGGATAACCGGCGTCAACAGCATGTTTAGCATAGAGGCCACGGATTGCTCCCCTGGCGGTTCCAGTGAGCGTTCCCGCAGCGAGGCTCGACCACAACTTGCTAGAGCACTTCTCGTCCGCCGAAGCGTACTTGAGGAACCCGCCGAACGCGCCCGCTCCGGCGCCGATGCCTACATTGCCCCAGAAACTGTTAGTGACAGCCCACCAACCGCTCGCGGTTCCGAAGCTTGACACGACGGAAGCGACTTGAAGGGTGTAGTAGCCGTACAAAGCCGCGCTTTCCAGGAAGGTCGTCGGCCATTCCAGCTTCTTCGTTGAGAACTCGCCGACAGGGTCGCTGAACGCGAACTCCTGCTGCC
>CAYZDE010000029.1:0-3667 GCA_964477205.1 Microcaldota archaeon
TTCCTCGGTGAGTGCGCTGCCATAACCCGTGCTGCACGAGCCGACTTCGTTCGTGTCGGGGTCGCGCGAGCATGACTCGAAGCAGCCAGCTGCGTCCTCGTTGAATTCGCCTTCGGGTGCAACCGCGAGCTTAGCGAGTAGTGCCTGCCCGTTGTTTTCCACCGTAGTCGGAATTGCGTCCGCGGGGAACAACGGGGTGACGCGCATGCCTAAGTCGGTGCACCCTCCTTGCAAGTACAACCGTTGGTCTTCGAGTAGCGTTGGGTCGAAGGTGACGATGATTTCTCCGTTGCAATTGTCCTCGCCTTCTTGGAACCATCCTTGCCAGCCGCTTTCGGGAATGCTATCATTAGCGGCGACCATCACTGTTTGCTCTTCGAGGGTCTCGTGGTTGCCGAACTCGTCCATTGTAGAGTGGACGAGGGTGACACTCGTGTAAGTGCTGAGGCCTTCTGAGAGGATGGGTTTGGCGTACGCCTTGCCGTCGACTTCGTCGCCTTCCTCGAGTGCGCCCGCATTGATTACGGCCTGGCTGCCCGTGATTTGCGCGGTGCGCCAGTTCGAGTCGCCGGGAAGCTTGTAGAGAACGCTGGATAATGGCAGCTTGAATTCGTTTGTGGAAAGTGAAACGGTGTTTGAGTCGCGTCCGCGCTCGATTTCAACTTCGAATTCAAAAGAGAGGAGTCCGTGGTGACATTCTCCGAGCGCGATTTCATTGTCCGTGCAGTCCGTTACGCTTATTGCGCGCGGGAGGTCTTGGTCGTCGATTTCCTCTTCTTCGCTCGGGTAGGCGGTCTGCGAGAAATCGTTGAACGAGAGAGTCGCGTATTCGGTTTCCACTTGCTCGCCTTCGCCTATGGCGTACCAAGAGCCGTGCGTGCTGTCTGAATTGTTAGTGCTCAGTTGAATGACCACGGGGGTTTGGTTCACTTCCGCGAGCGGGCGGGCGTAAATTACGCCGCCGAAGCCCCAGTTCTCCGGGTAGATGGAGGGGTCGTAATCGTGGTAATTCGAGCACGCTTTCACGTGACTCAAGTCAAGTGAAAAGGAATTATCGGTTAATTCAACAAGTTCACTGCCCGTGCAATCCGCGTTCGGTACGCTTATGGATAACAACTCGGTGTGCTCGGCTTCCGAGTTGAAGGCAATGGTTATCGAGTCGCCGGCGTTCTTGTAGAACTCGAAGTAGTAATGCATTTCGAGTGCTTCGAACTCGTCGTCTTCGGGCGCCACGCCTTGCATTGATTCGGCTTGGAAGCCCTCGCCGTAAAGCGAGCCGCTGCCTTGCGCGTACTCGAAAGTCGTGCAGACGCCTTTGTTGCAAGTTGTTTTCGGGCTCATCACTAGGAAGGACTCGTTGTAAGCAGGTGAATAGCACCCGCTTTCGAGCGGTTCATCCGCGCTAGTTCCTAGTGCCTCGTCGAACGGGTTGCGGAGCCACGCTTCGCCTTGCTTCAAGTAACTCCTGTAATACGCGGTGAGGTTCGCAGAATGTGTTTCCTCGTTTAATTCCGCGTCCTCGTCAATGGTAACATTGAAAATTAGGAGGTTCGGCACATTAGTCGCGAAGGCAAGGTCGAGCCAAGCGTAATCTTCGCCTTCCTCGAATAATTCAGGGTTACAGGAGAGTGAGGTTCCTGCCCATTCTATTGCAGCAGGCGGGTAGCGGCCGGTTAAGCGCGCGTCCTGGTTAGCGCCGACGAAGTTGCCGAGTGAAGAGTACGCTCCGGTTAAGTCCGCGGCTTCCGCGTAGAATGAATAGTACAGTGAGTAAGTGTGGCCGAGTTTGAATGACTCGACTTCCTCGCCGTAGTGTAATGGAGCATTGCTCACTGCTTTTTGGAAGATTAGTTCCGAACCGTCGAGCGCGTCGGACGGGTAGAGGTAGTATTCGGCTTGGATGAATTCAAGGGGCTCCAGGTTCTCCACGGTTTCAAAAGGTTCATAATCGATTGCTTCAATTGTGATGTTAATGGGCTTGCGCGGCTTAACGGTGAGGTTGCACGAGCCGCCCTCAACCGTAATGCAGGAGTCGAGTTCTACCCCGTCGTAGTAAGCAGTGAACGATGCGCCGATGCTTGAGTTTGTAATCAAGTCGCGCGCGCTTGCGATAATTGTCGCTTCGTCCCAGTAGAGTATTACCGTTGCATTGTTCTCTATTGATTCGAGTGCTAGGGCAGCCGAGCCGGCGCCGCCGAATGCAGAGGCATTCACTACGATTTCCTGGTTGTTTTGCGGGAGCTCTTCGAATTCGGCTTCCCCGTCGTCATTCGTTTCTTCGCTTGGAGCGAGCGCGTAGTAATATCCGAATGAAGTAGAGGCGAATGGCTGTACGAGGGCGTCGTCCACGAGTTCGCCGTATTCGCTCTCTACGATTACGAGTAGGTTTGCAGTAGTGTTCTCGGTAACGTGAATTAATGTGAGGTTCGAGTCCTCTCCTGCTTCGAATAATTGTGTGTAAGCATCAAAGTACCCTCCCTTTGAGGCAACCGCGAAGTATTCATTGGTATTATTCAGCAAGAAGGTTGCTTCGCCGTTTGAGTCCGTGTCGTCTTCCTCGACGAGCAAGGCTTGGCTTCCACTTACTTGGTAGACCGCGACGTTCGCGTACTTCACCGGCTCTTCGTCTTCCTTGGTAATTGTTATCGTGGAGTAGCCCGCGTTCACTTGGCTCAAGTTCACGGAACTGGTGTTCTCATTCTCAATGTCTTCGAAGGTTATTGCTTGAGTTAACTCAACGGTTATGCTCGTTATGCCTTCCTTAATTATTGTCGGGTTTTGCGAGCCTTCGTGTGCCAGGTAGCCTTCCGCGCTGACTGTTAGGAATACTTGCGTGTCGATTTGCACGCCTTCCATTGAAACGATTCCCCCGTTCGACGCGCTCGCATCTAATTCCGCCATCATCACGCTTGACTTAGCGTTGAATACGCGCACCGTAGCGTCGAGTGCGTCGCCAGTTGCTTCGTCTTTTACCGTCACGCGCAGTTTTCCGTATGAATCCTCGTCGTGCGCGTTTTGGAATGCCCAAGGTTCGGGAGTCGGCGTGGCCGAAGGCAGTATTATTTCTCCGCCTTTGCTTAAGTCCAAGCGCACCGAAGCGCGCTCGCGTAAGTCCACGCTGTCCGTCCGCAAGGCGTACCCGTTCTTTACGGCCTTGACCGTGTACTCGTTTCCTTTCAAGTCCGGGAAGAATGCTTCGCCGTTCGAGTTGGTTTCTCCTTGCGCTACCGCCACGTCTCCGGCGTAAATGGTGACTTGAGCCCCGCCGAGCGCGGCGTTATCCGCGTAAACGCGTACGGTTAAGCCGCTTTGCGGTGCGGCTCCCAGAGCGAGGAACAAGCCGCCCCCTATCAAAGCGAGTAATAATATTATTGCAATGGGGAACGAGGGTATGCCCGAGCGTTCGAGCGGCTCTACGAAGAACCGGATGGCGGGAACGCCTTTTGCCTCGAGGGCCTCCGCGAAATCATAAAAAGAATCCTCGATTTTCGCATAAAACTTTTTTAAACCATTAGTTGCCTGCGGCTGTTCCATAACTAATTAAGAGGGCGGAATCGGCTTTAAAACCCGCGTTTCACGATGGCGGATAGTGCTTAGGGCTCGCGCGCCAGCAGAATTGATTGCGTTGGTTCGGGTTGGTTTGCAGTGAAGTGTCGTAGTCGATGAA
>CAYZDE010000029.1:3767-9017 GCA_964477205.1 Microcaldota archaeon
CGCAGAATCCTTCGGCGACTCCGCTTTCCTTCGAGCCAACATCTCCGGGTTCGGCGTTGGTTCCGTAAGCGAGGTACTCGAACGCGCCGAGCGCGTAATCATAGTACTTGAATAACGGGTAGTTGATGGGGAGGTAAAAATTGTCGTCTCCAACTGCTCCCGAGCGCACTTGGTTTCCGGTTTGGTCGTCGCTGAGCACGCGGGGGAGGTTAGGGTAGATGTCTTCGTCAAGCACGTTCACTTTCACGTAGAAAGTTCCCTGCTCGCAGCCCGGCACGATTTCATCCGTGTCCGGGTCGCGGCATTGGAAGTCACCTTCGGCAAAAGCGTCGCAGTCGAATATGCTCCCGCCGATGAGTTTCTGGCAACTCTCCAAGTAATCAGGATCTTGTGAATTAGTGAACACCTCGAATTGATCCGGGTTCGAGAGCTCGAACGAGACGCCTTCGAAAGTGAACGGTGTTGAAATGCTCCCCATCCACGCGGGCAAGCCGTACTTGCCTCCGCTCGCGGCCATGCAATCCGCGTAATTTGGATTATAATCTGGTTGTTGTGGATCTGAACTTCCGCAATCCGGTTGGCTCGAGAAAGAGCAGATGACTTGGTGGATTACCTCGCTCACGTGCTCACAGCGCGCCCTGCGAATATCCTGCATGCTATTTAACGGCTGATTATTCGCGTCCGCGTTCCGCACTTGAAACAAGTTATCCCAACACTGGCTCGTGAGGAAGTCCTCGATTACGCGGCTCAAGTTCTCGCGGAATTGCGAGCCGAGGTCCGTGCGGTAAATCTCTAGTATGGACACGATTCGGTTGTGGTAAGCGTCCGAAGCGATTAACGCGGTGTCCCCTGCTTCCGCTTTGCTTAAGTTCACGACGAATAGGATGCTTGCTAGGAAAATAATCGTGCCCAGCAGCGGCGCTGCAATAAACGCTTTCTTCATTGCTTGAACCACTTCGAGAGTGAATTAAATTGTTTGGTTGATAATGCCAGGTACCACAAGGCGTAGTATCCGACGAGTACGGCTAGTAAAGTGAAGCGGAAGAGGACGTCGTGGACGAGTTCGCTTTGCGAGGCAATGCTCAAGGCAATGCGAATCGGGTTGAACGCGCCGATTACGAGTGCGATGCCCAGTGCTATTCCCGCTAGGCGCTTTCGAATCGAGCGGTCTTCGCTCGCGATTATCGTGGCCGCGAGCACGGCTATTTCCAGCCGCCCCCAGCACGCTTCGCTCAATAAAGCGTCGAAGTTTTGCCCGATTAAGTGTGGTTCATTGTTCAGCCATTCAATCGTGGATTCAATGTTGATTGCGTTTAGTGCAATGCGTGATGCTTCGGCGGTGAACCCGGCGAGTGCGCTCGATAAGGGGGCGAGGGCGAAGTAGAAGGCGATGATTAAGGCGATTGTAATGACGATGAAGCGCGCGCCCTTGACTATTTGTGCGTTCATTTTCAACCGCCTAGCATAGTGCTGGCGAAGTAGACGACCACGCAGTAGAGTATCACTGCTATTGGCAGCGCTTTCGCGATGCTCGTGTAAGTGTGCAGCTTATTGTTCGTCTCCTCGATTTGCGAGTTGAAGTAAGTGAGGAGTATGACGACTTGCATTACGTAAATGCCCATGATTGCGATGAAGGTGCCCGGGTCCGCGGTGCCTTCCATGGCGTCCGGGTTGGTGAACATCCCACTCATTTGGAATCCTTCGGTGCCGGCGGCTTCGAGAGCTTCCTCTCCCGTGCCTCCGCTTGTTGACGCAAGTGAATTGGTTATTAAGCGTTGCATTGCGCTTACGATGGCGAGCACTATCGGTGCGACGAAGGTAGCCATTGTCGAGAGCATTTGCGTTACGTCCTGCAGCAGCCTCTTGAGTGACTCGTCGATTTTTTGGGCATTACGCAATTGCATTGACAAGTTAATCAGCGACTTCGCTGCAACGTTCACGCCTAATTCAATTGACCCGATTAAGAATTGCATTCCCCCTTGAATCGTGCGTGACGGCAAGTCTTTGAGCGCGCCGAAGGTCTTATCGAACACCGCCGCGTCGAGGGTCATGCCCATGGTAGTAATGTTTTGTAGCACGCGCTTGAAGACGCGGTTTGCAATGCGCGACTTAGGCAGGAACTCGGTAGCATTCTTTAAAGCGTCTTCAATGGGCTTTCCTTCCCCAAGGCGTGACGCCAGCACGTACATGACGTCCTTGAACTCGCTTTCCATTGAGCGAATCTCATCCTGCACTTTCTTGCGTGCGCCGTATTCTCCCATTAGCCAAGTGCTGGTTGCAAGGGCAATTCCGATTAAGAACCCGAATATAGTGAATTGGCCTACGAATAGCCCTAACTCGGTTTTAAACCAAGTCAAGTGCGGTATCTTACTCACTTCCGCTTCGTAACTCTCCGTGCCGGGCGCCTCAAAATCGGGTATCTGGCCGAGCGTTCCGGCGATTACTAATTCTTCTTCGCCCCCAAACAAGTCGAAGTCCCCGTCCGTAGCATCATAGAGCGCGCCGTTAACCGGGATGATTATCGAGTTCAAAGTTCCTTGCATTGCGCCCGTATCCGTGTAATACCCTGCGGCCACCAGCCCGACTATGAGCAGGATTGCGAAGACGCGGAACGGCAGGTTATGCCCTAGGATGCGGGCGCGCCCGCGCGGGGGCAAGCCAGGGAAGTCAACCGGGATTTCAGGCGCTTTGTAAGTCGGCGGCTTACCCGCTACGATCATCGACCCGAAGGCGTAAACCACTATCGGGATGATTATGTTGTACCCGATGAACAAGTACTCGGGCTTAGCCAAGGCAGCGCCGGTCATGCTCCCCCCGATCGGGAGAATGATTGCCAGTAACAAAGGCAAGAGGATGCCGAAGTAGTACAAGTAAACCGTGGGCTGCTGGAGCTTTCTCGCGTAAGAATCCATTTTCTCGCGGGTTCCCTCCAAGACGTCGTTGCTCGCCTTCTCCAAGAGTTCATCCCGGCTCTGGGTATTGGCTTCGAGTACGCTAGCGCGAATTAACATTAATGCCTGCTTGAAATCCTCGTTGTAGCTACCCCACTTATACGCCAAGTCATCCAAGCCTTCCTCGATGCTGTTGTAACGGCCGATTTGAACGTCCCAAACCAGCTTCTTGAAGTCCTCGGCGATTTTACCTTGCCCGTGGTTCGCGGCAAAAGACACGGCTTTCTCTAAGTTCGGCGTTAAGCGCATGCTCATCGTTAAGTAATTAACGATTTCCGGAACGTACGCCAGCGACTGCATCTTCTCGTGCTCAACAGCCGACTTCGGGTAATTCAAGTAATAAAAACTGGCTATGATTGGCGCGAGCGTGAGCAAGCCTAGAGTCACCATTCCCACGAGTGAGTCCAAGCCGAGGATTGAAGTTAGGATTACGAACAATAAGCCGCCGAGGGTAATTCCGGCTATCAACCCAACCATGAACAGCGATTTGTAAGCGGCGTAAAACTCTTCGGCATTTATGTTCCAGCCGAGGAACGCCATTGCCTGCGCTTGCTCGTCAGTGTACTTAGCGTTCTTCCCGAACGATTTGAAGTTGCGCGCTAGAACCCGCGTAACGCGAATGAACAATGGCAATTTCGGCTTTCTAGCTTTCTTATCCGTCTTGCGCTTATCACGGCGCAACGCCTCCTCGAAGTCAGTGTATAACCCTTTTTTCTCGCTTTTTTTGAAGGCGTTTAATGAATACTTATCGTCCTTCTTCTTGCGCGCAGCCATGGTCGCTAATTTGAAGGAAATTAGAATATTTAAAGTAGTTCAGCGCCTTAATTTATTATAATGGGAATCGGCATCGGTGAAATGCAGGAAGGCGGCTTGAGCAATGCTTTTCAAAGCGTGCGCTCCCGCCTCGTGAAGGAATCCAAACTGAAAACCGAGACCGAACGCCACACGGCTATTCTCACGGTTGAAAAAAACTTACTGTCCTTGTTGAATGACCGTGAAGTAAAGCAATCATTAATGGTCGCGCCGTTGAAGCGCAACGGCCTATTAGCCAAGCGCGCTAAAGCCGCGAGAATTAAACTGGATTTGGTATTAAACGGGTTCGTGAATTCCAATCACTACGAGCCGAAACTCATTACTCAAATATACCCTAAACTGAATGTGCTTCACGCCGAGGGAATCGGCGTTTCCCCGCGTGGAATCGACCGCCACGAAGCGCGCGTCAAGTCAGTTATAGCGAACTTGGAAGAAAGTTCGCGGGCGCGCACTAAATTCGTAAACCGGTTGCTCGCCAGGCAAGGCGCGCGTAATGAATGAATTCCAACAAAAGGTTTTATAACCTCGTTTGCCCCCATTTTTAGTTACCTTTTACTAAAAGGAGGAATGTTTGAAAATGGTTCAATATCATAAAGTGGTTACCACGAAGGGAAGCGGTTCGGGAGCGCGAAAGCGTAGCACGCGCGACAAGCGATTGTGCCACCAAGGCGGCTTCTTCGCGCGCACGAAGGTTAGCGCCGACGAAAAGGAAAAGCGCACGCCTTTCCGCACGCGCGGGGCAGGTTCGAAAGTGAGCGCGGACATTGTAGCGTGGGCTAATGTGAGCGATAACGGCATCGTAAAAAAGGCGCGCGTGAAGGACGTAATCGAATCCGCCGCGAACAGGCATTACACTCGCGAGGACATCATCACGAAGGGAACCATAATCGAGACTGAAGCCGGCAAGGCGCGCGTCACGAGCAGGCCCGGGCAGGACGGCGTGGTTAACGCAGTCTTAATCAAGGACTAATTTTTCCTTAACTATTTTTTTCGGTAGTAATAGCCGCTTAGCAGTAAGCATAAGAGGCCGAGCAAGCCGATTGCCAGCGGCAAGTAATTCGTTCCAGTGGACCCCTTGACCATGTAAGTCAATTGCGTTGCAATGCCTCCCTGCACTGAGGGCTGCGTTGGCCCGCTGGACAATAAGAATAATGAAGAGTAGACCGCGAGTACGCCTATCACTGCAAGAGCCATCCACTTGCTTGAAGATTCCATTGAATAGGTAATGGCGGGTGTGGTTATTCAAGGTTTTGGCTTTAAATTAAATTTTGGCTTTTGCATGCTTGCGGCTTGAGTTCCATGCCCACCAGCACGGCAGCAGTAACAAGATTAGCCAGTACCAAATCGGCCATTCCCAGTAATTAAAGTTCAAGGATGCCCGAACTAAAACCGGGGCTCCGAAACTTACGCCGGGCTCTTGAAATTCACTCAATGCGAGGTACTCGTCCGCGTAGTACTCGAAGTAAACAGATTCGCCCGGCGCCAG
>CAYZDE010000030.1:0-8866 GCA_964477205.1 Microcaldota archaeon
CTTTGCTTTATTATTTTTTAAAATAAATATTTTGTTTAGCTTTGACTATAGAATTAAATACTGATTTAGCCTACTTGTTTTAGAAGGGGGCTTGAAAGAGTAGGGAGTCTTACCTGTTTGTTCTGTCCTGCCCAGGGCGCTTTAAAATGTGGTTGTTCGTCTTATTTGCACTCGTTGTCTACGGGTTCGCTAACTTCTACCGCAAGACCGCGCTCGGCGGCCTCGACCCGGTAATCGCGGGCTTCATCGAGTCAGCATCGCAAATGCTTTTTGCTTGGGTCGCCGTCCTATTATTCGCTGAGTTCTCGCTTTCCGCCCTAACCTTTGACTCCGTAGCTGCTGGCTTCGCGTTATTCCTCGGGTTGACTTTGTTGTACGCCGCTTTGAAGACGGGTTACGCGTCAAGCGTTGCCACCATCATTAACTTGAACGCCTTAGTCACCGTGCCCCTTGCTTTATTTTTCCTCGGCGAGTCGCTTTCGCTGCAAGGCGTAGCCGGCGTTGCCCTCGCGGTGTTAGTAGTGCCTTTACTCGGCTCTCTCCGCGTTAACGGGGGAGCGTGGCTAAAGTACGCAGTGGCCTCGATGGTTATCTTGGGCGTGATGAATTACTTTAACGCGGCGGCAGTGAATGCGTCCGGGGCGTTCCTCGCTTTTGCTTTCTTCATGACCGCTGCGACTCTCTTTTACGCGGTTTTTATTCTCGCACGCAAGCGCAGGGAGTTATCCAAGGTTCGCGCGTTGGACTTGAAGCGCTTGTCTATATCCGGCTTTTGTTTTGCAGTCGCGACTTTGTTTACATTCACGGCGTTTTCGCTCGGCCCGGCGTCGATTATTATTCCCGTGGTGAACATGAACCTCGTCGTCACCGCGTTCCTCTCGTCCGCTTTCTATAAGGAGAAACTCGGTTGGAAGGGCTGGGCCGCGGTTGCACTCGCGGTGGCTAGCGTTTGGCTGCTAGCGGGCTAACCGTTAAATAAGCCGCGAGATTGCTTGCTTCATGGGAAAGAAGTTTTGGATTACAATCGCTGGAGTCGTTGTTCTCTTGGGCGTTTTATTGGCGCTCGGGTTCGCGGTTCTCGCGGATGGCTGCGGCGCGGGCGTAGGCGACTCGTTTGAAACCGCGATAGTCGTCACCGAGTATACCGAGGACACTGGAGTTACTTGGGAGTACGATTGGCTAACCGAGAACGCCTGCCCGTGTAACGGAGGCCCGGCGGAGGTTGAACAACAGGATTTGGAGTGGCAAGGAGACATTGCTTACGACATTCTGCACACTCGCTGTGAAGACGGCTCACTCCGCTATTACTACTTTAACATAAACAACTTCTTCGGCAAGTGGTAGTGGTTGAATTGAAAAAAAAGTGTATGATATTAATCGGCGCGGTCTTGTTCATCGCCGCGTTCTTCGTGTTGTCGAACCCGCGCGGTCCCTTGATTTGGATTGAGAACCCGCCGGAGAAGCCTGCGGTCGTGCTTTTCCCGGCTGACTTGCCGATTGAGTGCGCGCCTTTTGACGGGGATTACTGCGCTTTGTTCTCTTGTTTGGAGCCGTCGTGTTGGTGCGAGAGTGAGGGCGCGTTGACTGAGCCGGTCGACGACTTCGTGGGTGTTAGCGAGAGTACGGCTTGGTTCATCGTCGAGAGTTACTTGGAGGAGAAAGAGCCGGGTTGGAGCTATTCTAACTCGGTCGAGTTGAACGAGGCGTTCTATAACGTGTTCGTGGAGGACGCTGAAGGGAACGAAGATGTTTACTCGGTTGCCAAGGATGGCACGGTAATTAAGACGGTTTGCGGGGTTTGAGCCCGTTTTATTTTAAGAATGCGCTTACCTTGCCTTCGGCTTCCTTGAACTTTATCCCGCGCTCTTTCAATGCTACCGCGTAATTCGGCCCGGCTTTCCCGGCGATTATTTTCTTCACGCCCTTGTCTCCCAGGACTTTTGCCACGGAGAAGCCGGCACCGCCGCCGCCTACCGCGAACGGGTTCTTCCACGCTTCTAATAGTTTCTTAGATTCGAATATTAAGTAGTACGGCGCCCTGCCGGCGCGGCCGCTCACTGTTGAGTCCTTTGTCTTGCCTTCGCTTGCAATTGCTATTTTCATTCTACCAGCCTCCCTACGATTAAACCGTTTATTATTGAGAATACTATCATCCAAGCGCCGAGGATTAAGGTGTAAGCCAAGCCGAAGTAAGCAGCCATTAAAGGCAGCAAGGGCAGCTTGACCGCGCGGTTGTACAAGAAGCAGGCGGAGAGCGAGGCACTAAAGCCCTTCTCGCGCAAGTCGGCGATTAGCGGGTACCACAAGTACACCGGACCCATTGAAATTAATCCGCCTATAGTAGCTGCGAGCCAGCCGCGCGCGCCTCCGGTGTTAAGCCACTCCCCGATGAATTTTTTGCTTGCGTACTTATTGAATAATACCATTAGCACGGCAATGAAGATTAGGGAAGGCACGATTTTCCACAATAAGGAAGCGAAGCCGTTCACTGCGGATTCGAACAAGGCGGGTGCAATGAAGTAAGCGATTGCGTACAGCGCAAGGGAAAATAATAGCAAGGCGCGGTTCCAGTTCACGCTATCAACCCCATTGAAGCCGTGGTTAGTACTGCCACTGCGATTGCCGAGGCGAAAGCGGTTAAGTTGCGCGCCACTGCGAACTTTTTGCCTAGTAGCACGGATTCCGCTGGGAATTGCACTAGGCCCACGGTTACCCATGTTACCATGAACGCGGTTATTGCGGCTAAGCCAACGCCTTGGCTTGCGAGTTCCCCGCCGATTACGTAACTAGTGCTCGGGTTCCCGGCGGCAATGCTTCCTATGCCCGAGCCCACGATTAAGTCGCGCCAACTCCCGTCGAACGCTTGCGAGTAGAACTCGTCGGGTAGCGCGTTCGTTGCCAGGGAAACGAGTAATAGCACGCTGAATAGTAATGGCAGTATTGACTTGAATGCGTTAATGGTTTGCTTAACGGATTTCATTCAAATCAAAATTAATGTTATTCGAGTAAATAAAAGGGTTGATTCAATTAATTTTTAATTTCGCCCACACTAAGTAGTGGTCAGAGTGCTCCGAAGTAATGCCGTCTCGGTCAATCCCTGCTGCAACGAATTCTTGTGAAGCGTCCGCGTTCAAAATGATTCTATCGTAAGCGCAGTCCGTCTTCGAGACCGTGGTGTCCTCGTTAATCGCCCAGAGCCAGCCCGCGAAGTCGCTTCCGTCATAATCGTAGTAATTACAATCCGCATTCAAGTCGCCGAGAACGATTACGTTTCCTTCGAGTTCACTCGCAATTGATTCCAGCTTCTCGATTTCCTCGTCCGCAGCGTCAGGGCGCGCGTGCAAAACGAGGACGGTGAACTCGTAACCCTTGGTTTCGAGGGTAATTGAGAGTGGCGCGCGCTCGAATTCCTGTTCTAATTCCGGGTTGTAATCGTGAAAGCCGATGACTTCGACTCCGTGCTTGTAAATCACTCCGTACTGCTCCTTCGAGCTCGTTGAGCCCGCACGCGACGAGTTCAAGCAATCGTATTCTAGCAAGCGCGAGCACAAAGCCGGAAAGGCAGTCCCGCTCTTATCCCTAATTTCCTGGACGAAAACTATTTCATAGTTTTTGATTTTCGCGGCGTAATCATTCAATAATGAGGCGTTCGAGGCTTTTGACTGGCCGTACACTTGCAGGTTCCACGCGGCAACACTTATTGACTCAGCTTCTGTTGGCTGTGTTAGGCACCCCGCGAGTAATAGCGAGGCAACGAGGGCGGCTAGCAACGCGCGTTTCATTATTCTTTCTATTCCTTTAAGGCGTACTTGATTTTGCGCGCTACGTAGGCGAGCGCGAATAGCACGATGAGGATTAGCCAGAAGTTGTTGTAGTACAAGACATTGGCTTCGTCAACGAACGGGAACGCCGGGAGGATTACCTTGAATATGCTCAAGAGCACCCAAATTGCGAATGCGGCGCGCGCTGCGTGTGATAACGGGGATAAGCGCCTCACGATTTTGCTGTGGTGCTCGTAGTAGTCCTCGTAAGTGAACAAGGCGAACGCGAGTAGGAACCAGTGAATGTTCAATGAGAGGAATGCGGCCATGGAGCTGATGATTTGGTTTTCCGCTCCGACAATGCTCATGGCCCAAACCGCGATTCCGATTACGACGAATTCCAGCAGTATCAAGAGGGTGGGCTTTAGGACTCCCAAATCGAATTTGCACGCTTTCTTTTTGGGTGCCTTCAACGCCTTATTTTTTTGCGCTTTCAATTTTTTGTTCTTCGCCTTTTTCTTCATAGTATTCCTTATTCAATTGCCTATTTTAATCGTTTTGAAAACGAATTTAAAGCAGGTTTGAGTGCTTTACAGTAGTAGAGGTGCATTTGGAATGGATAAGAATTGTTGCGGTGAATTAGGCGGGTTGCTCTTCGGATTATTCGTCCTGGCCATCGGCGTGAGCTGGCTTGGGAACGACATGGGCTGGTGGGTATTCGACTTGCCTTGGCTCCCACTCGCGGTGAGCTTATTCGGCTTGTCCATGGTCGCCAAGTGGTTCACTAGCCGTTAAGAAATAATCCGGGGGTTTGAAACCCCTTAACCAATTTTTATTTTCTTGAGCGTTATCTTGAAGTTTAACGCCTTGCCCGCTAGTTCCGGGTTGAAGTCCACGATTAGCACTGATTCCTTGACTTCCATTACCGTGCCCACGCCCAGGCGCGGAGACTGCAACTGCATTCCCGGTTTAACTTCCCCGCCGACATTCGCTTTGTCAACGGTTAGCACTAGCTCATCGCGCTTCTCCCCGTAAGCGTCCTTGGGTTCCAAGTGCACGGTCTTCTCGTCGCCTTCCTCCATGCCGATTACCGCGTCGTCGAATCCCTTAATCATTTGCCCGGCGCCGACAACGAATTCGAGTGGCTCGTACGAAGGGCGCAAAGGCAAGCCGGCTTTCTTCGCTTCCTCTTCAATGCTCGTGTCGAACACGCTTCCGTCGTCGAGCGAGCCCATGTAATCCACTTTCACTGAGTCTCCTTTCTTAACCGCCATTAACAAATCACCTTTCTCACTCCTTTGCAACCCCGCCTTTTTTATTCATTCGCGAAGTCCTAATCCACAGGTGGTTAGACTTGAAGAAGGTTATAGGATTACTCGCGATTTGCTTGTTATTATTCGGTTGCGTTGGCGACGCTGACACGGAAAACCAAACGAATTCCAGTATTTTTGAGGGGTCTCCTGAAATAAACCCGGAGGACATAGTTCCCGCTGGCGAAGGCTTCATTGGCGGCGATTCAGAATCCTCAGGACTCGGAGTACCAGACGGCAGTCCCATGTGGGCTGGAACTTTCTCGATTCGCGTTTACGGCGGTGGAAAAGAGAAGGCGTACGACATGACTCTCACGGGCGCAGACGAGTTATACTTTGACAGTGAAGAGAACGCGTTCGACGTGCTCAAATCCACTTACACTTGCACTTACACCGAGTCGAGTGACATTGAGTCAATGGCCGAGGGAATGCCGTCAATGACAATGTCGCGCACTGGTTCGGGAACTATTACCAAGGAGTACGGCGAAGACGAATTCCGTTTGTACTTCGAGAACGACGGCTCGATTACCGGCGACTTTAGCGAGCCGAACGAGGACTGGGTTGACTTCTCGGTTACCGCGAACTTCGGCTCCTCTGACTCTTGGACCGAGGAAGGCGGCTGCCTAATCGACAACTTCAACGACGTCTACTTCGAAGCCGGAACCTTCGAGGAAATGACCTTGGACGAATTGGGGCGGGATTCCATGAGCGGCCAGAAAATCATTACTTCCGGAACCGCGAACATGGACATCACATTCGAGTACCACCGCGTGGGAGAGTGACACGAGTTTGCTCGAATCCCTACAAAAAGAGTTCGATTCGCTCGTAACCCGCAGCGACTTGTCCAAGCAGCTAGCCAGGGAATTACGCTTTACGCGCTCCAAGCTCAAAGGGTTAACGCGCGCCGAACGCAATGCGTTCGAAGAGCGCGTTGCGGCGCTCTACGGGCGGCTGGACTCCGCTGCGCGCCTCTTCGCGAAGCGTGGGGACAAGGGAGTCGACGAGTTCTTCTACTCGCAGGAAGACCTCCCCTTGACGGGGAAGGAGTACTGGTTCCTTGATTTTGTTTCAACCAAGGGCGACAAGAAGCAATTAATACTCACTTTCGGCCGTTCGGAAGCGGAAACCAAGGTGAATGGAAAGCGCGTTCGGAAAGGCAAGTACGCTGCCGTAGCGTGGGCGTTCACTAATAAGAAGCGAGTGCTATTCGATGAAGTCACCGGCGTTGAAGTAAAGGAGGGTAGCATTAACTCCAAGCGTTTTCGCTTATCCGGCGCGTTCCCGAAGTACGAGGTTCGCGTGGGTAAGCGCACGCGCTTGCGCTTGACGGCGCCGAAGCAGGGGCGGGCCAAGGAGAAAATTTCGTTCTTCATCCGCGGCTTGGGCCTGGGGCTCGCGAACTTATTCCTCGACTGTAAAGGCGAGCTCGAAGGCGCTCCATTCTCCGGCCGTTGTTACGTGCAGAAAGTGGTTGCCGTGGTCCCGTTCATGCCGTGGAATTGGGTGCGGATTGCCTTCAAGGACAACTCGACTCTCGATTACTTCTCCCCCAAGCTCGGCTTGAGCAAGTCGGGTTACGAGTTCCGCCGCCGAGGTAATTATTACCACGCGCCCTCCGGTAAGTCATTCGCTTTGAAGGACTTGCGTTTCCGGCGCTTGCCGGGCGACCGCTGGCTGCTTGAAGGCGACGAATTCAGTGCCTTGTTTAAGTCGTACGCTTTCGAGCCGTTCGAATTCAAGGGCGTCGGCGGGTTCCGCTACGACGAGTACTTCGTTGAGTGCCTCGACTTGCATTACAAAGGCAAGGAGAACGCTGGCGGAGCCGGCATCATCGAGGACGCCTACGGCTTAATGATATGAAAATTCGAAATGGGCTCGCGGAGGATCGAACTCCGGATCTCCAGTGTGTGAGACTGGCGTCTTAACCATTATCGCAACTCTTTTCATTTTAATTTTCAAAAAAGTTGTCTCGACTACGAGCCCATAAACGGTAATACACTCTTTTCGTATTCCTTATAATATTTTAATATATCCTTTTTCTTTACCGCATTTCCCTTTAAGTACTCGCGGTATCTGATTATGTGCCTTAAATTTGAACTACCCGCGATTTGAAAATATTTTTTGATATGCTTCCAACTTCGCGTTCCCGTTTCGTTTTTGCTTCGGAATGTGAAGACGCCGAGTTTTCTTCCGATTTTTTCCGTTTGTTCTAATAGTATTTGATTTTTGGAATAGAATCGTATGGAGAAAGTGGAACCATCCCTCGCCACGCACCCGTCGGTATCAACTAGCCCGCGCAAACAAGCAATTGACAGTTCTTTATTCGATGTTATTTCACTTGGGATTTTACTTCCGTTTTTTATTTTGTCGCCGGGCATCAAGTGAAACCTTTGCTGGAGGAAATCGCACAACCTTTTTGAACGGACTTCCAAGTAGATTCGATTTCTTTTTGCTTCTTTTGTAATAGTCGGTTTTATGCCTAAAGTTTTTTCGGTTATCCCCGCCAGATATTTGAGATAAATTTCATCATAGCGTTTATCCCCGGTTATCTTCAAGAAGTATTTTGTAAGTGTGCCATCCCCCAAGTACGCGCCTATGAACTCTGCTAAATCTGTTTCAATGTTACTGGGTGGGTTGAAACTTTTCAGGTTTCTTCCGCCTGATGCCAACCCGCCCTTAACCCGCCATTTTCTAATCGTTTGTTTGTCGTACTTTTGAATTAGGTGGCGCGCTCCTTTTTTACCGCCTTTAATTTGGCCCCAATTTGAAGAAATTATTTTAACATTAGTAACTTTATGAGATTTGTCGAGAGCGCAAAGTTTTTCAAAGATTTTTAGTGGCATTGTCCTACGTTCCGCTCGATATCCTTTTAGTGTTGAATAGGGTATTCCGAGTTGCTCTTTGTTTTCTTCCCAAAATTTCTTCAAACTTTTACCAGAACAAGCGCTTGTAACCCTTTTTTGTTGTTCTCCTGGCGGAAGAATCACTCGATTCATGTTAAGCTTACGCTAGCTAGGCTTATATTTTAATCCTAAATGCTTGACTGCGAGTCCTTTTAGGATTTTAAAATTAATTCGACTACGAGCCCAAAAAATTAAGGCTGGAAAGAGAAGAGAGTTTAACGCTTCTTCTTAGTCTTGCGTTTCGTTGCCTTCTTTTTCACTGCCTTACGCTTCTTAGCCTTCTTGCGCTTCGCTTTCTTCTTCGGCGCGTTGCACTCGCATACCGGGCAAGAGCACTCGTCCAAGCCGAGTAAGTCGCGTATTGAATTCCAGAATCCTTTTTTCTTCATTGTTTCTTCTCCTCTCCTTGCTTTTGGTCTTCGATTCTCATTGGGGTGCGCGGTCTCGGCGAGTGGAACGGGCGCATTTGCTCGCGTTCGCGCTTGCGCGCGTTAATCTTCTTTTTCTTGTCGTAAATTCGCAAGTGCTTTCCGCAGCTCGGGCAGTAAGCCACTTCGCGCGTGAGCATGCGCGTGTACGGCTGCCCTTTCACAATGTCTTTTCGCTCTAACGGGTTCGTGAACATTGGTTTCTCCAAGTAAACCGCCTTGTCGCGTCGCACTTGGCGGCCGCACTTGTCGCAGTTAACGCTTCGTTCTCGGCCGCGCCTCTTCTTTTTAGCCATTAAACAATAACACCTCTCGTGCTCTATTCTAACGCTCGCAATGCATTTTAAACCTTACCGAGCTTCATTTTTGCTTGACCATCTCACCCACCGATAAACGATGTAATTTAGAGCGCGAGTCTGCTTTATAAACAAAACCCGTTTTTAAAACCTCAATTCCAGTATTAT
>CAYZDE010000031.1:0-7566 GCA_964477205.1 Microcaldota archaeon
TATACTCTTCTGAAGAAGAAAGCTTTCTTAAATCCTCAAAATTCGTAGCGTGAGAAAGACCTTGCCATTGGGTAGTTATTGACCAAGTACCTCGGTTAGAGCGTATATTCGTTATTGACGAGCTTTGGTCTCCACGTTCGTTATCAGAAAGGGGCTTATTCAATAAAAGCAACGGGCCCGCATCGAAAGCTTTTTGTGGAACTGGCACACCGGTTAGCTTTCCTAAAGCTTCCGAGACCTTGCCCAAACCCCAAGTGTTCGTTGCCTTACGGTAACCTTCGGCAACGGGCCGGTTAGCGTAAAGTATTACGTATTGATAGGAATGACCGCTACCCGTATTCAAAAACAGGCCTTCATTAACAGAGAAAATATAGCGCCCTGGACCAAGCCAACCCATTCCAAAAGCAATTGAAAAGCCCAATCGGCCGGACATATATTTAGAAACTCCACTAGAAGTAGTCAAAAAAACTTTATGTGCTTGAATGGATTGAGTCAACTCATTCATTTGAACGCCTAGTCTTTGTTTTTGTGCAATTGAAAAAGCATCCGCAGACTTGTCCAGTGACTGGCGCTGAGCGTTAAGCATTTGAACAAGATCTTGTGAATCCCCAACTCTAGAAGCGTAATTGCGTGCCGCTCCGAAACTGGCCGCACCAGTAACTAAACTAGTGTAAAATTCTATTTGGTTAATCTTGTTAACATAACGCAACCAATTTTCATAGAAAGAGGGAATAAGCATATTGCCTCCTCCGTTGAGTTCTAAGTATCCTTGCATACTCTCGGCGGTGAAGTGCTGATTCATTGAACTGACCAACTCGTCGTCAACGTCGCCGGAAGCTGGATTAACATATTGGCCAGTCAAGGTTTGACTGCTCGGTTTTCCATAAGCGATGTCGTCGTTCAATGAGCCGAGGTAAGTAACGCGCCCGTTGAGGGTATCACTGAGCATGCAAGAATCAACGTCTAACTCGTGCAGCTTGAAAATATCCGAGAGCGCCATTTCCTCGCCGGTTTCCGGCAATCGAATCTTGAAGTCAGCGTAAGCGGGCTCGTCGGAGGCGGGGAGCTGGGTCGCGCCTTGCTCGACTAGACCCCACTCGGCGAGCTTGCTCATGAACACGCTCGCCTTGCCTTGGTTCTCCGCGTACAAGTTAGCACGCGAGATTAGGACGCGCGCGTCGTTAGGTATGTTATCGTCTCGATCGATTTGAACGCCTAGTTGTAAGGCGAGTTCGCGCATTTCTTCCTCCGCCGTCGCGCCCATTAGCGTGGCGAAGGCGCGGAAATCGATTGTTTGCTCTGCTCCCTCCGGAGGAACCGCGAGGTACATCGGGTTCTCGAATGAGCCGGCTTCCTCGAAAGTGCTCCTCTGCGGGTTCAAGTCGTTTATTTCCTCTGCTGCAAAGCCGATTGTGGAATCCCACAAGCGTTGGCGGTCAACTTCGCTAATGCGGTGTATGACCGTGCCTTCGCACCCGGGAACGTAAATCGTGTCCGGCTCTTCGAACGCAATGGGCTCTACTTCCGGCGCGGGTTCGGGAATCGTTTCCTCGGCGTATAAGAACGGCGGGAAGATTGTAGAGAGTGCCAATACGGTTAGAACGAGTAAGGAGAATGCCTTCGAGTAACTCATAATATAATACGAGGGTGAACCGTCTTTTAAAACTGCTACTCGTCAAGGCGAATGCACAAAGTCGTGCGGAACAAGCGCCTGCCGTCCCTCCTCTGCGTAACGAGCTTATCCGCCTTAGTGTATTTGTGTTTTGACCCTTGAACCGCTTCAAGTGCGGGGCGCTTGCGGAGCACGAGTAAGTCAACGCCGTACTTCGATTCCCGCTTTGACACGATTCTCGTTTTCTCGCGGATTCTCTTCGATAGCCGCTTGGCCAGGGCGCGCGTCTTGTTCAGCGAGCCGCGTAATTGAATTACGGCTTCGTGGTACCCGCCGGATTGGAGCACGCAGTCAATGCAAGTGCGCCTCTCGTATTTTTCCGGCTCTCCGTCAACCCAAATGCGGCCCTCGCGGTGCCTGTGGCAGCGCGTGCAGTAATCAGGGAGCTTGATTTTCGACGGCTTCAGCTTCTTAGGCTTCGGCGCGAACTTAGGCGCGCACTTTGGGCAGAAGGCGCCCTCGAATTCGCAGTCTTTTTCCAGGGCTCCGCAAGAAGGGCATTGCTTATTCATGACAAATGGTTTTAAAGCGCGGGTTTTAAACAAGGTTTCGGTTGTAAAATGAAAGTTGACAAGCGTGCGGAAGTGGTCGGCGCGAGTAAGGCATTATTCTCTTTGCCTAGCCACGGCAAGCTCTTGCTCTACTTATTCGCGGTTTGCTTTGCCGCGGGCGCGGTGATGCGCTGGCTAATCGGCAACGACCCGGGCTCGGCCATGGTGTTCGGCGGGTCCGAGGGCGTTTGGCTCTTGTTCGTTCCCTCTTTGCTCGCGGCGGGCTTCGTTGCAACGGCAATCGACCCGAAGCGCTTGAAAGCCGGTTTCAGGCAATTATTGTTCGTGTCGCTGCTGGGCGCTTCCGCTTACTCTTTATTATCCGTAATCGGCTTGGTTTTAACCGGGTCGCGGGCGGCGTCGCTCCTCGCCATGTTTAACACGGATTTAGCGGCGTTCCTGCTGGTCGGGAATGCATTGGCGGTGCTCGTGTGGTTCATCGCGCTATTCGTGGTCTTGAACGTGCCGGCTTGGAAGGCGCTGTTATTGTCTTTCGTGCAGCCGTTCTTCAACGTGGCGTTCTTATTCTTCTGGTCGAAAACCGGCTTCTTCGACTCGGCGCTTTTCATGGGCTCGCCCGTAATCGCGGGCTTTCGAATAATAGGCGCGAGCGCGGTACTACTAACCGGGTTATGGGCCGTGTTCTACTTGTTGAACGCGCCGGCCAAGAAGAATTACGGAGTGTCAATGATTAAGGCGGCTACTTTCTTCCTTGGCCAGTGGCTTCGCGGCAAGAAGGAACTTGAAGAATTAATGGCCGAGCTAGGCGAGCAAGTCACTACGTTCGTCGGTTTCGTTGCGTTCCGCTCGGTTAAGTCCAAGAAGCAAAAAGCATTATTCGTTTCACCGTTAATCCACTTCGGGCCGTTCGGAAACCTAGGCGGGAGCGAGTTCCCTGCGATTTTGTCAGCGGGAATCGAGAAGCGCTTCGGGGGCAAGGCATTCGTTTTCCACGGCACGGTTAACCATGACTTCAACCCCGTTTACTCTTCAAGCGTGCAGATTGTCGAGCACGAATTAGTGAAAGGAGTGGAAGGGGCAAGTGAATACTCCGACAAGGCGGGTTTACTGCAGGCGCGCAGCAACCTCGCTTCTTTGAACGGATTCTCTTTCGGCGACAACGCGTTCTTGCTAGCGAGCCGCGCGCCAGAGAGCACCGAGGACTTTGACGCTGCGGTGGGCACGGCATTAAGGTATAAGATTCAAGCAAAAGGGTACCGCGAAGCCGTGTTGTGTGACGCCCACAACTCTATTAAATCCGGTGAAATGTTCGACATCGGCTCGCGCGACTACTTTGATTACGAGGCCGCTGTTGACGCGTTGAAGGAAGAGCAACAAGGCAAATTGCGCGTCGGCGTGGCGTCGGACCCGCTCAAGGAATTTTCTAAGAGGCAGGGCCTCGGCGGCGCGGGCTTGCACGTGGCCGTAATCGATGCCGGCGGAAAGCGCGGGTGCATCATCTTGTTCGACGCTAATAATATGGTTCCGGAGTTTCGAGAGCGCATTCTCGGAGACTTGAAGGGGTATTGTTTTGACTATTGCGAGGTGGCCACGACTGACTCGCACGTGGTGAACACGATTAACGGCACGCACAACCCGCTCGGCTTGCACGCTGACCGCAACGCAATAGCGAAGAAGGTTTACTCTTGCGTTGAGAAAGCGCTCGTGGACTTGGAGGAGTGCGAAGCGGCGGTTGAAACCTTGAAAGTTCCGATTACGATTTACGGGGCGAAACGGCAGAGTGAGATACTCACGCTAATCAACTCGGTGATTGCAATCGCGCGCATCATCGCACCGCTTGCGCTGGTCGTTTCGATAATACTCGCGTTCTTATTGCTCGCAGTCGCCTAGCTCTCCTTCATTAGCGCGGTGAGCTGTAGGGTAATCGCGTCGGTGGGCACTGCATTCCCTTCATTCAACTCGAGTTTCTTTAAGAGTGACTTAACGGATTTCTCTTGCAACTCGCGGCCTTGCACTGTCTTGGACTCGGGCAAGGCGATTTCCAAGAGCGGGCCGATGCCGTCGATTTCAAAGACAACGGCGCGCAAGAGGCCGATTCTGAAACGCCATTCGGTGAGCGAGCGGGAGAGCACGCGGTTGTAGCCTAATGCTTCAAGGTCATTTGCTAGTAGCCCGCCGGACGAGAGGTTCGTGCCCAATTGCTCTTCCTCTTGAATCATGTAACCGTCGAATAATAATTTCTCTTCGTCCGTCTTAGAGTCGGTGCGAAGGATGAAGTAAGCGAATGCGTCGCCGTACGCTTTTGCGTGCACTAAATCACGGTATTCGCCGCCGGAAACGAATTTCGCCTTGTTCTTCTTGAGGGCGGCGACCGTGCGAGCGGTGTCGTCTATGGGAATAGTCAAACGCGATTCTGGCAACGGCCACTTTAATGAATGCGACTTAGCCTTGTGCCGCCTGAACAATGATTCCCACAAACCCATGTTTAGTGGAAAGCGCGAACGGGTTTTTATGCACTCCGAAAGTCACGCGATGGCGAATAAGTAAACGTTACTCGCGTCTCCCTCATTACCCGCGTTGTCCACGGGCTTCACGTAATAGTACCACGGGCCCATTAAGTCGGGAGGCGTGTCCGTGAAATCTGATTGGATTACCATCGCGATTTTCTCGAAGGGGGTCACTGCATTATCGTTCCTGTAAACCC
The DNA here is from genome assembly GCA_964477205.1 of Microcaldota archaeon. Lineage (GTDB taxonomy): Archaea > Micrarchaeota > Micrarchaeia > Norongarragalinales > Norongarragalinaceae > UBA93. The sequence goes on from CAYZDE010000031.1 coordinate 4,889, forward strand.
AGTACTCCTTTACCCCGCTCAACGCGTCAGTGGAGTCACTCCAGTCGAATGAAGCCGTGCCTTCTTGCAGGTTCACGTCAACCAAGTGGAAGTCGTTAACGGTTGAAGGCGGCGTCGAGTCTAGCATTATCGTGTCGTGCACGGCTATGGACGAGGCGAATGAGTTCTTGCATTGGTAGTAAACGGTTTTCTCGCCGTCACCTGAAACGAGCGCCCAGTTCTTCTCGGAGGAGAACGCCGACCAGTCCGAATAGGCAACGCCATCGTTGGAATACCTGCACTCTTCAGCGCTTATGGCGGCGAGGAACAATGTCACGTCCTCATCGGTTGCGTAAATTGCGTCCGAATTGACTTGAACGCTCAAACCGTAAGGCGGCGCCGTCGGCGTTGGAGTTGCGTACCCGTCAAGGACGGCTATGGAATCGCTTGCTATCTGGGATTGGCCGTAAGAGTTCACGCAACGGTAGTACACCGTTCGCGTTCCCGCTCCGTCCGCGAGAGTCCACTGCTTGTAAGTAGAATACGATTCCCAAGCGGAGTAAGCAATGTCGTCGTTAGAATAACTGCAAGTGTTTGCTCCAATTGCGCTCAAATCAAGGTAAACCGAGTGCAAGGCCGTGCTCGCGTCGCCGCCGTTAACCTTAATGTCAAGCGAGTAAGGGGCTATTCCGGGAGTCGGCGAGGGAGTCGGCCTTACCATCGGAGTGGGAACAGCCGGCTCGCCAACGGCAAACGCTAATTCTACTTCCTTTTGATTGCCCGCCTCGTCAACGCACTCCACGCTTACATTGTGAATTCCGTCTGAAGCAGTCAAGTTCACCAGGAAATGCGATTCAATGCTGCCGACCGGAACAAGGGCATTGTCCAAGTGCGCGACACAATCGAAGGAAGGGGAATACTCGTCGGTAACGAAGAACTCGAAAGCGAACGGGGACGCTACGGTAGAGAATTCCTCGGGCGAGTCGATGCTAATAGAAGGAGGCGTCGAGTCAAGGATTATGCAGGCAATGTCACGCGCAAAATCTTCTCCCGAACGGCATTGCACATAGAATTCTTTATCCCCGTCTACGGGAGGGAAATCCCAATCAAATTTTTCCTCGGGCGCCGAGTAATCCGTCCACGCCTCGCCGTCACTCGAGTAACGGCACTCCTCGAATCCAGAGTAGTCAATGGACACTAAAACCGTTGCTTCTTTGGTATAATTCGCGCCTTCGTTAATCAACAATGATAAAGCGCCGGATTCCGGAACAATCGAAGCTCCGGGAGTCGGCGAAGCTAACGGTCCGACGGCTGCCGGTTGAATCAAGAACGCGACGGCGGCAACGAGTAAAACCGCGGCTACACCGCATAACAAAGAGTTCTTAGCGAAAATCGATTTCAAGTCCAAAGAGTAACACCCTGAAAAGAACATTCAAGCATGATTAATAATCATTTCACAATTCACTGGATTTCTTCCTTGGTTTTCTGGTGAACAAGAATGCTAAAGCGAGAAGGCAAAGCAACCCGAACGCGCCGAGCAACAGGCGCCAAGTAGAATCCTCGCCGCCCACCCCCTTGGAAATTTCAAGTAGCGAGTGGCGTAAAGAGTTGGCTAGTAAGTACGAAGTGTAATACGAGCCATCGTCGAAAGCCGCTTGCGCTTCCAACAGCAAGGGTTGGGATTCGGAATTCCCGAAGCGCGCCTGTTGGGATTCAACGAGGGCGAGCTCTGTTTCCGCATTCGCGCGCACATCCCTCAAAGCACCCTCGAGAGCGTTGAATGCAACGCGGTAATCATTCAAGTCGGATTCAATTGAAGAAGCGTACTTCAACGGGTTCGCGACTGCCTTGTCCAATGCCTTCATTTCGGATTCAAGCGACTTCTTGTAACGCGAGGCGTCCGAGTACGCCTTCGATTCTTCCAATGAATCGGCCTCCTCGTCGGGAACAAAGAACGCGGATTCAAACCCGGCGATTAAAGCTAAAGCATTCGAACGCGTGGAAGAATATTCGTTCAATAAGGATTCCAAGCGCGAGGATTCTCCTTCAACATCACTAGCTTTTTCTTGCAGTGCCGCCTCTTGTTCGAGCGCGCTTTCCAGCGCCCTCAAAGGGTCGCCGACCGCGAGGAAAGAGTTAGCTTCGCCAACACACTCTTTGCACTCGGCTTTCAACGCGGCAACGCGTGCTTTGGCGACTTCGTTTACGGCCTTGAAAACCGAATCGCTGCCTTCTAGCCCGGCGGCGGTTTCAAGTGCCCGTTTGAGTGCCTCATCATTCAACCCCGCGGAAAAAGAGAGCACTCGCAAGCTGAATGAATCCGGCCCGCTATTTACTGGCGCTTGCAATTCAACCTTGAATAATTCTTCCTCCAAATCAAACGCCTTCGAGAGCGCTTTCTCGTAATCGCCGGACTGCAAATGCGACTGGATTTCAAGTAGCTCTTCCTCGAAAGAGCCATTAGATGCGAGGGACAGGGAATCAAACTTCGCGCTAGCTGCTTCTGCTATCGAATCGCAATCAAAGGAAACGCGCGCCCAAACCGTTTCACCAAAAGCAAAGTTTGAAACAAGCAATCGCACGAATGATTGCGCGCCCTCTTCAACAACTACGGTTACGCCCTCGTCGGAATTCGACTCAAACGCGGACGGCTCGCATGACAAGTCAATGAAGTCGTTGAACTCGAACGAGTCGAGGTG
>CAYZDE010000032.1:0-7461 GCA_964477205.1 Microcaldota archaeon
TCGCTTGCTTCACGTCCTCGAGCTCGCCTTTCACTTTCTTAATGGCTGCTTCGAGGGCTTTGCGCGCGTTGTCGCCTTTAATGTGGAGGATAACGCGCTTCTCAAGCGGGTGCGTGTATGAAGCGGAAGCGAATTCCACTCCCTTCCCGCTTAAAGCCGTTCGGGCTATCAAGTTCGCGAGGCCCAACTCTAAGTTCGAGAACTCGGCTTTGAACTCTTTCTTCTCGTCAACTAAAACATTCATTTTGAATCACCGTACTTTTGTTTCCTCCTGTAAGAAGCGTACTTGTCCGCTTGCGAGTACCTCGCGGGATGCGGGGTTATCGTCTCAGTGCCGCAGTGCTCTTTAGCGAGCGTATAAGCCTTGCACTCCCGGCACTTCCTCAGCCTCACTTCTTGCCCTCCTTCACGAAAGAGTATTCGAAGTCGCGGTCCGCTTTCACTGCCTTCTCCACGGCTTGGTTCGCCTTGGCCAAAGCGGCTTCAGCGGCCTTGTAATCCGGGGCCACGGACTTAATCGAGTAATTGCCCGCGCTAACGTAATGCGGCTTCAAGCCGGACGCCTTCTCCATCGCGGCCAGAGACTTCTTCAACCGCCCCAGCCCGTCACCGCCGTAGAACACGAGCTTTAACATCGCGCCGATTTCCACGTCCTTGTGCTTGATTTCCTTTACGGCAACCGAGGTTAAAGCATCGAGCCACTTCTTCGTAACCTTGCACTTTGGCTTCTCTCCCAGTGAAAGCGCCTCGAAAGCCGAGTATAATTCACCGTACTCTTCGGCGAGCGGCTCACCCGCTTCCTTCAACGCTTTTGCGAAAGTGCTCTTCGATTGAATCGCGGCGCGCTCCAATAATTTCAACGCGCGCTTCTCGGATTTGAACGAATCGGCCTTAACCCGGCGCTCGCCTTCACTCACGCGCTTCAAGCTCAAGTCGATTTGGCGCTTCTCCTCGTCAATTCGGATTACCTTGAGCACCGCCTTCTGGTTTTGCTTCAAGTACTCGCTAACGTTCTTAGTCCAGCCCTTAGAGAGCTGGGAAATGTGCACGAAGCCTTCCGAGCCTTCGAACTCATCCAAGGACACGATTGCACCGTAAGGCAGCACTTTCTTAACCGTCGCCATGACGAGCTCGTTCAACGGAGGATACTTCATGAAACGCACCCCGCTATCTCCGCGGCTACTTCCTCGGCGGTCTGCCCGCCGGCGTTCACTGCCTTAGCGAACGAGTGCTCAAGCATATTCACTTTGTAAGCGCGCTCGTAACGCGACGAGTCCGCGGCGTCGCGCGCCTTAACGGACTCAATCGTCTCTTGCAAGCCGCGGCCTTCGCGCTCGGCGATGCGCTGCGCGCGCACTTCAACCGGGGCTTCCAGCCAAAACTTACGGTCAAAAGAAAATCGTTGTTCTTCAGTCGCACCGAGCTTGTCAAGCACCTCCTTGGAATCCAAGTAAATGGCGAGGCGCGAGCCGATTATGCAGTCCGGTGACGCGAGAATCATTTGCAACTGTTTGGAATCCAACTCGAAGTCGACTTCCGGAAACTTTTCCTCGGCTTGGCGGTGGAACTCTTCAAAGGGGATTCCCGCTTCGCGCGCCATGTCGTGCATAGTATAATTGATTTGCTTGATGCCTAAGCGCTCTGCTACGAGTTTAGTAACCGTGGTATTGCCACAACCCGAAAAACCTGAGATTGCGACCCTCATTTGAGTTGCTCCAAGTATTTGATGCGGTCCAACGGAATGTCATCCTTAGTGATGAAGCCCGCCTTCAAGCGCGCACGCTCCTTGACGATTTGCTCGACGCATTTAGCGCATAGCACCCCCGCGTAGAGGCGGGTGGGCGCGCGCTGGGACTTCGGCATTTTGCCCAAGGCGGCGGGGCGCCTATTAGGGACGCCGTGTAATACTCCCGTGCATAAAGCGCAAGTCTTCTTGCTTGGCTTCGGGCGCTTGTACATCACGCCCGGTTTGCCGGAAGGCGTCTTGCGGTTGCGCTTCTTCATTCTTCGCTTACCAGGTTCAACCATTTTTTTCTTTCACCAATCCTATTTACAATGATTCAATTTTCAACAGCTTGCCCACGATTAATTCAAGGGCGAAGCCAACTAGTACAAGGCAGTAAATGAATACTCCACGGTATCCTAAGTAATCCTTCCACGGGTTCCAGAACATTATGCTGGAAGGCAAGTGGAAATCCAAGTGTACGATGAAATCCGCCGGGAACAGCGACGGGAGAAGCCAAGCGTAAGCAAGCCAAAACAACGGGAGCACTACGACAAGGGGCTTGAACGAGAGCATCATCATCTCGGTCATGAGCTTGCTTAACTCTTCCTCGCGCTCGTTGACTTTCTTAATCTTTTTCTCGTCCTTCTCTTTAGTCGCCTTCTTTAATTCCGCGTTGAAATCGTTGATTTCTTTTTGAATCTCCTTCACGCGCCTTCGGTTGCCCAGTTTTCGGTTAACGATGAAACTAATGCACCCGAATAAAACGGATAACAATGCGACACCAGTCCAATCTTGTGGAATCAAATTTACTTCACCACTCCTCTCTACTTGAATGCAGGGGGAGGGATTCGAACCCTCGAACTCCTAAGAGACAGGATTACCAAAACCCCCTTTCTCTCTCATCTTTCTTTCCCGAAAGAAAGAGTTTTCTTAAGTCCTGCGCCTTTGACCAGGCTTGGCTACCCCTGCCTACTTACCGTCCTTCTTCCTAGCTCGCTTGGGGCGCAACTTCGTGTAACCGCACTTGCGGCACCTAACCGCACCTTTCGGGTTCAACGTCTTGCACTTCATGCAAACTATTTTTCTTAGGAAATGCTTTTCTGCAACAGGAAACTTAGCCATATTAAATTAACACCTAAATCTAAACGCAAACACCCAACGGGAAGCAAAGCCCTCCGAAGGCTACGTGTTTACTAGGAATTAGTGCAAGGATTAATATAATAAACATTCGGGTGACAATATTTTACCTCGCCGCCTCAGTAGCTCAGCTTGGTAGAGCGTCTGCATGGTAAGCAGAAGGTCGGGGGTTCAATTCCCTCCTGAGGCTCTCAAAAAATTAGAGCCGCTGTTTCAAGCGAAAGCAGGCACGAACTAGTTCAGCTTTAGCGTGTGAATTGCAGTACACCATAAGTTATTTATGGCTCGCAGGGGTAATGAAACGCGGTGGGTTATTCTAATGGCTGAATTGTTTGTTTGCAAGGTTTGCGGGGAGCCGTACCTCGGCGGGAGCGCGCCGGACGACTGCCCGTTTTGCGGGGCTCCGAAATCGTTCATCGTGAACGCCCGCGAGTACGCGCCATTGTGGGGCTGCGAGATAACCGAGCAAGACAAGACTGACTTAAAGGAGACGCTCGACTTGGAAGTTAATGCAACCGCTTACTACTTGAAAGTCGCGAAGGTTAATGAAAAATACTCGCGGATTGAGAGGCTGTTCAAGCAGCTCGCGCGCGTGGAGAAAGAGCACGCGGAAGTCGCCGCCAAGTTCCTTGGAGTCGGCTTGCCCGAGTTCATTGGTGAAGAGCCGAAGGGCTCGCTCGAAGCGGACTTGAAGCGAACGCGCGAGCTCGAAGCGCACGCCACCGAATTGTATGAGGGGTTTGTAAAGAGTGCCTCGAACGAAGTATTGAAAAAATTCTATACTGCTTTAGTGCACGCGGAGAGCGGACACCATGATTTTGTGGATAATGAATTGAAGGGATGAAAATGTCGAAGACTTACGAGAATTTGAAGGAAGCGTTCGCCGGCGAGTCAATGGCGAGGAACAAGTACCGTAAGTGGGCGGGCGCCGCGAAGAAAGAGGGGCACCAGGCGATTGCGAAGATTTTCGAGGAGACCTCGGAGAACGAGTACGAGCACGCTTCGCGCATCATGAAACTAATGGGTGACTTGGTCAAGGACACGGAAGGCAACTTGGAATCCGCGGTCGAGGGCGAGTCGTTCGAGTGGAAGGAAATGTACCCGCGCATGCTCGAGGAGGCAAAGGCGGAGGGCAATGAGGAAGCCGTCGGCTTCTTCGTGCACGTCATCGAAGCGGAGAAGCATCACGCAATGCGTTACGCTAACTTCTTGAAGCTATTACGCGAGGGCAAGTTGTACGAGAGCGACGAGGAAGAGACATGGTTCTGCACGAATTGCGGGCACGTTCATAAGGGAAAGAAAGCGCCGGGCGTTTGCCCGACTTGCAAGCACGCGCAGGGATACTTCGTGCGCAAGTGCATGCTCGAGTACGGGGTTGAGTGAAAATGACTGAATTAATGCAAGTGTACAAGTGCGCGGTATGCGGGAACGTAGTCGAAGTGCTGCACGCGGGCGTTGGTGAATTGGTTTGCTGCGGGCAGCCCATGAATCTGCTCGAAGAGAAGGCGAGTGAAGAAGGCAATGAAAAGCACTTGCCGGTTATTACCGAAGAAGACGGTAAGACCGCGGTCAAAATCGGCAGCGTAGCGCACCCAATGGAAGAAAAGCATTACATCGAATGGATTTCACTCGATTCAAACGGGCGCTCGAGCAAAGTATTCCTAAAGCCCGGCGACGAGCCGAAAGCCTACTTCAAGGCGAAAGCCGAGGGTGCGACGGCGCGCGCCTATTGTAATGTGCACGGGTTGTGGAAGAAATGACTCCCGAAGAAAAAATTACGGCTGAATTCGCCAAGCGCGGCTATGCGCCGGCCCGCCTCAAGCGCTTCGAGCACTTATTGAAGACGGTTCAAGAGTTCACGCAGTACGTGAGCGTTAACCAATACCACTCGGACGCGTTCAATAAGCGCATCTTTCGCTTGAACATGGAAGCGGAAGAGCTCCTGCTGGAATTCGAGCTCTTAATGCTCATTGAAACCGAACTCGCCGAAACCTTAAAGCAAAAGAAGGTGAAGTTCGACAAGAAGGCGTTCGAAGAGTTCAAGAAACAAGTAAACGAGTTGGGAGAGCGCGTCAAGGAATCAAAAGTCGAGGCAGTCGAGTTAATAAAGAAAATAAAAAAAGATTATGCATCCCAGTAATATTAAGCCTTTAAATTGAAATTCGAGCGTTTTCCGTGCGTTTTTCACGGGCAAGGGGGCTTTAGAAAGGTTTATTAATATAATAATACAAGTTTATCGTTCGCCGAAAGCAAACTGAAAGTTCATGTTTTTCGGTCGTAAATTATAGGTGTGAAAAGTTGTACGTTTGCCCGAATGCAAGTTGCGGTAAGTCCTTCAAGACGGACGAGCTAGAGTTCGTTCGCTGCCCTTACTGCGGTGCGAAGGTCTTATTCAAGCAGACTCCGCCTACTGCCAAGAAAGTGAGTACTGATTAAACATGGCTAGGCGTTCAGGTCCAAAGAAAGGTTCCCGTTCATTCTGGCACAGGCGCCGCGCAACCCGCGTGGTTCCCCGAATGCGCCACTGGCATACCGGCACCGGCTTACTAGGATTTCCCAGCTACAAGGCGGGAATGAAGACCATTAGTATCATAGATGACCGCGAAACCCCTACGAAGGGCCAGGAAGTAACGCGCGCGGTCACCATTGTTGAAACTCCCCCGATTTTCGTTAATTCAATTATCGGATTCAAGGAATCCCCGTACGGGTTAAAGCCGTTTTGCGAAGTAGCCGCGACCGAAGCGCCCAAGGAAATAAAGAAGCGCGTTCGCGTGCCAAAAGCCGCGAAGAAGAAGCTGGAAGACCTAGCCGGTTGCGATGAGTACCGCGTGCGCGTTTGGACGCAGCCATTCAAGACGAACACGGGCAAGAAACAGCCGGAAGCAGTTGAAATCGGCTTGGGAGGCACTGCTGAAGAGCAACTCGAATTCGCCAAAGGCGTTTTCGGCAAGGAAGTCACGGTTAATGAAGTAATAGAGGACGGAGCTTTCGTGGATGTCATCGGAGTTACGAAGGGCAAGGGCTGGCAAGGAGTAGTCAAGCGCTTCGGAGTGAAACTACAAATCCGCAAGGCCACGAAAAAGCGCAGGCACGGTGGACCCCTCGGCCCGGAACGCCAGGCAAAAGTCATGTACACCATACCCCGCGCAGGGCAAATGGGTTACCACCGCCGCACGGACAGGAACAAGCGCGTAATCTCCGCAGGCGAAAAGCTGGACTACGCATTCCATTGTTACGGCCCGATACGCGGGAGCTACCTGGTAATCGACGGTAGCATACCGGGGCCGGCAAAGCGATTCATTTTACTAAGAAAAAGGGACAAGCCGGCTAAGAAGCCGGAAGTCAAGCAAGGTGTCAACTAGTGAAGGCCAAAGTCAGGGCATTGGACGGAAAGGCGAACGGCGAAGTAGAATTGCCGCGCCAGTTCACCGAAGAGTACAGGCCCGAATTAATCCGACGCGCATTCCACGCGGAACAATCATTACATTACCAGCCTAAAGGCACCATGAAAGGCGCGGGCATGGATTACACCACCGCCGAATACTTCGGCCGCAGGCACCGCGCACGCTCCGGAATCAACATCGGCCGTGCACGCCTGCCTCGCGAGAAAATAGCCGGCGGTTTCCAAGGCCGCGTGCTCAAAGTTCCCCAAGCTAGGAAAGGGCGGCGCTCGCACCCGCCGAAGCCGTACAAGATACTCATCGAGAAGATTAATTACAAAGAGAAGTGCAAGGCAATCCGCAGCGCCATCACGGCTACCTGCGATTTAGGCCTCGTGCAAGCGCGCGGGCACTTATTCAAAGGGAACGCGCCCATAGTGGTTGAAGATTCATTCGAAGAAATCAAGCGTGTTAAGGACGCGGTCGGAGCACTGGAAAAGCTAGGCATAACCAATGACTTGGAGCGCGCCAAGAACGGCCGGCGCATGCGCTCAGGGCGCGCGCGCTTACGCAAGGGAGGGTACCGCCAGCCCGTAACCGCATTAGTGGTTTACAAAAACGATAAGGGCGTGTGGAAAGCCATGCGCAACATTCCGGGCGTGGACTGCGTGAAAGTCAGCGAATTGAACGCGGACCTCCTTGCTCCGGGCGGGCAAGCCGGCCGCTTGACGGTTTGGACCGTGAGCGCGCTTAAGGAATTAGGGAACCAAGAATTGTATTGTGCGTGATAATATTTTATGAGAAACATCATTAATCCGTTAACAACCGAAAAAGCGGTTACCGGAATTGAAAAGGAGAACAAGCTCACCTTCGTAGTACGAATGGAATCGACGCGCGAGAGCGTTAAGAAGGAAGTCGAATCCGAGTACAAGGAAAAAGTATTAAAAGTGGCTATTCTCGTGACGCCGAAAAACCAGAAGAAGGCGATCGTTAAGTTCAAGCGCGAAGGAGCGGCTTCGGACTTGGCGGCGAAACTCAAGGTGATCTAGGGGAAATGGGCAGGCCACTAACCAACCAAAAGAGAGGCAAAGGCAGCCCCGCCTATCGCACGCCCGGCCACCGCTTCATCGCGAAAGTCACTTACCCAGAGTTCGGCAAGGACACGCGCGGCCAACTCATCGGCTTCGCCTTAGACCCGTCCTCGGTCCTAACGTGCGC
>CAYZDE010000033.1:0-7060 GCA_964477205.1 Microcaldota archaeon
GTAATAAGAAAAAGAAGAAGGGGTGACGCTACGTTTTGCGTTACCTTTTGGTGCGTATTGTTTTCGCTTCATTGCTAGCTGGCGCCGTATCCGTTAGCGGGGGAAACGTTTCTCAAGTGTTTTTGTCCCAGCCCTTTGGCAATACCTCGCGTTGGGCGGGCCTGGTTGGCGTGGTTAACGTAGCCGGCGGGTTGATTGCCGGCAACTTCACTTCGAATAATGTGTCCTCGATTTCTTTTTACTTCCCTGGTTACTGCGTTGGCGGCTCGAACTTCATGTTCGCTTCGAATTCGTCGAGCGTGAATTGGGGTCAATTCGTGAAGATGACTCCTGTCGAGTTGGACGCGCATTTGGGTTTGTACGGTAATGAGTCGGATTCGGCGAACCGAACTTTCACGAGCAGCATTGATTATTCGTTCGGCTCGCAGTTGTTTTCGGGAGTGAACGCTACTTACACGCTTTCCGGTTCGCTTAACCCCGGCTTTGACTTGGGATTGTTTAAGGATAATTCGAGCGGGGCGGTCGTGTTTGCTACGCGGGTCAGTGCTGGCGAATTATCTTATGATAATTCAACTACTGTGGATTTTCAATTCTTATTGCCGATTCCAAGCGGGGAGTCGAACGAGTCGTACTATTTTTACGGCGCCTCGTACTCTTGCCCGACGCCTACGCCGGTAGCTCCGTTGGGAACTGACGCTGGCGAGGATTATTCCAAGGATGTTTACTACCCTTACTATTCGGGTTCCAAGCATTATCCTTCAAAGGCGAGCCCTACGCCTGTCGGTGGCGTGGGCGTCAAGCAGCCGATAGGCATAATGCCCCCCGATTGGCCGGTGCAAGTGCCGTCTCCGTCTCCCGGAGCGCATTTCGGGATTAGCGGTGCCGGCATTAGCATCACGGGTGAGCAGTGTTGGAGTATCGAGTGCTTGCTAGTGAATTACTGGCTGTTGTTACTATTGTTGTTGCTCTTGTTCGTAGCCATTCTCGCTTGGTGGATAACCGCGGCTTAGTTCTTTTTGTACTGCGAAACGTTTACTTCGACTATCTTGCTGCCTTGCTTTCCTTGCATTGCAACTCCGACCAGGCAGTCCGCGTGCTTGTAAACGGCTTCATTGTGCGTGACGACTATGAATTGGCTGCGCTTGCTCAACTCTTTCAAGAGGAGCGCGAGTTTGCGCGAGTTCTCTTGGTCTAGTGCCGCGTCCGCTTCGTCGAGTACGTAAGCTGAGCCGGGGTTCGCGGATTGCATGGCGAATATGAACAGCAAGGCGATTAGTGATTTTTCTCCGCCGCTCATTATCTCTAAGTACTTGATTTCCTTGTTTTCCAGTTGGACTTGAATCGTGAGGCCGCCTTCGAATGGGTTATCCGGGTTCTCCAGGTATAGCGAGCCTTTGCCCGTGAAGATTTCCTTGAACAGGTTCTTGAACGAAGCGTTGATGTGGTCGAACGTGTTCATGAACGTGTTCTTCTTCTTGCTTTCTATTTCATTGATGATGCTGATTACCGCGTCCTTCTCTACTTCGAGTTGCTCCACGCGGCTCTTTTGCTCTTCCAAGTCTTTTGCGCGCTGTTCATACTTGTCTATGGCTGCTAGGTTCGGAGTGCCCAGCTTGCCGAGGGATTCTTCAAGCTTCTTCTTCTCGAGTAAGAGCGCGGGCTCGTCGCCTTTCTTCTTGCCTTTAATGGGCTCAACGTCCGCGTACTCTTCGCGCCGGGCTTTTGCTTCTATCAACTTTTCCTCAAGGCGTGCTTTTTGCACTTCGTCGCCTTGCTTGCCGCGGCGCAGCCTGTCGCACTCGAATTCGAGTTTGCCTTTCTCGTTTCCGAGCTTGCCCATTTCCTTTTCCAGTTGCTCGCGCTCGTCGAGTAGGCCTTCGAACTCCTTTGAGAACTCTTTTTGCTTTTCTTTCTTCTCTTTTAATTGCATTCGCGCCGTGCGGATGTCGTCGTCCGCTTGGTTAATGGCGCTGCGGCAGGCCTTGATTTCGGCTTCCACTTCGTCGAAGCGCTTTCGGGCCGCGTTTGCCTCGCGTTCGGCGTAGCCCTTCTTGTTTTCCGCGCCCTCCAAGCGGGCTTTGTACTTGTTTAATTCAGTTGAGAGCTCGGTTGCCTTGTGCTGCTTTTCGCGCACTAGGTTGCCCAAGCGCTCTTCGGTTTCCACGTCAACTTTTTGCTTTGTGGAGAGGAGGCTCACGTTCAAGTCAGAGAGCTTCTTGATTAGCTCGCGCTTTTCGTTTTCTTTAGTGTCCGCTTGCCCGTCGCACTCGCGGATTTCATTTTTGAGCGCGTTCGCGGCGCTCTTCGCGTCCGCGTTCCTAGCCAGCCACTCGCTTTCGGTCTTCGCGAGGTGCTCTAACTCTAGCTCGATGGTCTTTAATTGTAAGTCCACGCGCGCTTTCTCGCGCCGGGTTTCGGCTAGGGAGTCGCGGAGTGATTCCAGTTCGGCGTGAATGGCTGTTTTCTCGGCTTTGTTTGCTTCGAGCGCGTCAGTCCATTTGGCGACCGCGGCTTGCTCGGAGTAAACGTTAATCTTTCTTTTTGTTTGCCCGCCGGTTACGAGGCCGCTCGCTTCGATTAGTTCGCCTTGCATTGTGACTAGGCGCAACTTGCGTATGAGGGGCTCTGCGGAAGCGTAATCTTTTGTTATCAAGGTGTTTCCGCAGGCGTATTCCGCTGCTTTTGCTATTGAGGAGTCGTATTCCATGGCGTCGATTAGGAATGATATTGCATTGTTGCTCTTCGCGAGTTTTCGGTCTTCAATTGTGGGCTTTCGCGATTGAATTTTGTTGAGTGGTATGAACGAGAGCCGGCCGAGCTTGTTCTTCTTCAAGTACTCCACGGCTTGCCCAGCGGTTTTCACCGAGTCCACGACGAGGAAGTTTAATCGCGAGCCTAAGGCAATGCTAATCGGCAGGGAGTATTCCTCCTTGAAAGACACTAATTCCTGCAGTTGCCCGTGTACCCCTTTTAAGCTCTCTTTTAATTGTTTTACTGCAAGCAAGTCTGTTCCCGCGCGCTCGCCTGCGAGGCGCAAGCGTGACGAATGCTCCGAGTGCTTTTCCCGCGCTTTCAGCAAGGCTTCCTCGACTTTAGTCAAGTGCTCGTTTAGCTTTCGCTCGCGGTCGAATGATTGCTTGTGTAATTTTTCTTTTTCCAGCAATTCGCGCTCCAGGTTCTTTTTTTCGATGGTTAACTCCCGCTCTTTAGCCGAGTAATCCTCTGTTGGTGAGCCCTTGCCGAGGCGCTCTAATTCCTGCTCACGCAAGCGTTTTCTATCCTGTAATGCCGCGACTTCGGCTTGCAAAACGTTCAATGCGTCTTTTGTTGCGATTGTTTCGTCGGATAGTAACTGGATTTTCCTGCGAGCTTCGTGGAACCCGTCCGAAAAGTTTTTTTCTTCGTCCAAGAGTAGCTTTAATTCCGCGTCCGCATTAGCGTGCGCTTTAGTGAGCGCGTCCACTTCGTCGCGTAGCTCGCGTGCGTTCCTTTTCGCTGCCTTGACTTCCCCGTCGGAGCGTTGGAGGGTTAAATTGGATTCCTTTTTCTTATTGTCGAGGCGCTCGATGGCTTGCTTCTTGTCTTCAATGGCTTGCTTGTTGTTCGCAATTGTGTTTTCCAGTGAGTCGATTTCCCTTTGTAATTCGCCTTCGCGGCCGATTGCTCTTGCATTAATCTGCTTGTTTATCTCTTGTTTCGCCGCGTTCTTTTCCTCTATTTTTTCGGTGATCCCGTCGATTCGCGCTTGCACTCCTTCCTCTTCGGCTTCTGCTTGAATGAGTTTCGTTGACACTCCTTCGAACTCGCTTTCCAGTGCGTCTTTTTGGATGCCCGCGAGAGTGCACTTCACGCAACGGAGTTGAATGTCAGTGTCCCGCCAGGCAACCGCGTTCTCCTTGTCTTCCTTTAACTCTTGCAGGTACCCTTCCTTCTCACGGATGCTGATGTGCGCTTCGCCTATCTTGGCGTCCACTTTGCCGAGCTCTCCGAATGCGTCTTTCTTTTTTGCCTCGTACTCGCTGATGTTCGCGGCGTAGTCGATTAACTCTCGGCGGTCTTTAGGGTTCATTTCCACGATTCGCTGGACTTCGCCTTGCTTGATGAAGTTGTTCAAGGATATGTGGCGGTCCGCGAGGAATTCGTCTAACACGTACTTGTTCACCCGCTTCCCGTCGAGCAGGTACTTGGTTTTGCCGTCCTGCTTGATTTTGCGGGTTACCGAGCGCGTTTTCCCGTTCTCGTTGAATTCCACCGTGGCTTCGGCAACGCTGGCGCCGTGGAACACGAGGTCGCCGGTTTTCTTAACGCGCATTTGCTTTAAATGCGATTCTCCGAATGCAAATGACAATGCGTCAGCGAAATTACTCTTGCCGGAGCCGTTAGGCCCGATAATGCAGGAAATGCCGGGGGTTACCTTCACGCTCGCGCTCTTGAAGGACTTGAAATTCTTCAGGATTACCTTGTCAACGAACATTTTATATCGTGGGAAATAAGTTTTGGAAGAATTAGTAAAAAGAGATTAAAATAGGTGTTTGTTAGCCGTTAGGCCTCACATTCCAGTATGGTTTTCCCGCTAGCGCAGGCGATTCCCAACACTTTGAAAGGCGCGCTTGCGAACGCGCGCTCGATTTCCGTGTAACACAATTTACTCACGTCGATTCTCATTTTTTCAATCCCCTCCTTTTCTTTGGGATTACGGTTTCAATGTTGGCTTTAAAAACCGTTTTTCAACTCGTGGCTTCCAGTGCTTCCACTCGGCTTTTAAAGGAAACCGCGCTTTATGCTCTTAATGGACATTGAACTCGAGAATGCCCGCTCGCTTCGCTTATTATTCGAGAAGCGGGACTCGCGTTCGCTGCGAGGCTTGGGCGGGAACTTGGCGCGCGAGGCTTTAGTGCGCTCTAACCGCTTATTGACCGATTTATCCATTCTTTCTTTCTCCTTATCCAAGTTGTGCGAGAAGAATTACATTGTTAATTCCCGCCATTGGCCGGCCGCGAGTTCCAAAGTCGTGGAGCACTTGCGCGCAGCAGAGTCATTGTTTGAAGAGGGCAAGGAGGATGCGGCTCGCGAGCGTGTGCACGACGCGCTTGGTGCTGTTGACGCGTTGAGCGTGAAGACGGGCCGCTTCGTGGCTAGCGTGGTTGAGAAGGCGCGTATCAAGGCGGCCGCGCAAATGTACGCGCACGGGGCGTCGCTGGGCTCGGTTGCGAGCTTCACGGGCGCTTCAAAAGCGGACTTGGCTGATTACGTGGGCCACTCGCGCATTCCGGATAAGTATTCGGCAATGCCTGTTGAACAGCGATTGAAAGCGGCGAGGGATGCGTTATCGTGAATGTGGTGTGTGATAGCTCGTCCATTATTTCTCTAGGCTCTACTTGCGTAATCGACGCTTTACGCTTCATGGAGGAGAAGGCTGGAACGGATTTCCTTATTCCCCCGGCAGTACAGGATGAAATCGTCGGCCATGCTTTCAAAGTGAATAAGTACCGCTTTTCCGCTCTTCGAATGAAGAACCTAGTGCGTGAAGGAGTGCTCGACATTACTGAGCCGAAGGGCGTGGTTGAGGAGGGCAAGCGCATTCTAGACCTCGCGAACTCGATTTATTCCGTGCGCGGCCGTTCTCTTCCATTGATTCAGGCAGGTGAAGCCGAGTGCCTGGCGCTCTTCAAATTCGTAGAGGGGAGTGCGTTGATGGTGGACGAGAAGACCACGCGGTTGTTAATCGAGGACCCGGAGGGGTTGCGTAAGACGATTCGCGCTGAGTACAAGGAAGCCGTGGCCTTGAACGAGAAGGCGCTTAGTGAGTTCGGAAAAGCCGTTAAGGGCATTAAGTGCATTCGCTCTACCGAGTTGTTGTGGGTCGCGGTTGAGAACGGGTTTTTCGACCGCTTCGACAACGACAAGGAAGTCGCGTTGAAGGCCGCGCTCCATTGCCTTCGAAGGGCGGGGTGCAGCATAAGCCACCGCGAGCTCGACGAGTACGAAAGCCTTTAATGCTTTTTCAGTCCTTGTTATTACCTCTCGTATGAAAATAAGGGCTGGTAGATCAGTTTGGTAGATCGCGTGCTTCGCATGCACGAGGCCGCGGGTTCGAATCCCGTCCAGTCCACTAAACTTTCTTTTCTTCCCGAAGAAAAGAAACTTTAATGAAAGAAAGAAAACTTTGGTTTTTTCGTATGGGTTTAAGTAAGCGCACTGCACTCGTTGCCAATGCTGTACTTGCAATGGCTTTGTTGTACTTGTTTTTGTCGAGTCTTGACTTGGAGTCCACGATTTCACTCATTTCGTCCGTGAAATTGGAGTGGGTTTTTCTTGCACTTGTTTTCTTCTACGCCTTGCAATTGACTACCGCATTGCGCTTGCAAAAACTGTCGAATGCCTTGACTCGCAAGCGAGTGGGCTTTGAGCGCGTTTTATGGGCGCATTTAGCCGCGCGCTTGGCGAGTGATTATACCCCCGGCAGGGCCGGCTACGCGCTCTTTGCTTTGAAGGCGCGGGGTTGGGGGCTTAAGGCGCGGCAGGGCGTGCGTGCGTTCGGCGTGTCGCTCGCCGCGGACTTCTTTACTCGGGGTGTCTTCGCGGCTTTAAGCGTTTACTTATTGTTCGAGTCAGTCGAGTCATTGGCATTCGCAGCGGTTTTCCTGCTCGCCGGCTCGATTTTCGTGTTGTGGGCGCTGTTGGCTAGGCGCGCAATCGCCCATCGCTTATTGTCCATGGTGCCTTCTTTCGGCGGGAAGCTCTCGGCTTTTTATGACGGGGTTTTTTCTAAGTCGATTCCCGCTGGTTTAGTGTATTATAATGTGGGAGTGAGTTTCATCGGGGCGGCTCTCCGTGGTTTGGAGTGGATGTGCCTTGCCGCTGCTTTAGGGCACTCATTTGCTTTCAACGATTTGCTGGTGTTCACTGCGTTTAATGCGGTTTTGACCGGGCTCTCGTTCGTTCCGTTAAGCGTTGCCGGACTCGGTTTGCAGGAGGGCGCGGGCGCATTGTTCTTTTCCACTGCTTTAGGCTTTGACTTCGCATTCGCGGCCGCGCTAATGCTGCTCATTAGAATCGT
>CAYZDE010000034.1:0-6951 GCA_964477205.1 Microcaldota archaeon
GACGAGTTGGGCGACGAGCCCGAGCAAATGCCGCAAGAGGAGTTGGACGCGGCTACCTCGCAAGCCGCGGAAGCGGTTGCGGCAATTGAACAAGAATTAGCCGAGTTTGATGAAGGAGGTGAGGCAGCATGATTAGAAAGCTCATTTGGTTTGTTTGCCTCGTCGCGTTCGCTACGCTCGTGGCTTATGTTTACTCGCCCGCGCTAATCGGAATGCAAGGCGACGAACTCGACTTATTCCCGCAAAGCGCACCAGTCGAACCCGAAGAATTCATCGAGTCTTACTCATTGTCTAACGGCGGCGATTTCTTGTCGTACGAGAATGCGGATTACTTGTTTACTATTAAGTATCCGATTGGCTTTGCTGCCGCGGAGTACCCTGACCCGTTCACCGCCTGCCGCTTTACGGCGGCGTCGACACTCGGCTCGGAAATAATCGAGGTGAAGGTGGCTGAGGAATCGTTCTCTAACCAAGAACTGCGCGATGCGCTTGCAGGCGACCTTGAAGGTGAATTGGATGAAGAGTACGAGCTCTCGCGTTACGAGGAAACCGAGGTGAACGGCGTTAAAGCGTTCCTGTTCGAGGGTAATGCCGGAGTGCTTGATTTTGTGGCTTGGGTGCGCGGCGGGTTCTACCAGTGCGATGGTTACACTGCTTTAGTAACGGTTACCGTGCCTTCGGTTGCGGCCGCGGACTTCGACATGGCGGATTATGTTTTGTACTCGTTCGAGTGCTGAATTATTCGGTTTAACAAGGTTTAAAACCAGTTTTCGCCCTATTCTTTGTTATGAGCGTGAAGGAAATTTACCTCTCTATAGAGGACAAATACTACGGATTAATGGAGAAGATCGGGCTCGAGAAATTATTCGTCGCGCCCATCGAGTCCCACGGCATACCCTCGTTCCCGATTGCCGTATTATTATTACTCGCGCTCGCTTTAGGAGCTTTATTCCTGCTAGCGGGAGCTCCCGGCGCGGACCAGTTCTCAGTTCGCGTTTACGGTAATGAAGAGCGCTTGTCCGGCGCGATTGTGCAAGTGTTCGACTCGGAAGGCAACCTCATCGGGGAATTGGAAACCGAGAATGGAATCGCTTCATTAGACTTACCGCCCGGCGCTTTCACGCTCAAAGTAAAGAAAGCCGGCTTTAACGATTACGAGGCGGAGATTGACACCCGCGATTCAGCGCTCGTGCGAGTTGACTTGTACTCTTCTGAAATAGAGATTCCCACGCCGACTCCACAAGCAACACGCGACCCTTACGAGTACGAGTCGCCGAGCCAGGAGTCTTCGACGGGTTCGCTTAACATCATTGTTCGCGACGAAGCGAATGAGCCGGTTAGCGGCGAAGCAATGGTTTACGACGCGAAGACGAATGTTTTCATTGACTCCGTGAACGTTGCGGGTGGCACGGGAGTGCTAAGCAACCTCGAGCTAGACACGCAGGTCTTCGTCAACTTCCAAGCGGACGATTACTACCCTTATAACGGCGAGGAGAACGTGAAGGTCATCCAGCCCGGAGTGAACAGTTACTTGATTCACGTTCAAACAATTAATTTGAGTAGCTCGATGCCAATGGAAACAATACTCCGCGTGCTGGAGTCGAGTAATGACGTGCCGATTCAAGGAGCGGAAGTGAGCGTTTACGAATCCGGCGGCTTGACTCCGATTTCCTCGCAACTCGTCACGGATTCGAGCGGCGAAGTCGCGCTCACCTTAATTGACGGTTATTATTACGCGAGCGCGGACGCGAAGGATTACTTCCGCGGGTTCTCAAGCGTTTTCGAATCAACCGACGAAGTAGAATTCTCGCTCATTCCCGTAGAGGACGCGACTAGTGTTGACTTGACGGTGGTTGTAATCGACGAGGAAACCGGCGAGCCCATGCCCACGGCAGGAGTAGCATTGTTCACATTATACAATAATGCGTGGTATCCGCTCGCGGATACCGTGCAAACAAATGAGTTCGGCGAGGCCTCCTTCCCGCAGTTAATGCGCGGTTTGAGCGTGATGATTCAAGTGGCGAAGGGCAGTAGGAACGCTAGCGCAACAATACTACTGCCGAGTTCAGCCGCAGAGTTCGTTGTAACCATCGAGGTTCCGTTGAACCCTGCAACCGTAATCGCCAGTACTTACGACTTGTTGTCGAACCAGAGCATTAACGGAGTGTTCCAAGCTTACTATGAAGAAGAGTTACTCGACTCTTGCACCGCCGCCGCAGGGGAATCATGCGAGTTAAGCGTGCTCGCCCGCCGTGACGTAAGCATTCAAGCGAGCTCGAGCGGCTACGCCTCGCGCGTGACCGTAGTGAACCTGCCGGCAGAGACTGAAGAATTAGTAGCTCTGGGCTTGATTCCCTTGGACTCGCTCAACGACTCTTACGTTGCCTTCGACGGGTTCTACAATCGATTAGGCCAGAAAACGGATTCGCTCATGATAGGCCACGATTACGAAGCGCGCTTCTGGATTATCACTAACGACGCGGACTTAAGCGGTTTGTTCTTCAAGGTAGCCGACGAGGACGCTACCGAAGTATTCCTAACCGGAGTTAGCCCGCCGCCCGCAATCATTAAGGCGAATTACGTTCCGGGCCCTGAGTTCGTTGACGCGCAATGCAATGTTTCCACGCCTTGCAATTGGATGGAGGCGCAGTACGCCGGCGACCAAAACCGCCTGGTTACCTTCGACATGGCCGTTAGCCCTACCGTGGAAGTCGACCCAGAGACGCACAAGGGCGAAGCGTCGTTCTCTTACCGCTCGTGGATCGCGCGCGGCTCGACCATCATAATCCGCAACCCTTGGGATAACATACTCGAGACCGCAATCGACGACTTACTGCCTTCCGGCTATTACGCGAACGCTTACGAGATAACCGCGGACATCATGTCCCCGGGCACTACCTGCATTGACGGAATCTGCGTGAGCATGGAGTTCTCGCAAGGCGACCAAGTAGGCCCGAACGAAGGCTTCCCGGCGGTCTCACTCTTGAACCTTGCTCCCGGCGACGCGGAGTGGCAGCCGCTCGTGGTGCACTGGCAAGTTGAATTATTCCGTAACTTGGGTGAAGAGTCATATCTATCCTTCACCTTCGAACCCGAACACTTCCAACTCGATTCAGGTTATTTGAGCGTAGAGGATTACACTCCGAACACGGACGACTTAGTCTGCGGCACCCTAGACTCGACCGAACTTGAATTCGAGTACTATGAAGAGGACGGCTTCGTTATAGCCGTTGCCGACGTGAGCGCCCTCATAGAATGCACTAACTACATTTCTTACTCCCAGTTGAACCAATCATTCGTGGTAACCGGCGAGTTCTATTTGAAGCCGCTCGGAACCACGGAACAAGCCTTTGTGGAAACCGCGTTCAGCACCCTGCAAATCCAATCCGCTGAGCTTCCCGACCCGTTCGTAACCGGCTTCCACGAGTCATGGCTGAGCGTGGAGAACCCGAACGGCGCTTACACTCCTTACGGCTCCGTGGAATTACAGTTAAGCCAACGCGAGAACGACGCGGACCCAATGGAAAACCCGTGGGAAGCCGTGAACATCGCGGATTGCACTGACCAGGAAATCCAAGACGAGTCGTGCCACCACGGCCTGGTTCGCTTTGACATGGCGTTCACCGCCGAGCGCTCCCGCGACGAGAACGAAATCATGCTACAAACCATTCCAACGCACTTGGAGATAATTAGCGCTAGTTACGAAAAGGATGGAGTCACTTACTACCCGCAGCTCTACGAGCAAGGCTTTACCGCCGGCGTCGGCGCAATGAGTGCTGGCGAAACCGTAACCGCTACGGCGTGGGCCAAGCCAATTGGAATCAACACTTACTCGGTAGTGACCGTGCAGCACAAATCAGTTGACCCGGCAGGCGCGCAAGGCCAACCCGGTGCCCAGCACCCGACCAAGCTCGAACGCGACTTATTCGTTAGCGCAATACCAGAACAAGGCGACAGCGAGTACTACGAGTTCGGAGGCCTTGACGGAGACTGCAACGGCGCAGTGCACGTGAGCTTCAATTCGCAGCTCACCGGCGACGCGGCATTCAACTTGCAAGCCGGTTGCAGCAACTTGGCGTTGATGGTAACTCCGATCTTCCCGGCTGACGCAGTTCCGACTTTCGTTGAAACGAACGGCCAATTACTCGGAGTGCAAGTACTCGAAGACGACGGGTCTAGCGGCTGCTACGAATCATGCAGTGCTGACGGCTCATCGTGCACCGCAGGCTTCAGCGCCCTAGCCGAAGAAGGCGAAGGAGTGCTCCGATACAATCCGCAAGCTGCGTCGTGCCCGAACGAGTTCAAGCTCGCCGGCAACCGCATCAAGTCGTCCAGCGTCCTACTCGGCATCATGCCTGTTGGCTCGGATGACGAAGAGCAATTGACAATCACGGTTAACGGCAACCCGCTGGGCGCGGAGTGCTACGAAGCGTGGCTCGACGGCCAAACGCAAGAGGACTGCCTCGCAGAGTACGGCGACGTGACTACGAACACGGAAGAGCCGCGTTACCGTTATAAGTCGTTTTACGTGGGACCCGTAATCAAGTCGTACATGCTCGAGCCCTCGCCGGAAGGCGACCAAGCGAGCGGCGATTATGCCTCACTCTCGCCCGTCGAGTACCACCCCGAGTTATGGGCTATTGTGAACCACAAGCAAACCGGCCCCCGCTCGTTCATCGTTGTCGAAGCAACAACCGTGCATCCTGCGGACCCGAGCGCGAGTTACGACGAGATTTACCCGTTCAACGGATTGAACCCGTACTTCTACGCGAATTTTGAAGGTCCCGGCGTACAAACCTTCGCTTACTACCCGCAAAGTGGAAAGCGTTTAATCATTTACGAGCAGCTCGCGAACGCCGTGCCCGTATTCGTTTACGACCCGTGCGACTCCGAGGAATGGGAGTCAATTTCCGGTTGCTCGCAGCAAACAAACTTCGCGTCGACTTACAACCGAATCTACTTAACGGACGCACAGCCGGAGTACGACGAGGTCTTTGAAGAATACTCTGAACAAAACCCGTTGAGCGAGTACTTCGCAGGCCCTGACTTACCCGGGCTCAAACCGTATTCCTGGCCCGTGCTGCAAGCCGTTGTCGAGAAAGGCAGGAACGCGGCGAATTGGAGTGCCTACTGGCGCAGCAACAGCGTGACTTACTGGTGCGACTCGAGCCTAGGGCTTGACGAGTACGACTTCCTCAATGCAACGCAGTGCCGCCCGACCGTGGACGACTGGCGCGACGTCGGCGTGGAGAACGTGACCCAGCAACACGCTTGCACCTTCTGCAATAACACTTACGCCCCCGACAACCCGTTATGCGATAACGAGGAGAGCGAGTACTTGCAGTGCACGCTGAACAATGAAATCCCGGTGGTGGACTGCGACGAGCGCTGCTTCTTTGTTGGAGAAAGCCTCGGCACGGCTTTCGTGGATTACGGCGACTCGTTCATTTCGAATTACAGCGAGTGCGAAACGCACATTACTACGACCATGGCTTACGACGGCTCCGAGACAATGCAAAGCATCAGCAAGAGCGTTGCACAAGAGTGCTATTCTCAAGCGCAGAGCGGCGACCTTCCGGGCTGCCCGCTCGACTTTGCCGAAGGCACCAAGGGTACTTCGAGCCCGCAGCCATTATGCATAATGGATGGTGACTACGACGGGTTCCGCTCCGGAGAAACAGAGTTCACTGAAGCAGAGCTCGACGGTGCGATTTGGACTTGCCCGTATGGAATCGTATCCGTGCGCAAGCAATACTGCAACCGCTTCGGCAAGGAGTGCAAGCTCACCCTGCCGGGCGGTGACTACCAAAACTTAATGGCCTCGATTAGCAAAGACGAGGTAGAAGCGTGCTTCGACAATGAGAACGCGTACTGCCCGCTTGAACTCGACGACTTAGGCAAGCCGTGGTGCTACCTCGAGTCATCCGGAACCGCGTTCTACGAGGGAGCCGACGACTCGTTTGAAGAGTACGGAGGGCCGGTAATCGTTCCATCAGTTGACGAAGGCGACTCTTACTCTTGCCCAATGGCCGGCGAGCCGGAACAACAATCTTACATACTCGTGCACTCCGTGTGCATTGTCTCGTGTGATTGCCACTGCTTCCCGCGCGACGACTGCGACTTGTCATGCGGCCAAGACGGGTTCACTGAATCATTTGCATTCGAGTTTGCAACGCAGACAGGATGGGACACGCAGAGCGGTGAAGCGGACTTAGAGGAAATTCAAGCGTCTTACTCGCCGTTCGATGAGGAGTACGAGAATGCTAACTTACAGCCCGCCCGCTCGTTCCCGGAGTGGGGCACTGAATTCAAGTACGACTTCCTAGTGAACAAGGTGTTCCCGACCGAAGCAATGCAAGGCGAGGACGCTGTCGAGTACGCTCCGTACTTAACTTTCTATGGAGAGCCCGACTATGAAGTTGCGTTGCGCATTGCTAATGTGCAAGGGTGCACGATTGAAGACGACGCTATGTACGAGCACACGAACGAGCAAGGCGTGTACGAGGTCTCCATAGTGAACAACCCGAACATAGGTACGGGCCAAGACTTGTGGAGTGGCGCTGCCGTGGTAGCGCACATTAACAAGAACGAGTACCTCGGCATTCAATGCCGAAAGCCCGAGGAAAAGTGGGGTGAAGTCGAGTTGTGCGCTCCGGTGTACACTGATTACTCTTCACTGTTCGGGTCTTGCGTGAACTCGCTTTACCAACACGATCCAGTGCTACTCGATTACTTCTACGGCGACGGGTTCGACTACCTAGGCCGCGTTGCAACCGCTGAGCTTGAAGAACAGAACAAGCACTTCGGGCAGAAGGGCTGCGCAATCACGGACGGCGGGTTCATTGCCTGCCTAACGATGAGCGAGAAGATCGACCAGTCCATGCAGATCGACGGCTGGCAGCAGGAGTTCGCGTTCAGCGACCCTGTCGGCGAGTTCTCAACGAAGAAGCT
>CAYZDE010000035.1:0-5491 GCA_964477205.1 Microcaldota archaeon
AGTTCGACACTCCCTTGAACGAGGCTACCTCCGCCAGTTCGGGTGCCGCGGCGAACAACTCTTCAGGGTCGAGCACCATTTTCACGCCGCCGGTTTCATAGTCCACGCGCGTTGCGATGGTTCCCCCGGTTGATACGAGCGCGAGTTCCGGCAGGCCTTCGGATTGCGTTATTTTCTTCCGCGCCTTTTTTTCAAGCTTGACCCTACCCGCCTTTACTTTCTTGATTTTTACTTCCGACGCGTTAACCCCCGCATTGTACCCGCTGTCCAACTTCAGTATCAAGCAGTCGGCGTCGCCGATGCTGGGGCGGGGCAGTAAAACGCCCTCGATTTCCAGCCCGTCCTTGCGGGTCACGCGCAAGCGGTCGCCGATTTCGGCCCCGCTCAAAACTTGCTTTGCCTTTTTAGAATACAACTCGTCACAGCCTCTTGACCATGTAATTCCCGCGAAGTTTAAAACCTTGTTTTCTATAGTACGCCCTTGCGCCGACTCCGCTCAGCACCTTCAACTCCTTCGCGCCGCTCTTCTTAGCGATTCCCTCGGCTTTTTTCAACAGCTTTCCGCCGAATCCCTTGTGTTGAGCTTGCCTACTCTCCGCACCCACCGGGGTCTGCTCCCCGAAAACTCGCAGCTCTCGCACACCGAATCCGTTGTCTTCGTTCTCGCGCAACCTAAGGAATGCCCACAAGCAATCCTTGTTGGCGAAAGATAGAAAATGCTCTTTTCCTTTGGAAGCGGCGTACTCCATTGCCTGATACTTTGGCTTGCCTTCGACTTGCTTCTTCAAGCCGATTTCACGGCAGCGAATGCAACGGCACTTGATTCCCTTTTCAGCCGCGCGTTTCCAAACGATTTCGCGCAAATTACTCTTGTCAACTCCCGCCTCGATTAGGTTAGTAGGGATGTCGCGGTCAACGCGCATTATCCTGCAGTATTCGGGAATGAATCTCTTTGCCTCGGCGATTACCTCGGCTGCCGTATCCGTGTCGTACGGCTTGAAGCGCCCGGCTTTCCATTCCCTGTACAGCTTCGTGCCTTTGATTACCAGGCAAGGATAAATCTTGAGCATGTCCGGCTTGAAGCGCTCGTCCTCGAACATTTGCTTGAACATTGCAATGTCTTTTTCGGGAGTTGAATACAATCCCGGCATGAAGTGGTAGACGACTTTAAGTAAGGCGTCTTTGCAGTTGCGCGTTGCCTCTTCAACTTCGGCAAGCCCGTGCCCGCGGCGCACTTTCTCCAACACTTTTTCATCAAAGCTCTGTACCCCTAATTCGACTCGGGTTACCCCGTAGTCGAGGAACCTCTCTACGTCGCGTTTCGAGCACCAATCCGGCCGGGTCTCGACGGTGAACCCGGTAACCCTGCACTTCGCGCGCTCGTTAGCCTTAATTGCCTCCGCGAGAGTGCGGCTCTTCTTATTATTGAACGCCTCGAACGCTTTTTTCACGAAAGCGCTCTGGTATTGCGGGGGCTGCGAGTTGAAAGTTCCCCCCATGATGATTAGCTCGCACTTGCTCGGGTCGTGCCCTATTGCGCGCAACTGGCGCAGCCGGTCGCTTGCTTGCTTGAATGCATCGTAATTGTTTTGTTTCGCCCGCCTTGCCGCCGGCTCGAAGCCGGTGTAACTCTTGGGCGCGTCGCTAGTCGGGCAGTAAGTGCAGTTTCCCGGGCAAGGATAAGGGCGGGTCATAACCGCGATTACGCACACGCCGCTCGCGCTTCGAGTGCGGCGGGTCTTAAGCACGGCCTTTAACTCTTTTTTCTTTTCTTTGGATAATTCGGCTAGCAAGTCGGCGTTCCTAGGCACATGGTCAAGGCGCCCTTTGGCGCGCTCACGCTTGTACGCCTCTAATTCTTCCTTACTAATGCTCGCGCTCAACTTTTTTGACATTATGTTAATTCATTACCTTTCCAGCCTTATTTTAGGTTGCTCGTTAATCCGAACAAAGCGTAAATTACTTGCTGCAGGCTCGGGAATAATAATACCCCGTGGCTAGTCGCCCGCATGTCTTGGTACAAGCTGCGTTCGGCTTCGAGGGCGGCAGGTAAGGATGCATTCATGCCAGAACTCGACAAGCTCTTCACGTTGAATTCCAAAGCGAACGACCCCGCCTCACTGCTCGACACCGGGTAAGCGATTAAGCGCTCGCTCTTGTAAGGGACGAATACCTTGCGCGGCTCAAGCAAGCCGCCGGGCAATCCCTTAACTGTTACTTCAAACGAGTCGCTGGCACTCGAATCGTTCTTTAAGAATAAGTAGTAAGTAGCCGGCTGGTCCACTCCCGCAACCACGATGTTATTTGCGAGTGACGATTGGAACACGTCGCGCGAGACCACCACGCTGCACTTAACCCGCGTGGTAGGTGCGCGCTCGTACTCGTCTATTACCATTAAGTAAAATTCGTATTCTCCGTCGGCAGCATTCTTCGCAGCTGAAACATAAGCGTGCATCGGACTCTCGTAAAACTTGCCGTCCTCTTTAGTCCACCCTACCGGGAGCGTTGCCTCTTCAATTATTGTGCGGTCCCACAAGGCCTCCCCTCCGGACGGGTTCTCCTCGCCTGAGCCGCGGTCTATGACTATTTCCACTTTTTGCCCGGGCCCGATTACCCCCAAGTTAAGCGAGCCGCCGTCCTCAAGGGCGTCCTGCACTGGATTCCAAACCGTGACGTGAGCCGCGCTCACGAGAGCGCAGCATAACAGCAATAAAACGAGTTTTTTCATTGTTTGAGTATAACTGCGCTCGAATTAAAAAAACCGTTGTTTTGCCCGGATTGCAATAAGATTAGAAAGAAATGCGCGGCTTCGGCACCTTGAACGGGCCGAGCATTAACGCGGCTCCGCAGACCAGCCACGCCGGGCTCAAGGCAGGGCTAGCGTAACAAACAACGAGGACGAGCAATGCGGCAATAGGTGAAGGCAATCCTTGGTAGTGCCCTTTCTTTTTCTTAGTGTTGAAGCGGGCGAGGCGCAGCAAGGCCGCGAGAACGAATGCGATTGCAGCCGCGAGGAACAATAGCCCAGCCCAACTCGAGTAAAAGCCGGCGAAGGCCTTGAATACTATGAACGCCGGAGCGACTCCGAAGCTCACTGCATCCGCTAACGAATCCAAGTGCATTCCGAAAGCGTTCGGTTTCGAGCGCCGGGCGGCCCACCCGTCGAGGGTGTCAAACACAATGGCCAAGCAAACCAATGCAAAAGGAGCCCAAGCCCAATAATTTGTTGCGATGATAATGGCGAGGAAACCCGCGCAAGCATTAGCAAGGGTAAACCAATCCTTCTTATCGAGTTTCACAAACCCATTTTAATCTTGTTTATTCTTAAAGATTGCGCGGGCTTGTAGCTCAGTATGGTCTAGAGCGCCAGTCTTATACGACGCTCGAGGGCTTTGTTACCTCGAGTGACTGGGTCAACTGGACGTCCCGGGTTCAAATCCCGGCAGGCCCATTTTAATCATGAAGGCGATTTCATTCGACTTGGACGGCACCTTGGCCGATAAGACATTCGATGATGCCTTATGGTTCAAGGCAATCCCTAAGTTTTACGCGCGAAAACAAGGAATGAGCTTTGACGAAGCACTTGCTCACTGCAAGCGCGCTTACGATTCAGAGGGTGACGAGTCATTGCGTTGGTATGACGTGAACCATTGGCTGGCAGTGTTCGGCTTGACTAAAGAGAAGCAAGCGGTGCTCGAGGAAACAAGGCACTTGATTACTTTGTTTCCGGACACGATTCCCTGCCTCGAAAGGCTGCGCGACTCAAGCTGCCGCCTCGCAATAGTGTCGAATGCTATTCGTGAATTCATTTCATTCAAACTCGAAGTCGAAGAATTAGCCTCTTATTTCAAACCGGAAAACGTTTACTCTATGACCAGCGATTTTAAAATCGTGAAGAAAAACGCGGACGCGTTCAAGAGCATTTGCGTTAAGCTCGGTGTTAAGCCGAGTGAATTATGGCACGTCGGCGACCACTACAAATTCGATTACTTAATCCCTAGAGAGGCGGGCGTAAATGCTTTCTACCTTGACCGCTCGGGCAAAGAGCAAGGAGAATTCGTAGTGCACGACTTGAAAGAATTCGCTGAAATAGTCCTCGACGCTTAGCTTTTATTCGCTCGCGAATCAGTTTACTCTTATGGACGTGAAAGCGGAGGCGAGGAAGCAGTGCCGCGAGCTCTTGGAACGCGCCAAACGCGTTTGGAGTGAAGATGAACCGCTCGCTAAGCGGTACGTGACAATCGCGCGCAAAAGGGCAATGCGCCACCGCATTCGTTTGGGCTCGAAGGACTACTGCAAGTCGTGCGGCGTGCCCTGGGTTCCCGGCTCGACTTTGCGAGTCAGGGCATCGGGGAAAACCGTTTTATATATCTGTAAATCGTGTAATAAGGTGAAGAGATTCCCTTTGACTAGGCATGAGTAGCCGTAATGGGAATCGATTGTGGTAGGTTAGTTAAAAATGGTTAGTGCGATTACGAAAATTAAGCCCGGAAGGGCCATTGAAAAGATAGCCGCGAGCTTGGAACGCGACGGCGCCGTGAAGCCCCCAATTTGGGCTTTAACGGTTAAGTCGGGGGTTTCCCGAGAGCGCGTTCCGTCCACGACCGGGTTTTGGTTCAAGCGGGCAGCGGCGGTTCTCCGCACTTTTTACTTTTCCGAGGGCAGCCCCTTGGGGGTGCAGCGCTTGCGTAACAAGTACGGGGGCCGAAAGAGGCACTTAGTGCGCGCCGCCCACCACCGCAAAGGCGGCGGCGGCGTTTTGAGGCGCGTGGTGCAGCAACTCGAAGAGGCGGGCTTTGTAGAAAAACAGTCCAAGACTTCCGGCCGAGTGATAACCGCGAAGGGAAAGAAGTTCGTTAACGCGGCTTTGAAGTGAAACCGCAAATTATGAACGAAGAACAATTGGATGAGTACAAGCGAAGGCGGGAATACGAAGCGGCGAAGCGGTTGCTCGCACAGCAAGTGTTAAGCGCGGAAGCGTTCGAGCGCTTGTCGAACATTCACGCCGCAAACCCCTCACTGTACTCAAAGATAATCGACTTGCTCGTCGCGTTGAAGCAAGCCGGGCGCTTGCCCCCGGGCAAGCTGTCGGAGGAGCAATTCAAGAAGTTGTTGGCGCGCGTTCTCCCGCGTAGGCGCGACACCAAAATAATTCGGAAGTGATGTGTAATGGCAAAAAAATCAGCTGCAAAAAAGAGAGCGTTGGGCAAAAAGCTCACGCAGAACAGGAGAGTGCCCATCTTCGTGATGGCTAAAACCAATAGGAAGGTCACGCGTAACACGAAGGCGCGTAACTGGCGGCACCAAAAGCTCAAATTGAAAGTAGACGGTGAATAGTAATTATGGCTCAAGAAGAAAAAGTGTTCAAGGCCCCCGAGCAAAAGAAGGCCGAAGAAAAGCCGGTAGAAGTACAAAAGGAAGAGGAAGACGCCAAGGAGCGAAAGCAAGAGGCAATCCAACAAAAAGCGCACGATTCAGAGAAGAAGCCGGC
>CAYZDE010000036.1:0-5477 GCA_964477205.1 Microcaldota archaeon
GCAGGCAAAACAAGATTGCTCGATTAGCCCGGGAGCGCAAGCGTATGACTCCACGAGCGAGCACTCGCGCGCTTGTGCCTCGGTTTGCGTTAAGCAAGAGTACGGGCTCGGGCACAACGGCGTGCCGGGCCCTTGCAAGTCAACGCTAACGAGCACTGTTTTGCTGGCGTAATTATCCGCGTTAATGCGCGCGTTAAAGGTCACGTAGCAGTCGGCGGTTGCGGTCACTCCTTGAATCGGGAATAATTGCACGATTGCGTCGTCGCGTAGGGTGAACGATTGCGGGGCAAGGTAAACGGCTTGCTCTCCTTGCTCGAGCGAACCCGTCGAGTAGCACTCGATGCTAGTGGTGATTGAGGAGTCAACTGTTAAGAGTGAAACCACGCTGAGTTGGCGCGCTAACGCGCCCGGCTCTTCGCTCGAACCCGACATTTGAATCATTTCAGGCTCGACTATTATGAAGTTAGCCGCGCCAACTTCTATTAGGCAATCCTCGTAATCCTTGAAGCCGGCTCTCTTCACGCTCAAGCCGATTGAGCCGATGCTCGCCGCTTCCAAGCGCACTTTGTACTTTCCGTTCTCTCCGTAGTTGCGTGAGCCGTCGCCTAACAAATCTAATTCCTGGCCGTTTAACGGCGCGCCGTCGCAGTCGAAGAAAGTTAATGAGGCATCAGTTACCGGGCGCGCGAATTGGTCGAGCACGGTGACGGTCACGCTTTCTTCCAAGCCCGCTAGTAGCGAGTCGGGACTCGTGATTACTTCGAATTCGTTCGAGCCGTCGATTTCAAGGAAAAGGGGCACGGTCACCGGCGCTTCCGTGGCGTCTTCGAATAGTATAGTGAAGTCGAGTTGCACGTATTCAGCGGCTCGCAGTGCGAGCAATCGCGCCTTGCCGCTCGCGCGCTCTCCAGCGCCTGCTTGCGCGGAGTGCTGATACTCTTCAAGGGAAGCGTAGTCGTCGAGCCACGATTCGAGCTCGATTACTTCCGGAGCGTTGATTGCAACCGAGGCAATCGGCGAGTCCAAGCTGAGGACTTCGTAATTCAAGTAGAACTCTTCGCCTGCCTCAACCACATAGTTGAACCGGCCGCGGCGAGTTCCGTCGATCGACTCAAAGTATAGCTTGTAGCACGCGCCTTGCGCGCAGACGAGCGGGTCGTCGGAGACTTCGAGTTCGGTCTCGTGCAAGTCGGCAAAGCACAAAGCGTTCGAGCTCGCGTTTTGTAATAGCTCTTGTAATGCCGCTTCGTCCACGGGGGAGAGGAAGGGAACGCCGTTCCTGTAGCCGCTCAAGCGGTATTGTAATAGCGTTTCCGATGCGGCTTGCACTTCCGGCTTCACGCGTAACGTTAAGGCGATTTCCTTGGTGCCGGTGAACCCTTCAGGCAATTCAATCGAATACCATTTAGCGTCGTTTGACTCGGACTCCATGGTTGCGCTTGAGCACGACTCGTCGTAAAAAGAGCCTTCCTCGAAGCCGGGGCAGCCCGGGCAGTCGAATGACTCGAATACCATGTCTTCTTCTGCGGAAGTCGGCTTGATGCCGAGCTTGAAGAACGCTTTCGCATCCTCGACTCCGCTCGAAGGAATGCTAACCAGGAAACGCGCTTCGTACTCTTCTGCATTCGAGAGCTCTTGCACTAAGTCATTATTCGAGTCGTAAACGCCTTGAAGCAGGATTGCCGCGGTCGATGATAATGACAGGGGGTAGAGTGCGATTTCCTTTTCAATTGCTTCGCCGGGAGAAACGATTAGAGTCGTGGTCTCCGCGTCAAGGTAGCCGGCGGCTTCCGCCTTGAAGTAGAATTCTTGTTCGGGCGCGACTTGGAAGTCACACGGCTGCGATTCGCAAGATGAGATGAATTCTCCGCTCGCCCATAATTCAATGCCGGCGCCTTCGACTTCCTCTTCGGTGAGCAAGTCGATTATCGTGACTTCCACCGAACCGGGAGTCGGCTGGAGCATCGCGTAGAGTTCGAGGCCTTCCGAGGCAATGGCGGCGTCGGTTTGCCCGACCCAAAAGTCTTTTGTTGCGATTCCGTAGAAATCGTATTGGCTTCCCTCGATTTGCGTAGGCACGCGCACCCAAGCGATTCCGTCCGCACCCGACTGGCGAGCCGGCGTTCCAAGTGGGAAGCCGTTGAAAGAGAATAATTCTACTGCCGCGTTCGGAATCGGCTCGCCGGTGAGCGCGCTGTCGCAGTGAATTGCAATGTCAACGTAGTTCCCGGTTTTCTCGTGCGAGAGCGTGATGCTCTCTTTGTCGCCGGCTTGCATTGACTCTAGGCGCGCCGGCAAGTAGCCGTCCTTGTGCACGGTAACGAAGAACGCTTTCCCTTTGGCGACCTTGACTTCAACCTTGCCGAACTCATTGGATTGCGCTTGGGCGAGGAAGCGCGCGGTCAGCTGCTCGTAAACGCGCATTTTAGCTCCTTGCACAGGGTTCAAGTCCTCGTTGAGAACCGTCAAGTCGATTGCGTCCGAAGCGCCCTCGGATGATTCGAGCTGCACGATTACCGGCGACGGTTGCTCCTCGATAGAGTAGTGCTCTTTAGACGAGTACGATACGTAATCGCCGCGCGGGTCCGTGACGCTGACGCGGTACTTTCTGCCTACTTCCATTCCCTCCGCAACGAATGTTCCCTCGCCGTCGGTGTACCCGCTTCGGAATCCTTGTTCATTGTAATAATCAATTAGCGTTACCGTGAGGCCGCTCAATGGCGAGCCGTAATAATCCTTGACGATTACCACTGCGGATCCTTCTTCGGTTTCCTCTACAACGGCTTCTAGCTCGATGATGAGCACGCCGTCCAGCTGCGAGGAATAAACGCTTTCCATTGCCTCGAGGTAACCGGTCTTAGTGGCGGATAAGGTAGCGTGGCTCGCGACCGGCTCTTGCAAGGAAAGGGATGACTCGCCGAAAGCGTCAGTTACTCCGGATTGCTGCGCACCACCGTCGAAAGAGAGGGTGACTTGCGCGCCTTGCAAGTCGTTGCCGAGCGCGTCCTTCACTTTGATTACCACGGCCCTGGAGGGAGGCGTAAGTGAAGTCAAAGTGATTGAGGGGGTGCCATCGTAAACGCGCTTTTGTTCTATTGACTCGAAACCGGTGGCTTGAACGCTCACGCGCAGGTCATCACTGTTAACTGCGAATGAAACGCGCCCGTTAGAATCGGAAGCGAAAGTGCCCGCGTCTTCGCCAGCGTCGTAGAGCGTAACGTGGGCGCCGCTTATCGGGTATCCTTGCGAGTCGGCTAGAGTGAAAGTTACTTCGCGCTCTTGCATTCCGAGGGCGGGGAATGCGAGGAAAGCGACTGCAGCTATTAATAACAAGCACGCGACGGGCACTAGCACTTGCGGATTGGGAACCCCGCGTTCGGCGAGCGAATCACAAAAAGAATCGTATTTTTCCTTGAAGCTCTCGTAATACTGTTTTAAATCCAAATTGAATACCCCCTTTAATACTAAGAATAACTGGCTCTCTTTGATTAAAAAGCCTTTTTTAGGGGGCGGGCTCGCGTAATTATAAACGAGTAGATAGAAATTATTGTTTGAAAGCGGGCCCGTAGCTCAGCTTGGATAGAGCGACTGGTTCCGAACCCGAATCGGGTTTGGAAGTCGAAGCTTCGGTCCCAGTTGGGGGAGACACCAGTAGGCCGCGGGTTCGAATCCCGTCGGGCCCGCTATTCACGCTACTGATTGAAAATGTTGCTCTCCGTCTTGTTCGCTGTTGCTTGCATTGTTTTCGGCTATTATGTTACTCGCGCTTTCCGATTGCAAGGAGAGCTCGCTTTGGGCGTGGGCGTGGCCGGAGGGCTGCTCGCCGGAACTTGGCTGTCACTCGTAATTTCCTGGTTCGGGGGGGAATTGTCCGTTTGGTCCATTGCAATCCCGATTGTTTTATTGGCTGCCAGCGCGTTCGCGGTGAAGAGCCTTGAAAAAGGCCGCTTTGAGTTCGACAAGAAAGTGCTTGCAGGATTAGTCGTCTTCGCTTTACTGTTCCTCCTAGTAAATTATCGCTGCACTCTCGAGCCGAACGACGCGGGCGGAGTTTCCTCGCTGATTAACGTCTGGGGAGACGGCCCGTTTCATTACGGATTGATTAACTCGTTTGTCGAAGCCAATAATTTTCCCCCTGAATATACCATACTGTCGGGCGCGCGCTTGGCTTACCCGTTTCTTATGGATTACCATTCCGCGGTTCTAGTTGCCGGCGGCTTGGGCTTGCGCGAGGCCGTGGTCTGGTCGAACGCGGTAGTGTTCTTCGCGCTCGCCTGCGTTGCATTCGCTTTCTTCAAGAGGTTGGGAGGGAAGCGCGTTGCGGCAATCGCGTTATTATTGTTTTTTTTGAACGGTAACGCGGGCGTAATCAACGCGGCCGGGAACGATTTCGCGTTGTCAATGGATTACTCGCACATCGAGGACGCTGGCTTGCACTTCATGAACTTGACTTACGCGCTATTCATTCCCCAGCGCTCGATTCTACTCGGTTACGCCATTGCCGTTGGAGTTTTCTGCTTGTTCTTTGACTATTGCTTTGCGAACGGGCGCAAGGAATTATTATTGCTGGCCGGATTGCTTTCCGGCTTGTTACCCATGGCGCACGGGCACTCGGCGCTCGCGGTCGGTCTCGTGTTCGCCGGACTTTTCGCTTTCAAGCCAAGCAAGGATTGGCTGTGGTTCTTCGTACCCGCTGCAATACTCGGCTTACCGCAGTTAGCGTGGATGCTGCCGCAAGCGCAAACAGGCTTCGCGGGAGTGCATTTGTGGTGGCTTAATGCAATCGAGGGAAGAGGCTTACTGGAAATCGCGGCTTTCTGGCTTCGTAATGCTTGGCTAGTCGGCATCCTCGGAATAATGGGTTACTTCTTGGCGGGTGAAAAGGCGAGGAAGTTCGTTTTGCCTTTCACTGCGTTCTTCGTTCTCGGCAACCTACTGCGTTTTCAAGCTTGGGATTGGGATAACATTAAAATCATTTCTTATTGGTTCTTCGCGTTCGCCGGGCTAGCCGCGATAGTCATTGACAAGCTTTGGTCGTCGCGGAAAAGTTGGGTTCGCTTTGCCGGAGTTGCCTTGTTGTTATTGTCGATTGCCTCGGGCGCATTGACCATGGCTTGGGCTTGTTGGGGCGAGAACGCGCGCTACCAAGTTTATTCAACTGTTGACTTCGAGGTAGCCGAGTGGGTGAAAGCGAACACTCCGGCCGACGCCGTGTTCTTGACCGGCGACTCGCCTCACGACCCGGTGTCCTCACTCGCCGGCAGGAGCATCGTTATGGGCTTCAACGGCTGGCTGTGGAGCCACGGCTTGGATTACTCCAGCCGCGTTAATTCAGTGCATTCGGCTTACCGCGAGCCTTCTTGCGAAGTATTGGAAAGCTTGAACGCGGATTTTGTTTTGTTGTCGCCGCGCGAGTTATCCCTTGAACCGAATTATTACGCGTTCGGCGCAGCTGATTACTTGGACCTCGCTTACTC
>CAYZDE010000037.1:0-5413 GCA_964477205.1 Microcaldota archaeon
TGGCTGCTTCGAGTCATGCTCTCGTGACCCGGAAACGAACGAAGTCGGCTCGTGCAGCACGGGTTATGGCAGCGCACTCACCGAGGAAGGGAATTGGGTACTTCGTTATAATACCGAACTCGCTTCGTGCCCTGACACCTACCGTCTCGTCGGCAACTCACTTGCCGACGCGGACGTGAAGTTCTACGTGTGGCCGGTCGGCCAGGATGAAGCAACGAGCGGCTTGAACGTAACCTTGCACGTGAACAACTACACTACCGCGAGCTCCATCTACATTTATCCCATTCTCACCAGCTTCGAGCAAGTCGGAGAAAACGATTTCGATATCTTCGGACCGCAATTGTGGGCAATCGTAAACCACAAGCAAATCGGCTCGCGAACAATCGTGCTCTGTGACATAGAGAAAGGAGACGAGAACGATTGCATCGGCTTGGGCGGGGACTACTGGTTCGAATTCGACGGGCCGGGCATCCGCACTTTCGCTTGGACGCCGGAAAGTGACCGCCGCTTGACCGCACTTGAAAAGCTCACTAACACGCACGCGATATTCGACTCGGAATTGAGTTGGGAGGAAGCGAACGCGGTCGGCCTCTTGACTAATGTTTCAGAGTACGCGCTGGCAGTTCAAGCCGTTTCCAGTGACGACCTGCAGTCCATGCTCGCAGGGTGCCCTGAAGAGAACCCGTATTGCATTCAACTCGAAGAATACTTGGAGGAAATAATGGAGACCATGACCGAAGTAACGCGTGGTAATGTTCCTTACGAGCCGGAAGCAGCACTCCACCTAGTCGAGAAGGCGCGCCTCCTCGCGAATTACTCGCTCTTCTGGCGCAGTGAATCGCAAGCCATGTACTGCCAAGAGTATTCAGGGCAGGATTACTTCACGGAGGAAGAAGACGATTACTTGGAATGCTCGCCCGGGACTTGGGACGCAGCGGATGACAAGTGCTGCCGCGCTACGGCGGACGACTGGCGCAACATCACGGAAATATACGAATACGAAGTGACCGCTTGCGCGTACTGTAATAATTCTTACAACCCTGATTGCAGCGATGAAAGCCAAGGGCACTTGTCCGAGTACCTAGGTTGTACTTACAACCCCGACTTGTCGTGCGGGCAAAGCCGCTCGACCCCTCAATGCTATGCCTGCGACCAACGCTGCATGCACCTAGCGGACGGCGAAGGGCAAGCAGTAATTGAATTCGGCTCTACTTTCTACGACGGCGATGGTACTGCACGCACTTGCGGTAACGAGGAATTACGCGGCGCACACTCAATCGAAATCGACTTGTTGAATGAATTATGCGTTAAAGGCGACCCGTACTGCCCGCTATTGTGGAAAGAGGATTGGCCGTACACGCCGTACTGCTTCGACGACTCGAACGGCAATAAAATGCTCGATTACGACGAGGAAGACGAATTGGATTCACTTCACTTTGCACACGCGCCTTTTGTTGAAGAGGACGAAGAGCCGTACTACACTTGCGGCTATGGCGACGAATTCGCATTCGTTTCGCACTGTGAAGTCTACTGTAATAGCTGGTGTTACTCACCGCCGGAAGACGTGAACTGTGAATTATCTTGCAGTGAGGAAGGAACGAACCTATCCATAATCGGCTCTTACTTTGACCAGAACGGTTGGGTTAACCAAGGCGAATTAACGAGCGTGACATTCGGCCTCGACCCTCAAGGGGAAGCACAAGAATTCGAAAAGAACAAGCTATTGCCCGCACGCTTCTTTGAAGTAACCGAATTCAACTACAACTTCCCGATTAACACCTTCGGATTCGAAAGCGACAACCTAGCCGAGAGCGTGTTCTATAATGAATACGTTTCATTCAACAACCGCGATGTTGACTACGGAGACTGCGATTACTCATCGCAAAACGAATACAGTTACCAAGCCCTCTTCGGCATTAGCGTGAAGAACGTGCGTGAAATCGGCACTGGCCAAGACTTGTGGAACGGCGCGGCAGCGCCCTTGTCACTCGACGCGGACGACTACATAGGGTACCCGTGCAATAAACCGGATTGGAGCATTGAGCACTTATGCGCTCCTTTGTGGGCTGACTTCCAGCCGCTTGGAGAGAACGGTTTCGGCGCGTGCATTAACAGTGCGCTCCAGTACGACGAGAGCGACAAGACTGGCGAACCGTTGAGCGCTCTCCTCGCGGGCGGTCGCGTGAAGAGCGGCGGCATTTCAGGCAAGGATTACTGGATTAGCCCGGGAGGGTACACGTTCCGCTTGGTGGACGCTTGGAAGGTAAGCAAGTTCGGGCCTGACGACTGGAAAGCCGAGTTCGAGTGGTGGCACCCTGACGGGGCTTACGGCGGAAGCGAACTAAAGACTTGGAAAGGCTCTTGGGGCGCTTGGCTCGGTTCAGCTTTCATGATACTCGCGGGCGGAGCGTTCGGTATATTCACCGGAGGCTGGGGTTTCGCCGCACTAATAGGATTTGGCGGAGCGGGTTTAGGCATGATTCCAGCGGAAATCTTCCAAAGCGATCACATGGAAGCTGAAGCAGCTACAATGCAAACCCAATTCATTACCGAATGGGATACATTCAGTTGTTCCAAGGCGGCCACGATAATCTCAGAAGGCGATATTGAAGTCAAGGGCTGCCGCGGAGCGAACAACCATTACAACGCGTACGAAAAGTGATAAGCAATGATTGGAGAGAGCCTGCTGCATACAATATTACTCGGCGCGGCGCCAGTGAGCGAAGTGCGCGGGGCGGTAATCTACGCTCTTGGAATCAACGAGCCGTGGCTCATCGTACCAGCAGCATTAGCTAATGTACTCGTTGCCGTTGTAATGATTGCTTTATGGGGCTTGATTCCAATCGAGCGCATCGGACGGTTCATCATCGGCAAGCGCTTGCACTTGAAAGTAGAGGAAGCATCGCGCAAGTACGAGCACTACGGCGTACTCGGGCTCGCCTTGTTCATCGGAATACCGCTGCCGGTTACCGGGGTTTACACGGGCGTGCTCGTCGGGAAGATACTCGGCTTGCCAAACCGAGTCATCCTACTCGCCAGCGTAATCGGCGTTGCGTTCTCGGCAACCGTGAGCTTTCTAATCGTGTCCGGAGCCCTCGCTTTCATTTGAAAGGTTTAAATACCAGTTCGCGAGTGTTCTCTTAGTTAAGGTCGTTATTACCTCGTATGCTCTAAGACGGCTTACGGGAAGATTAGAAAGCGTAATTCTTTTTTACAGGGGTTGATTGGAATAGTGGACGAAAAGCAATTCTTGAAGGGCACTACCACGGTAGGCGTTACTTTCGAAGGCGGGTTAGTCCTAGCGGCTGACAAGCGCGCGACCATGGGCACTTTCATTGCTGCCAAGAACGTAGTTAAAGTGCACGAAATCGGCGAGAAAATGGCGATGAGCATTGCCGGCGGAGTCGGCGACGCGCAAACGCTCGTGCGCTTAATGAAAGCCGAATTAGAATTATACAAGTACAGTAAGGGGCGCGAACTCACGGTAAAAGGAGCGTCCACACTATTATCGAATGTGCTTCAAAACAACAAGTACTTCCCTTACATGGTTCAATTAATCGTCGGCGGTTTTGACTCGCAACCCCGCCTCTTCGACCTGGACGTATTCGGCGGCCTCATAGAAGAAGAGTACGTGTCCACGGGAAGCGGTAGCGTCGTTGCTTACGGAATACTAGACCAAGGGTACAAGAAAGGCATGCCAGAGGCCGACGGGGTTAAGCTAGCCGTGAATGCGGTTGCCGCCGCGATGAAGCGCGACAACGCAACCGGCGAAGGCGTAGACGCGGTTATCATCACGAAGGACGGCTCGCGCCGCTTATCCAAGGAAGATACAATAAAACTAATCAGCAATTAGAGAGCTAAACGACTGGAACGCCCTTGTTTCACAAAGGGCGCGCCAAGACCCCCTCTCGGCTTACTTCCGGGACATACTTAAAAAAACAATTGTGGGAGAAGCAAGAATGCCTAGCAACGAAAAACTCAAGGAATTAAAGCAAGCCATAAACGAAGTACTCCCAATGGAGTGCGGGCTCACGAAGATAGAGCCGGAAGGCCCGCAAATCGTCATTTACTTAAAAAACATTAAGATATTCTACGAGGACGAGTCACTGGTAACCCGCCTCGCCAGTAAAGTGCGCAAAAAAGTGTTACTACGCGTCGACTCAAGCATGCTCAAGGACCCGGAACTAGCCTTAAAGGAAATCAAGGGCATGGTGCCGGAGGACGCGGGAATCCAGAAAATCCGATTTGACCCTGAATTCAACGAGGTAGTAATCGAAGCACTCAAGCCCGGATTAGTCATCGGTAAAGGGGGCTTAATGCTCAAGAGCATCATCCTCTCCACGGGGTGGAGCCCGCGCGTTCTCCGCTCGCCGACCAGCCCCAGCGAAGTCGAACGCGCGCTCCGCGGCGCCTTGCACAACATGGCAAAAGACCGCAAGAAGTTCCTGCAAGCACTCGGCAAAAAAATGCTCATTGGAAAAAGGGGCCCCACGGATTGGGTGAAAATCACCGGGCTCGGCGGCTTCAAGGAAGTCGGCCGCTCTTGCGTACTACTACAAACCCCTAACAGTAATGTCCTACTCGACTGTGGAATCAACGCGGACACCAGCAACTCGGGCAACTCGTACCCGTACTTGAACGCAATGAACCTCAGCCTCGACCAAATCGACGCGGTCATCGTCTCGCACGCTCACCTCGACCACTGCGGGTTCATACCTTACTTATACAAATTCGGCTACGAAGGGCCGACTTACTGCACTCCCCCGACTCGCGACTTAATGATTCTATTACAACAAGACTGCATTAACGTAATGAATTCCGAGGGCATAGGGGCACCTTACGGAGAGCGAGACGTGAAGAAGGAGCTCTCCCACGTAATCACGCGCAACTACGGGGAAGTCACGGACATCACTCCCGAAATCCGGTTCACCTTCCACAACGCAGGGCACATCCTCGGCAGCGCCATCACCCACCTTCACATCGGCGAAGGCGCACACAACCTGGTGTACACCGGTGACATCAAATACGGGCACACTAACCTCTTCGAGCCCGCAGACGTAAACTACCCACGCGTAGAAACCCTCTTAATAGAAAGCACTTACGGCGCTCGCGGTGACTCGCAGCCGCGCATGCGCGACGCGGAGGAAGACTTAATCCGCACCATCAAGCAAACCGTTGAAAAGCACGGCAAAGTACTCATACCCGTGTTCGCCGTCGGCCGGGCACAAGAAATAATGCTCGTGCTCGAGAAGTACCTGCAAGACGAAAACATCACGGTTTACTTGGATGGAATGAGCCGCGAGGCCTCTGCGATTCACACGGTTTACCCGGAGTACTTGCGCCGCAACGTGCAGCGCCGCATCCTCCAAAACAACTCGCCGTTCGAGAATGAAATGTTCAAGAACGTGATAGC
>CAYZDE010000038.1:0-5347 GCA_964477205.1 Microcaldota archaeon
GCTTCGTCGCGCATCTTCTTGCCGAGTTCAGCGCGCTTGTCCATTGCCATCAAGAGCTCTTCGCGCTTCTCATCCGAGATGACTTGCTCGAAGATGTACTTGGAATAGTCTTGTGAGATTTTGGATACGTCGAGTAGGAAGCCCTGCAAGTCGTTCGCGGTGAACTCCTGCTTCTCGGGCTTCTCTATTTCAATGCCCCACGGCGCGTAGTTAAAGCACAAGTAAATGAGGACGTGGAAGCCTTCCACGAGTATTGACACTTCGGCGTTCGAAGACCACACTTTGTCGTCGCCTTGCAAGGCTTCGTCCACTTCGCCCTTGCAATATATCACGCCGTTCTCCTTGGAGAGGCGCCCGACGAATTGCACGAGGGAGTTCGTCACGCCTTCCGCGTTCTTGCCGTGCGCGTCGAAGTGGAATTTAGCGAGGACCGCGCCGCTCTTGCACGCTTCCTTGAATAAGTCGTTGAGCTTGTCCTCGTCTTCTTCCTCTTTGAATTTTAACTTGTTAAAGAACGACATTTTTTACAGCCTCGTGAGGAACCCGTCCCCGTTCACTTTATACCTGGACTTGCAGCGCGGGCACTCAAAGCAGTCGCCGTTCTTTTGAAGGCGCGTCCCGCTCGCTATCTCACCAAAGCATTTCCTGCAATTCAGTATGATGTCGTGTCCTGGAACGGTCATGGGCTTTAAATCACTGGAAAGAAAAAGGCATTCATGGTTTTTATTCGTTTAGCGGTACTCCACGGAAGCGCCTAAGGATTCCTTGAAGCCTGAAGCGAACGCCGAGCCCATTGACGAAAACAATCGGCTAAGGGAAAACTCCTCCGGCACTTCGCACAACACCGCGTCACCGTCGGATAATTCGGCGGCCTTTTCAATTGCGCGATTGCGCGAACCCACCTCGTCCACGAGGCCCGCCCGTAATGCTTGCGAAGCGCTGAGCAAGCGCGCGTCGAGCGCTTCGTAATAGTAAGTTGTTAGCTTGCCCTCTCGCGCGGTTTCCACGTCCGCGTGGAAGTTAGCGGCTAGTTCGTCCGCGATTCCCTGCAGTAACGCTTCCTCTTCCTCGGTGATGTTGCGGTAACCCGCGCCGATGTCCTTTAATTCGCCGCTTTGAATGCTGTACTCCCTTAACCCCAGCTGCTCGAATAATTCCTCGTAATTCAAGAGGGTAAAGCGCGCGCCCAAGCTCCCGGTTAAGGCATTCGGGTTTGAGACGATGTAATCCGCCGGGGCGGCTGCGTAGTACGCGCCGGATGCGGCTGCGTCGTTAAAGTAGGCTACTATCGGCTTGCTTGTGCTTCCGACCGCTTCGTACAAGTCCTTCGAGGCCGAAGGGCTGCCTCCCCCGCTGTTAACGTCGAGTAGTATTGCAGAGGCGCTTGCGTCGCTCTCGGCGGCTTCGATTTGCGAGAGCATTGATTCAAGCGAAACGCCGGACCCGAAGCCCGCGCTTCCCGCGGTTATTGACCCGTGTAATTTCACCGGGTAAACGCACCCTCCCTCTAATTCAAGCGGCTCGGCGAAGAGAACGAAAATGAGTATCATTCCCACGAGCAGCATCAAGAGAGTCATAAACGGGGGAATCCGGGGTTTCATAATGAATTGAAACCGCAAGAGGTTTATATTTCTTGTTTTGTTTCTTGCTTTAATGTTAATGTTCAACTTCATCGAGTTACTGTTGCTCGTGTTGCCTGCTTGGGTTGCCAACGCGGTCCCCGTGGTGTTAGGGGGAGGGCCGAAACTGGACGGCGGAAAGAATGCGTGGGACAAGCGGCGCTGGCTCGGTGACTCGAAGACGATTAACGGCTTGGTGAACGGGATTGCATTCGGCTCGGTTGTCGGCGCCATAGTCGCGGCGGGTTTCGGGTCATTGTACTTGCCGGGATTAACGGTGAGCGAGAAAGTTGCTTTCGCGGTCATGATGTCCACTGGGGCAATGCTCGGCGACTTACTCGGCAGCTTCGTGAAGCGAAGGCGCGGAATGAAGCCGGGCCACCCGTCACGCGTGCTCGACAAGCTATTGTTCTTATTCGTGGCCCTAGGCCTAGGCTGGCTCGTGTACCCTGACTTGTGGCACGCCTTGGGCTGGGAGGGAATCGCCGTGCTAACAATAGCGACTTACGCCTTGCACGTAGTGTTCAATTGGCTCGCTCACGCCTTGAAGATGAAAAAGGTGCCTTGGTGAATTCTACCCGCTTCCTCGCTTCATTCCTCGTCCTCTTCTTCGTGCCATTCGCGCTCATTCACGTAGTGCCCATGGGCTTTGCTAACGAAGCGGTTGCCGGGAGCGAGGAATTCTTGCTGTCAACTCTCGGGTATCAAGTGGAGCAATCCGGCTCGCTACTGCGAATCGGGGCGGAGAGTTACTTCGACATAATCGCCGATTGCACTGGGGCGGTGATGGTCATCTTATTCTTTGCCTTGCTTTATTCAACGCCTTGCGATTGCAACCGGTTGCGCGCGCTCGCAATCTACTCGCCTTTATTGCTAGGGTTCAACTTACTCCGCTTGCTGGTAACGCTCTTAACGCATTATCACTACGGGCTTGCGGCATTCGACTTAGCGCACGTGGCGTTGTGGTTCGTTGACTCGGGAGTAGTGCTCGCGTGTTGGTCGCATGCAACAGGAGTGAAACTATGGTAATCCGAATAACGAAGAGGGCGATACTCAGTGCGTTACAGGGCGCCCGGGAGAGTTACCCGCGGGAATTCTTGTGCTTACTCGATGGTACTGTTGAAAAAGAAGGCGTATTGTTGGACGCGGTGGTTATACCCCCGTTATCGCAAAGTAGCGGGCGCTCCGCGTCTTACGTGCCGTTTTTCCTGCCGGCGACTAACTCAGGGCTCGCTTCCTTTCACTCGCACCCGTCAGAGTCGAACGAGCCGTCGAAAGCGGACTTACACTTTTTCTCCAAGCGCTTGCGCTGGCATTTCATAGCTTGCGTGCCGTTCGATGCAACGAGCGTGGCTTGCTATAGCCGGGAAGGAAAGCGAATCGGCTTTGAAATCGTTTAGCGCACGCAATGCCATAGCCAAGTGACGGCCCAAGCCGCGATGAGCGCTCCTGTTACGGCGGGGGCTACGCCGACCCTTGCAATGGAATAATCATTCGCCATTGCTTGAATCAAATAGTAAGCGGCGACTGCGATTACACTGAATAATAACAAGGTTGCGGCGTGTTCTCTTGGGAATCGCGTTTTAGGCATAAAAAAAAGGAATGAAACACTCATTAAAATAAGCGCACTTTCAAAGTGTTAATTATGGCATCCGGACTCATCAAACGGGCAAGAGAAATGGGAAAGCGCGAGTTGGACACCGAGTTATTGAACCAATTCAAGCAGGATAACGTGTTGAACTCCCTCAAGCTCATTGAACTCGGGGCGAACCCCCAGCAAAATCACGAAGGCCTCTCGATTCTAGAGCACTTGGTTAGATTTCAAACAAAAGACCCTGCTTTGAGGAAAAGCGTAACCGACTTCTTCATACGAATGAGAAGGAACAAGTCAATTGAAGCCGGGGAAATAAAGAGAATAAAGCGCTCCCTCGAAATAGAGGGCACCCTCGAAAAGCTAAGGAAAAAAACCGAGTGAAAAAGGAGCCTCCTAAATAATCAACAGAAAGTCCTTCCCCCCTAAGCCGGCTTTTAACTAGGCGGTTTCAACGCGCGGGGCGAGGTAATACAATAACTTCGCCTTTCCAGCGGTGTACGACACGCGCACCGGGGCATCCGTCTTGAGTTCTAGCTTGATTTCCGCGTCATCAGGGCACGCCCGCGTCAAGTCGTCGAGGTACTCGAACGGGAACATGGACAAGCTCTCCGTTGCAACGGTTATCTCCTCGATTGCCTTCGAATCCTTCTTTGTCTCGATTAACAGTTCACCCGAGTCACCGCGCGCTTCCACGATGAATTCATCCTTACGGGCGTGCAGCGTGACGTGACTGGAAAGCATTCCAGCGTCCTTGAGCATTTCCTTGAATTCACCGCCGCGAATGCGGATAACGGCTTCGAAAGTGATTTTCGGCTCTCGAGGGAACGACGAATCAACGTCGAGCAAAGGCATCTTGAACGAGCGTTTTGATTGGCCGCCCGAGAACTTTAGTAATAAGCGGGATTCCTTCTCGTCAAGGGATAATGACAAGTGCTCCCCGTCACGCGCGCGGGAGAGTATCTTCGTCAAGTCGACGAGGTTCAACCCGATGCTAGCTTT
The DNA here is from genome assembly GCA_964477205.1 of Microcaldota archaeon. Classification (GTDB taxonomy): domain Archaea; phylum Micrarchaeota; class Micrarchaeia; order Norongarragalinales; family Norongarragalinaceae; genus UBA93. The sequence goes on from CAYZDE010000038.1 coordinate 4,213, forward strand.
TTCAGGGGCATCCACTTTAGAGAAAGCGTCCTTTGGCAGGGTAAAGTCAACCATCGCGATTTGCGATGCGTCCATGCTTCGAAGGCGCATGCCTTCTTTAGAAACCTCGAATACGCCTTCGTCTATGAGGTTGACGATTGCGCCGATGCACTGCTTGAATTCTTTTGCGTCTTCAGTAACCAGTTCCATTGAATGAATAACCCCCACTTGAATGCTATTTGAGCATTAAACATTAATAAGTCATTCGCTCATACAACACGCGGTCGCATCCGGGAGGCTCGTCGAATTGCCAAAAGAAGAACAGTTTGAGGTAGCCGAGGAGCGGCACGCGCAAGAGCACGCGGCCCCTCACGTCTTCCTCTCGAACGAGCTGCATGCCGGCGCGTTGGTCCGCGAACTGGTTATTATCGCCTTTCGTTAGGTAGTAAGCGCCGTCCTCAGCATTGATTTTGAGGAGAGCACGGTGAATTATCAAGCCGTAAACGCGCGGCTCCGGCTCGAACACCAGTATGTCGTTGCCGTCGGACGAATGCGATTCGCCTTGAAAATTTACTTCCGGGGCACACGGCGCCGAGTACTCGTTACCGTCACGCATTACAACCGAGCACGCGCGCAACGGGTACTCGAATAATGGCTCGCCGTCGAGGGTAGCGTCTTGCAGCATTATCGCGGACGGTTGGGTGCCACCGGTTATCACATAAGGATTCGTCGCGTACTCAACGCGCGAGTAATCCTCGCCTGAGGCGGCTTCATCTACTAGGTAATCCGCGCCTTGGAGTATTATCAGGTCACCCCTCTCGAGTTCGGGCAGCATGCTGCACGAGGTAACCACGTTTAACGGCGCGCTCGTGTTCAATAAAAAGCAAGCGATTATCCACGCGCCGGCGGCGAAGCCGACTGCAATCGCGAGTTCTTTTGCCGCCTTGCGCCAGTCGGCGCCGCCTTTACCGGGCTTGACGAAGTCGATGCCCAGGTAAGCGACTATTAAGAAAAACCCGATTACGCCGAGGAAAGCGTGCGGGTAGCGCGAGTAAGCTATTACGTCGACGGCTAGCAAGAATAGTATTAACGCGGAGTGCTTATTCGCCTCCAAATAATCCTTTATTCTCTCTTCGAAATTCATTGAATCGCTTGC
>CAYZDE010000039.1:0-5015 GCA_964477205.1 Microcaldota archaeon
GTGAACGGGCGCTCTCCATTAGAGAACTCTTGCCAATAAGCGGCGTAGTCGGCTTCGGTCTTCAGGCGCTCATTGATTATGCGCAATTCTTCGTTGAGGAATGCTATGTAAGCAGAGGCGACTTGGTCGTGCGTGCAATAATAGCTCCCGCAGATTTGCAAGTCAATTATCGATCCCTGCGTTTCGGATTCTTCAAAAGCGCTCTCGCCCTCCTCGGTTACGGCAATTGGCAGGCACTTCTGCATTTCGGCGCCTTCGTACGGGCACGCGATGCTACCGAGCGGCGTGTTCGAGTAAATATTAGAGAGTGACGGGTCGGCCTTGTAAGTTACAACTGAAACGAGTTTGTTGAATACTTCCCCGCTCTTTACTCCTGTTAGCTTGACGCCGTAAGTATCGTAGGCAGGAGAAGTAATTGAGCCTTCCTTGCGCGGGTAGCAATGGAGTACGAGTGCGCGCCCTGCTTGAATTGTTTCGCCGGTTGAGAACTCGTCCGTCGTGGGCTCTTTGTTCTCCAAGTGATAGCACGCGAGCGCGTCGCTTCCGGTTATTTCAACTGCAACGCTTTCGTCGCGGTTGTTCACGACGCTCAAGTAACGGTAGTGCTGCGGGCCCGAGCCCTTGAACGCGAATTGAATGCGGTCATCTCCCGGGAACTTGTAAGAGTCGCCTGAATAGCTCACGGTTACAATGTCATCGATTGGGGAGTCGCCGATCGGGCCGGAAACACAGTCTACGGCTCGCGGATCGATGGTTACTTCAAAGTACGCTTTGCGCGAGCCGGGCTCTCCGTCGTAATTCGTTTCGAACACGAGTGCGCCTTCGAGCACGATTTCTTCAGCAGAGTCAATGCAATGAGTGTAAGGGTCTTTGAGTGATTCCGGCACCTTCAATTCAATGAAGTAAGTGTTGCATTGGTCCGCGCCGGGTACGGGTGCGAGGTCGGCGAGGTGGCGGCCTCCGTACGATTCGCCTTCGGCAAAGTGCATGTAGTCGCCGTTGATTGGCAGTGCGGCGTTGAACCAATCCGCGTTCGTCGACGGCGGCTCGTGGTTTATGCCTTGCATTTGAATGGTTTGCAATCCAGTATTGCTCAGGCACAAGTAAACAGTGTAATCTTCAATGCCAATGGCGTGGTCATTAGTTAGTTCCACTTGAATCGGGTCTTCCGGTGACTCTCCGGCGCCCGTGTTCTCCTCAAAAATTTCAAGGTAATCCGCGTTCGAGGTCACGGTTAGAGAGCGCCCTGCGGAGTCGCACACCGGGTTAAAGGTAATGCTCGTTCCCGCGGGCACGCTTTGCTCGCCTTGTGAGTGCAAGCCGGTAGAGGGCAGTTCGAGCTCGATGCCCCGAGTGTTCCCTGTTTCAAACGAGCGGCCGAAGTTGATTTTAACGCTCGCGGCTCGGCTGAATGCCGCAGCGTAGTCGTTCGTCCAAGTAGCTCCGGAAGGCAAATCGAGGGTTGCGGGCGAGGGCACGATTAGCGTGGCGGAGTGTAATTCAGTGCTGGTCCCGGCGCAAGTGTAAAAGGTTACCGCCGAATTTTTGGCGATGCGGAGGGTCTTCGGCCCGGCACCGTCCATTGAGCCTTCCTCGAACGAGGCTGAGTCGAAAACGATTTTCTTGGAGGCAGGGGACTCGTAGAGTTCAAACCCGTCGCGCGTGGCGATGATTGCCTTGCTCGCCGAGGAGCAGTCGCTCATTATTGCGGTCAGCTTTCCGGCCTGCATGCTCGTAACCGAGCCGGAGGGGAGCTGCATTATTGTTGCTTCCTCGAAAGAGAATTTTTGCTGGCAGGAGTCGTAGAGCGACGGGTCCACGACTTGCATTGCGCTTGCTCCCGAGAGGAAGGTAACTTGCGAGTAAGCGGGAATGTTGATGGTTTGCTTTCCGTTCAAGTCTACCGGGGTCGGGTTGAATTGGAATTGAATTGCGGTTGAATCGTCGAGTTGGAGAGTGTATAATCCGCTTGCTTCGTCTTGGAATGGCGCGGGAACGGCCGACGCGTAACTCATTTGGTATGGAATCGGGAGTACGAGCGTTACCGCTCCTTGTGACTCGAAAGCGTATTGGCCCGGCACGAGCATTCCGGCTTGCGGGGGAACGGTTACGCGGCTAACACTCCCGTCCGCGAGTTGTTGGAATTGCACTTCCGAGGTGAACGCTAGGTTGTTGCCGTCGGACAGGCGCAGGATTTGGTTTGCCGAGAGGAACGAAGCCGAGCCGACTGCGGCAAAAGGCGGGGTTTGCGTACAACGCGAGTTCTCGTCGGACACCAGGTAAGAGCCGGTTGACGGGTAGAGGGTTAGCTCGATTGGAACGCGTAAGTCGCGTGCGGCTCCGGGTAATAAAGAGTAAGCGTTTTGGCAGGGCGTGGACTCGAATAATACGGGTACTCCCGGAGGAATCAGGATTTCACGAGTGCTCCCGGAGAGGGTTAGCGTTGCACCCGGGCGAATGGTTAAGGTTCCCTCGTACAACTCCACGGTTATCGAGCCGTCCATTGCCTTAATCGGGCTAGCGTCGCTCGTCAAGTCGAGGGTTAATTGTAATGGAATAATTAGTTGCCAGCCGTACTGCGTCTTTGCAACCCAGCCTGACGGGAAGACGACTTGCGATTGAGAGGCAATTGTTACTGTTGATTCGCGCACGCTCGCGCCGGCAGGAACTACTAATAATTCACCGCCTTGGCCGAACGGTTGGAGGGTAATCGAGGAGTCGTAGTTGCGTTTGGTGCGCGCGTTCGCCGGGAGCGTGAATGAAGCGTCGAACGGCAGGGACACGGAGTAGCCGTTGTCGGGCAGGCAGGCGGTTGTCTCGGTTACGCTCGTGGTCAAGGTCAATACTTTAGTCGAGCGGATGCCTTGGAACGAGGCGTAGAGTGAGAGCACTCCTTCGAGCTCGTCGTCGGATAAGTCCATGCACGATTGCATTGAATCGATTGACGAGGTTAATGTGAAGTCCTGGGTTTCGCCTGGCTGGATGATGAGCGATAATGGCGAGATGGTTACGGGCTGCGAGGTGTCCTCTTGGTTTATGAGTAATGGGAGTTCGGCTAGGTTCGTCACGGATAAGATGTGCGAGTCACTGCCTTGTTCGGTGTTCACTTGGAATTCCAGGGAATCCTCGGAAACCTGCCATAAGTCATCGAGTGATTGCTGGACTAGCGTGGTCTTCGCTGTGAATGGTACCTCGATTGTTTGCACTTCGTTTCCAACGCGCCCGCGCAATCGCACGCGGCCTTGCACTTCCTCCCTGTACGTCTCGGGCTGTTCGGCGAAGGCCACTGAGTATGGAGAGTAGCCGGCGTAAACCCATGCTTCTTCAATTTGGTTTGCATCCACGGAGAAGGCGTTGCGGCTGACTGAAAATGAAGAGTATTGCGGGTTAGTAGCGGTTAGCACTGTCGCGGTTATGCGGATTTTATTCGAGATTTTGTTGTTGATTGTTACCGCCGCGATTTCACCGTCCTCCGAGTCAATTGTGAATTGCAGGGAGTTCGGGGATGCTTCGAAGAATTCTTTCGGGGTGGTGACGCGCAACCGGTTCGCGTAGCGCTTGAAGCCGGGCGCGGTTACTTCGTAGTCAAGGTATCCTTGGCCGGTTGGCTGCACTGAATCCGCTTCGTAATAGCCGGCCATTTCCGTTTGAATTGCTTGAATCGAATCGATTATGTTCGAGTTCTTCCCGATCGTAATTAGCGCGTTTTCGACTGGCGAGTCGTAAGCGTCGGTTACAATGAATTCCAAGTCGTACTCTTCTAGTGCTACCAAGCTTTTCGGCTGCACGCTCACCTTGAGTGCCGGCTCGGATTCGGAGTTAACGCGGATTGATAATTGCTCTTCCACGAGTAAGTCTCCTTGAGAGTTTTCGATTCTGAAGGTTAAGGGCGCGTCGTTCGAGATGCGCTGCGGAAACAATGAGTAATAATCAAATGCCTGGCCTGCTTCGTCGGTACCCGTTCCCTTGGCTAGGACTTGCACGCGTTCGTTAGAGATTCCTGTTTGAATTAATACTGCTGGCGAGCTTGATTCCAGTGTTAATGTGAACTGCTCGCTCGGTTGCGCGTAAATCGAGTAGTATAATTTGAATTCGTCGCCGAGGCGGGCTTGGAACCCGCTTTGTGAAGAGCTGGAAGCACCGGCGAATGCCAACCGGTAGCATAATTTTACTCCGGGAAGGCAGTTGCCTTGGAACGAGTTGTCGAAAGAACCTGATTGTCGAGCGTTCGCGAGTAATTCCGGCTTGGTTACTCCCGCTTCAATATCATCCGGGTCGCGTAATACTTCACCGCCAGTTTCGAATGCGGTGCGGTGGTTGAGCGTTAACAACTCGCCCGGCGCTCCCGTGCGGACTTGCACGGTTATCTCACGGCTTCCCTTGAAGTAATCGTACTCGAATTCAACCCACTTGAACGCGGCGTAGTCATCCTTGTAGTAATCTTCGTCTTCCTCAACTTCAGGTACCGGAATCACGGCTATCGTGCCGGCATTACCGGGGTATTCAACGCTCAAGAGCTGGTAGTCGCCTGCCTTTCCGAACTCGTAATCAAAAGACTTGTTCGCGGCTATCGTGATGCTGCTCAACTCCGAGCCCGCACTGATGGTTTGCTGAGTTGCGCCCACGTTCTCGAACACGATGGTCGAGCCGGCAACGACTTGCACGTCTTGCGGCGCGAAGCCGGCCTCGTCAAAGTAAATCGTTAGGGTCTCCGGCGCGGAGGCAGGCGCTTGAGGCTGGGCGGCGTAAGCGGTTTGGTCGTACGAAGAGCCGCGACGCGCCCGCGCGCCGAAAGCGTAATAGGAAACAATTGAATGGCCGTTAGGCGATAACGCGTTTTCGAGTGCGCCGATGCGCACGTGGGCAATTGCCGAGTCAAAGTCGAATCCTTCCGGCGAGGTTAACAGGTACTTTGCTTCGTAAGTGGTGTAAGGGCTCACTGAGTTCACGCGGTCTCCGCCTAGGGAGTAAAGCCCTTTGAAGTCCAAACGCGTTTGCGTTTCAATCGCGGTTGA
>CAYZDE010000040.1:0-4673 GCA_964477205.1 Microcaldota archaeon
GCTTCGCCTTAGACCCGGCCCGCTCAACGCCGCTCGCGCACGTTATGACCGAGGACGGCAACGAACTCGCATTGCTCGCTGCGGAAGGCCTGGCGGTTAACGATGAAATCCGCTTGGGTTACGAAGCGGAAAAAGGCATTGGAAACGTTTCAAGCTTGGGCGCGCTCCCGGATGGAACGCCCGTGTTCAATGTTGAAATCAGGCCGCGCGACGGCGGCAAGCTACTCCGCGCCACGGGCGCGACTGGAACGATTATCATGCACGACGAAGACACGAACCTAGTTAAAATAAAATTAGGAACTTCATCCAAGCGCATACTCAACTTATCCCCGGAATGCCGCGCCACCGTAGGCGTCGCCGCAGGGGGCGGCAGGAAGGAAAAGCCGTTCAAGAAGGCGGGCAACAAAGTCAAGGCAATGAAGGCCAGGAACAAGTATTACCCGAAGGTGCGCGGAAGCGCCATGAACGCTTGCGACCACCCGCACGGCGGAAAGAGCATAGGCAAGCCGAGTACGGTCGGCAAGGACACGCCGCCGGGTCGCCGCGTAGGTCACGTAGCCGCCAGGCAGACCGGGCGCAAGAAGAGGCGCCAAAGGAGAAGTGAACGATAATGGCTAGGGAATTCAGTTACAAGGGAAAGACACTCGAGGAGCTAAAGGCATTGAGCCACGATGAGTTTGCGGACTTGATTCCAACCAGCTTACGCAGGAGCTTAAAGCGCTCCGGGCACTCAAAAAAGAGGTTCCTAGAGAAGCTGCGCAATCACGATAAAGCGAAGCCGTTCAGGACGCACACGCGCGAGATGGTCATACTCCCTGAAATGGTGGGCATGAATTTCGCGGTTTACTGCGGCAAGGATTGGAGCAAGTTCGAGGTCCAGCCCGAAATGATAGGGCACCGCCTCGGCGAGTACGCCCACACTTGCAAGCAAGTCAAACACTCCGGTCCGGGTATCGGAGCAACGCGCGGAAGCAAGTCCGTTGAATTGAAGTAGTGATAATAATGTACAAGTATTCGGTGAAGGTAGGCGAAAAAGACGCGGGTGCGCAAGTGCACGACGTTAATGCAAGCCCGAAAGACTTCGCCAACATTTGCAAGGCAATCAAAGGCAAGAAAGCGGACAAGGCTTTCACCTTACTGGAAGGCGCCATCGAGAAAACGCGCGCCATCCGCTACACTAAATTCAATAAGGGCTGCGGCCACCGCTCCGAGTTAGGCGGCAAGCCGGGCAGGTACCCGAAAAAGGAAGCCGTCATCGTCAAGAAACTATTAATTAACGCGATTGCAAACGCCGCTAACAAGGGATTGGACGAATCCGAACTCTACGTTAAAAGCGCGCGCTCTTGGAAGCAAAACGAATTCCAACGCTACCGCCGCTATTGGGTTGGAAGCGCGACCCTCGGCTACGGCAAGCGCGCGGTTTGGGCGAATTACATTACCTCGCGCGTTGAAATCGTGGTGAGTTCTGTGAAGCCGCCGGAAGCCAAACCCGAGAGGACGAGGCGCAAGAGGAAAAAGCGGTATTAGGGGAAAGAGTACAAATGGCAGTTGAAAAAAAATTCTTAAAGAAAGCCCTCGACGATTTGGAAATCAAATTGTTCTTATTCAAGGAAATCGAGCGCTCAGGCGTCTCCAGCATTAGCATTCAAAGGACGCCGATCGCAACGCGCTTGAGCATTTGCGTGCGCCGGCCGGGCCTAGTCGTAGGCAAGAGAGGCAAGGCAATCAAAGAATTGTGCGACTCACTCAAAGACAGGTTCGGAATCGAAAACCCGCAAATCGAAATCATAGAAGTAATGCAAGCCTCGCTCGACGCGAAACTCATGGCCGAGCGCATCGGCAAGCAAATCGAGTTACGCCCGCGCGTCAAGCCCATCGTGCGCCGCGCCATCACTGAAATCATGGAAGCCGGAGCAATCGGAGCTGAAATTCGCGTTGCAGGCAAAATCGTAGGGAAAGGCGGAAAGGCAAGAACCGTTACCGCCCGAAAAGGATACTTAAAGAAAAGCGGAGAGCCCATGGAACTCGTCAACAAGGGGCACTACGCCGCAAGAACCAAGGCGGGAAGCATTGGAATCACGGTGAAAATCGTCTCACCGGAAACCGTATTCCCGGACCACATCAAAGTCAAGCCGGACGTGAAGCCCGAAGCCCCGAAACAAGAAGAAAAAAAGGAGGCTCCGAAAGAAGAAGAAAAAAAGGAGGCTCCGAAAGAAGAGGAAAAAGCCGAAGAGAAGCCGGCTAAAGAAAAAAAAGAAGTAAAGCCAATTGAAGAGAAAAAGAAGGCAGTGAAAAAGCCCGCCGTAAAAAAGAAGGAAGAAGCGCAGGTAGAAGAGAAGAAAGTTGAAGCAACTCCAAAAGAAAAAGTAGAGGATGCGGGAGAGCCAACTGAAAATGAAGCGAAAAAAGAGGAAGAGGCTTAATGGCGATAATTAGAAATAGTGAATTAAGGGCAATGGACGACGCGGCTTTGGAAGCCAAACTCGTCGAAGTCGAAGCAGAGCTCCACTCTGAAATATCCGCCTTAAAAACAATGGGCAAGCCGAATAACACCGGCCGCCTGCAAGAACTAAAGAAAGTGCGGGCGCGAATAAAAACGATTTTAAACGAGAGAAAATTAAAAATTAGCAAGGAAAAATAAGCATGTCAGGTATTTGTAATAAGTGCGGCTTGCCGGAAGAAATCTGTGCTTGCCAAACCATTGAAAAAGAAACTAGCAAGCGCATTAAAATTTCGACGACTAAGAAGCGGTACAATAAACTCGTCACGATTCTCGAGGGTCTCGATCCCGATGAATTAAAGGAAGTAACCAAGGAATTGAAGCACGCCCTTGCCTGCGGCGGAAGCAGCAAGAAGGGAATGCTAATCCTCCAAGGAAACCACAAGCGGGGCGTCGTAGATCACTTGGTAAAAATGGGTTATCCCCGCGAAGCGATTAACGTATCAAGATAATGAAAGAGTAGATAGGGTTTAAAAAGGACTCATGCCAAAGAATAAGATAGCGCCTCTCAAGGCGGGTCGAAAGCAGCCCGACGCTGCCCGCGCCGAATTCATCGGCCGCGAAGTACGCGTCGCGAACAGTAGCTGCAAAGACTTGCTGGGTTTAAGCGGCGTCGTGCTTGACGAAACGAAAAACACGTTCATTATTCGAACCGCAAAAGGAAACAAAACGGTCCCGAAGAAGTCGTGTGAATTCGAATTCGACAAAATAACGATTCAAGGAAAGCGCGTTTGCTACGCGCCAGAAGACCGATTGAAAAAGGTGAAATGAAAAGGTGGAGTGCAAGGACAAAAATTGCCCAACTCACGGAGCCCTCAAAACAAGGGGCGCCGTATTCGAAGGCGTAGTCGTTAGCACGAAGCCTAAGAACACGGCCGTCGTTAGGCGCGACTACCACCGCAAAGTGCCGAAGTACGACCGCCTCGAAAAGCGAAAAAGCCGCCTCAGCGTTCACATACCCCAATGCATGAGCGTGAAAGTCGGAGACAAATTAGTATTCATGGAATGCCGCAAAATCAGCAAAACCAAAAACCACGTGGTAATCCAAAACAAGAGTGAAACGAAATGATAGGCTTAACCGCTCGAGTAAGCAAACCCATCACCATCGGCACGCAATTGTGGTGTGATGACAACAGCGGAGCCAAGCGCGTCGAAGTAATCGGCGTGAAGAAAAGGCAAGCCCACCACTCACGCCAACCCGGCGCGGGCATAGGGGACATCGTAACGGTTTCAGTAAAGAAAGGCAAGCCGGACATGATTAAGAAGAAAGAGACCGCGGTCATCATTCGCCAAAAGCGCTCGTTCAGGCGCGGAAAGGAACGCGTTCGATTCACGGATAATGCTTGCGTCCTAATCGACGACAAGAAACTCCCAAAGGCAACTGAAATCAAGGGTTGCGTTGCCCGCGAAATAAGCGAACGCTACCCGAAAGTCGTCGCCATAGCCAGTTCGGTGGTATAAATTGAAGTTCAACAATCACATTTCAAAGAAACCCGGAAAGCAACGCAAGGCAGCTTACGACGCGCCCTTACACGCTAAGGCGAGCAAACTCAACTGCAACCTCTCGAAGGAATTGAGGGCCAAGGAAAAAAAGCGCAACGCACGCTTAACGAAGGGCGACACAGTGCGCGTGGTTCGCGGCCGCTTCAAGAAGCGCACGGGCACCGTAACGCGCGTCGACCTCAAGAAATGCGTGGTATTCGTGAAAGGCGTGATCTACACGAAACAAAACGGCAAGGAAGTGCAAGCGTCTCTACAGCCTAGCAACCTCGTCATTACGGCAGTAAACTCACGCAAGAAGGAAGAAAAGAAGCCCGCGGAAGTAAAGAAGGCGGAAGAGAAGAAACAAGAAGAGAAGTGATATTTCAAACATGGCTGGTCACGGTAAAAAAAGGCACTTGAAGCGATTGGCTTCACCCGTCGCGTGGGGCGTGGGCCGAAAGGGAATCAACTGGGCGCCCAAGACTAGCCCGGGCGCGCACTCCCGTGAAGAGTCAGTGCCGCTGTTAGTGCTCATCCGCGACAAGTTAGACCTTGCCGAGAACTCACGCGAAGTAAAGCGCGCGCTTAACGCCGGCAAAATACTCGTGGACGGACGCAGGATAACCGACCAAAACTTCGGAGTCGGGCTCATGGACACTATTTCCATTCCATCGCAGAAAAATTACTACCG
>CAYZDE010000041.1:0-4188 GCA_964477205.1 Microcaldota archaeon
GGCCACGGGCGACGGCTTGACGAGCAGCGTTACGGCTGGAGTTGGAGACTTCCTGTTGGACCAAGACGGTTACACCGTCGAGGTCACGGACGTCACCGGCAACTGCCAAGCGACTGCCGCAGGTGTTAAGGCACTTTCCTTCGAAGAGGAAGAGGCTGAAGAGGAAGAAGAAGCCGAAGAGACCACCTCTGGTGTCTCCGGAATCGAAAACCTCCAACCTTCACAGGACACTGCCTACGACATGACGCCTTTGGACACGAGTGCATCACCACTAGTAGTGCTTGACACGAGCAGCATGGCTTCGTCCAGTGCTCAAGTCATCACCATTGGTGGACAACTCGTGAACACCGTCAGCGCGCAAGCGTTGTCAGGCGAATCCGTAGAGTCCGGCGTTGACCCGATGGTCAAGGTTGTTGGCTCGAAGATCGTCGTTGCTGGCTACACGGCCGCGGACACCACCGCTGCAACCAACGCCCTTATCGGCTGGTTAGCGGAGAACCGCGACGCGATCCAGCGTTAGGTCGAATATATCCCTTTTTGGGGGGCAATTCTGCCCCCCACAACCTATTTTTTTGAAAATCAAGCATTCCAGCGTGAGCCATAAAAAGCCGAATGAACAATAAAACCAGTTACTAATGAAGCGCGTGGAATGTACTGCAAAAGGCCGGGTTCAAGGCGTAGGCTACCGACTTTTTGTTCTAGGGAAAGCTAATGCTTGTCAAGTAAAAGGATGGGTGCGCAACGAATCCGACGGAACCGTGCGAATCGCCGCCGAAGCAAACGAACGCGAACTCAAAGAGTTCGTGCGTCTAATAAAGGAGAGTAAGTTTCTTCAAAGAATAGAGTCATTAAGCGTTGATTGGTGCGAGGCTCGAGGCGAATTCGACTCGTTTAACATTAAATACTAAGCCGAGCCATTCTGATTCGAGGAATCTTCCTTGTCGAGCCTGGCGATGTCGCGGCGTACTAGCTCTCGAATAAAGTCTTGGACGCTTGAAAATAACCGCTTTTTCTCAGCGTGGCCCTTAATGTCCCAGTCCACCGGGAAGGTTACTAAAAATGATTCTGAATCGCCTTTGGGCTTTACTACCGCTTTTTGTTGTTTAGCCAATTGTTGTCACCTTTAATGAGTACAATAACCCTAGCAATTTTACATATATAAACATATGCTTCAATATATTTTACGCGCCGAAAATCGCGAGAACGGGAACAGGCGTTATTCCAGTATTTAGGGCGGTTTAAGCATCGTTTTTCATCGTTTTTAAGGGAAAAGCTTTTAAATAAAGAAACGGTTCTCCTTGTGACCATTAAGCTAAGAGGCGATGCAAACTTGGAGGACATAATCAAAGACGCAATCGGAAACGCTCCCACGGCGGCAGTCAAGGCCGGCGATGACTACGAAAAAATTCAAATCAAAGTCATCGGAGTCGGCGGCGGCGGCAACAACACGGTCAACCGCTTAAAGCGCTTGGACGTTAAGGGCGCGGATCTCATAGCGGTTAACACCGACAGGCAGCACTTGAACGTCCTCGAAGACGGAATCAAACGCATGCTAATCGGCAAGAGCATTACAAAAGGCCTAGGGGCCGGCGGCTTCCCGGAAGTAGGAATGAAATGCGCGGAAGTTGACCGCGGACTCATTGAAAAGGAACTCGCGGGAACGCACTTAGTATTCTTATGCGCGGGAATGGGCGGCGGCACTGGAACCGGAGCCGCACCCGTCATCGCTGAAGTAGCAAAACAACAAGGCGCAATCGTCGTAGCAATGGTAACCTACCCGTTCGCCCTTGAACGCGCCAGGGTTAACAAGGCGGACGCCGGCATCCAACGCTTACGCGAAGTCGCGGATTCGGTCATTATCCTTGATAACAACCGCCTGGTGCAAATCGTTCCGAACCTGCCGATGAACCAAGCGTTCCTGGTTTCGGACGAGATTCTAGCCAAAGCAATCGGCGGGCTCGTGTTCACCATCACGCAGCCGTCACTCGTTAACATTGACTTTGCGGACGTTCGCGCCATCATGGGTCAAGGCGACGTCGGCATGATTGCAGTTGGAACCGGCAAGGGCACGAACAAAGTAGAAGACGCGGTTGAAGGCGTACTCCAGAACCGCTTGCTCGACGTTGACTTCGTCGGTGCCAAGGGCGCGATAATCCATATCGCGGGCGGCGCAGACTTAACCCTCGGCGAAGCGATTCACGCCGGCGAAATGGTAACCGAGCAAATGGACCCGCAAGCGAGCGTGAAGTGGGGCGCACGCCTCATACCCTCGTACGACGGCAAGCTCGAAATAACCGCAATCGTAACCGGAGTTACCTCCGCTCAAATCGTTGGCCGCACTGACCCGCGAAAGAAGGAAGTAAAGAAGCCCGGCTGCGACATCGAAGTCGTAGGATAACATTTTTAATTTTGTCGGCGCCCTTTTACTTTTTCGGGCGAGCTTAAAGCGGGTGAAAACGGTTTCGACCGCCGTTCCCACCCAAAAAAAGGAAGAGGAGAAAAACCCACGCGAAGGAGGATGAGAGAATATGCAAGGAATAGTTGACGCGGCATTGAGCAAAAACACTGAAACGAACGAGAAGAAAATAGAGCCATCCGATGTTAAAATCGTAGTAGTCGGAGTCGGCGGCGGAGGCACGAACACCATCAACCGCTTGAGCAAGATGGGCATTTCCAGTGCTAAAACCATTGCGATTAACACCGACCAAAACCACTTACAGCTTATTGAAGCAGACAAACGCGTCCTCATCGGAGGCAACATGACGCGCGGCCTAGGGGCCGGCGGCTTCCCGGAAGTAGGAATGAAATGCGCTCAAGCAGCACGCGGGCGCCTAGCTGAATTACTAGGGGACGCCGAACTCGTTTTCATAACCGCGGGAATGGGCGGCGGCACTGGAACCGGAGCCGCACCCGTCATCGCTGAAGTAGCAAAACAACAAGGCGCAATCGTCGTAGCAATGGTAACCTACCCGTTCGCCCTTGAACGCGCCCGCTTGGCTAAAGCGGATTGGGGCTTGGAGCAATTACAGGAAGCCTGCGACACGGTCGTAATCATTGACAATAACCGCCTCGTGTCTTACGTGCCCAACCTGCCGATGAACCAAGCTTTCGCGGTAGCGGACACGCTCGTGGCACGCAGCGTCAAGGGGATAGCGGACACGGTCATGCTGCCCTCGCTCATGAACATTGACTTCGCGGACTTGCGCATGATAATGGGGAACGCAGGAGTAGCCATGATTAGCATTGGAGAAGGCAAAGGGAACACGAAGGTTGAAGACTCGGTTAAGAGCACGCTCGACCACCCGTTACTCGACGTTGACTACTCGGGCAGCAAAGGCGCATTAGTCCTGGTTCACGGGGGCTCTCAATTGACTCTCGGCGAAGCCGTGAAAATCGGAGAGGGAGTAACCGAATCGTTCGACCCGAATGCTTACGTTAAGTGGGGCGCGCGAATCGAGCCGGAACTCGGAGACAAGGTCGTCGTAACGAGCATCGTTACCGGCGTAACGAGCCCGCACGTGCTCGCTCACGAAGAGCGAAAGCGTGACTCGATTAATGAAGCCGTAAACGTAGCCCGCATACAGTTCTAAACTCTGGAAAAAAGGGTTCGGGCGCTTAAACAGCGCCCGGCTTCTTCCTTTTTATTATATTATTACTAGTGAATAGATTATGGGAATCATATTCAAGCGCGTTGAAACAAAACCTGAAAGCACATTATTAGAAGTCGAAGGCACGCGCGGCTTATTCAACAAGGAGTCGCGGAGCCTAGGCACCTTAAGCTTATACTCCGACTTGCGAATTTTGAACGGTTACCCACGGAGTAGCATAGGAAAATCAATGGAATTTAAATCAAGAAAATTCTCCGGGGAAACGCACTTGAAGCCAACGCGAAAAAAGGAATTAACCAGGGAACAAAAGCAAGTTTTCAAGAAGTACGCTGCTAAAGGGAGCCGAAAACAAGTGCACGACGAATTAAACCTTGCATTTGAAGCCGCTTTCGGAAAGAAACCGGGTTTGGTTACCCGCTGGAAAACGCGTTGGTTCCTTCACCGCGCCAGCAAGCGATTTGAATTAGCGGAGTTCAAGGCAAAGTGAATAAGTGGACTAAACTAGGATTGTCACTAGGCATTGACGCAGTTGGAATGGCGAGCATATTCGGGGCGGCAGAGCCCCTCGACTTGGTTTGGG
>CAYZDE010000042.1:0-3777 GCA_964477205.1 Microcaldota archaeon
CCCGAACGGGCCTTTGAACCCGCACGAGTACTTCAATAAGCTTTCCCGTGCGCGAATGAAAGAAGAAATTGGTTTGTGTGAGGAGGCGTGCCGCGAGGTGCTCGGCGTTAAGCCGAAGGGCTTCCGCACCCCGCACTTCGGTAACTTGAACTCGCAGCAAGTTTACGGCATTCTCGAAGAGCGCGGATACTCTTACTCTTCTTCGACGAACCTCACGACTACGCAGTCGCGCGGTGTCCCTTACAAGCCGAACCGCGATGATTTCCACAGCACGGCGCCGCCGCATTATGACTTACTCGAGCTCCCCGTGTTCTCTTGCCCTTACCATTACTACTCCGTGTTCGACTCTTGGCATTGCTTTGAGTCCGGCGCGCACGCGAAACCAGGCGAATTCCACGCGGCTTTCAAGAAAGGGTTGCGCTTGTGTGAAAAGCACGGCTCTTACTTTAACGTGTACTTCGACCCGCATCACGTGGCGCACTTGAAGGATTTCGCGCGCATACTCGAGTCATTGAGGGGCGACAAGCACGCTTGGGTAGCCACGAGCGGGGAAGTAGCCGAGTGGTGGAGCAAGAATTAAACGGATTCCTTAACCGCTTTAGCAACCGCGCGCACTTCCACCTCTGACAAAGCAGGATGAATTGGCAACGACAAAACCCGATTGCATAACCTTTTGGTTATGGGGCAGTCCGCTTTCGAATTGAACAACGAAAGAGAGTGCAACGGTTGCGGGTAATAAATTCCGGAGCCGATTCCTTTCTCCTTCAACTTCGCCTGCAAGGAGTCACGATTGTCGACTTTAATCGTGTACTGGTGGTAAACGTGCTTGCAGCGCGGGTCAACGAACGGCGTTTCCACCACGCCATCCAAGAGTTCGTCCAAGAGCGATGCATTAAAGCGTCGCTTGTCGATAAAGCCGTCGAGCTTGCGCATTTGCGCGATTCCAATTGCCGCGTGCACGCTCGACATGCGGTAGTTGAACCCGTTCAGTTTGTAATCATAACGCGCTGCTTGCCCAATGTTAGACCACAAGCGCGCTTTCTCCGCGAGTTCGCCGTCATCCGTGAGTAAGGCGCCGCCTTCAGCCGTGGTCATGTTCTTCGTCGGGTAAAACGAAAGCGTTGAAAACGCGTCGCCGAAATTGCGCGAGCCCTCAAACTCCGCCCCAATCGCCTGACAATCATCCGATACAACGCGAAGGCCGTTTGCCTTGCAAACGGAATTCAATGCTTTTACATCGTAGGGCTGGCCGTACAATGACACGGGAATAATTGCTTTTGTTTTTTCGGTTATTGCTTCCTCGATTTTCTCGGCGTCAATGTTAAAAGTATCCTCGTGCACGTCAACGAACACCGGCGTTGCGCCCGCGTGCACTACCGCGTTCGCGGTGGCGATGAATGTGAAGTCGGGCACGATTACCTCGTCCCCTAAACCTATTCCCAAGGTTTTCAAGGCCACGTGGAGGGCGGCGGTTCCGCTGCTAACTGCGATGCAATGCTTTCGCTGTTCGTGTTCCGCGACGGCGCCCTCGAATTCTTTGACGGCCGGGCCTTGGGCTAGGCGGCCGGATTCGATTACCTTACGGATTTCCTCTAATTCCTCGGAGCCGACGAGCGGCTTCGCGATGTTAATCATTGCATTCTTTTTAGCGCGCGCGGGTTATTAAAAAGCGTTGGGCGTAATGTTTAGCAATGCTCGAGAACGATTCCTATGCCGGGCCAAAGTGGGATGCCTTTTACGACGGTTACATGCACTCGCGTAACCGACGCGTGTTTCGCTATTACTTATTGTTGCGGCGCTTTGGCGTTCCCTCCCCTATTTTACGCTTCTTGAACGAGCGCTTCGGGTCCCCTCTTGAAGTGCACCAAACCGTGGTTTGCCGTTTGAAAGAGTTCAAAGTGAACAAGAAAGTGCGTTACGCGCTCAAGCGCTTTCCCGTGGACGAGGTGAGGCGCACGAAGGATTACGCCGAGGCGACTCGCTTCGTTAACGAGCACCGAAAGCAAATGAGTTTGGTTCCCATTCTCAAGGACAATATCCGAAAATTGAATGAGTATGGTTGCGCGGTTACTTACGCGGCTTATAAGCAAGATCGAATCGTGGGATGCCTCTCCATAGCTCCCGGGAAGAAGTGGGTTACCGAGTTAATAGCCGCGGGCTTGCAGGATGTGATAAAGGTCAAGGTAATCGAGGACTTCAAACACACTCACGATTACTACGACTTAGCGGGTTACGACGGAAGCGAGCGCGCTAGGTTCAAGAAGAAGTACGGGTGCGTCGAACGCGTGCGTTTTATTAATTGAACTGCTTCTTTGATTTAGCGAGTTGATTATGAATTGAAAACCGAACGCGAGAATGTTAAAATCATAGGCGGAACTTTCGAGGATAAAAACGCGGATAGCAACCAGTCGTTTAACAAGTACGATAAGGAGAGTCGCGAGTGGCTGATGGGTAAACTGTTGCCAAAGGGAAACAAAATACTCGACCTTGGCTGTAGTATCGGAGCGTGGGGCTCCTTCTTCAAGAAAAAGGGCTACAAGGAAATTTACGGGGTGGACATTGCCGAAGACCGCTTGAAAATCGCGGCGGGCCGCGGCTATAAAACGTTCAAGGCGCATGGCACCAAGCTTCCCTTCAAGGACAACGCTTTCGATTCGGTCGTTTGCATTGACGTGCTCGTTCACACCATAAAGAAGGAAGACCGGTTCAAAACCATCAAGGAAGCCGGCCGCGTTCTCAAGAAAGGCGGTGCATTCGTTTTTTCAATTGACAATATGAAGTACGAGCGGCTTTACGTGAAAACCTCGTTTTGGCTTCCAAAGGAAAAACGCCGTATTCAATCTTATTGCGCTCCGATATACTTGAGCGAGGCGCTCGCGGCGGTGAAGGCGGCGGGTTTAAAGGCAATTGAAGTGCGTGGGCTTCAATTCATGTTGCCAGCTTTCCTCGTTAAGTTTCCCCCAATCTTGAAGCTTTTCGATTGGGTGTTTTCCAATTCTTTATTCAAGTCGTATGCGCGGGTAATTTTCATAAAAGCGGTGAAAAAATGAAGCTTGAGGGAAAACGAGTCGTAGTTACGGGCGGGGCGGGGTTCATCGGCTCGCACTTGGTTGATAAGCTTACGGATTGCGGCGTTGAAAAAATAACGGTTATAGACAATTTTTTCCTCGGCAAGACATCCAACCTTGAATCCGCTCTTTCCAATGAAATTCCAATAACGATTTACCGGGAGGACGCGTCCGACTACCATGCAATGGAAAACATTTTCGCGCGCGAAGGCGCGGACGTGGTATTTGACCTGGCGGTTAAGCCGCTTCCATATTCCTTCGTTAATCCCGAAGGCGCTTACATGACCAGCGTGAACATCGCTTCGGTATTATGCAATTTGTTGCGAAAGGGGGTTTACGAGTCCTTGATTCATTGCTCGTCTTCGGAAGCGTACGGTTCGGCGGAACGGGTGTCCATGGATGAGGAACACCCGTTGAACCCGACGACTCCTTATTCCGCGGGTAAAGCCGCGGCGGACTTACTGGTTTTGTCTTATTACCGCACTTTCGGCTTGGATGTGCGCGTACTCCGTCCTTTCAACAATTACGGGCCTAGACAAAACGAAAACATGTACGCGGCGATAATCCCCATTACGATAAAGCGCATAATGGCGGGTGAACAGCCGTTCATCGAATGGGATGGCGGCCAAACCCGCGATTTTCTTTATGTCAGCGACACGGCGGATTCGTTCATAAGAATGTGTGATTGTAATGCAACCAAGGGGCGGGT
>CAYZDE010000043.1:0-3474 GCA_964477205.1 Microcaldota archaeon
AAGTCATCCAAGAAGCACTATTAGAGCCTTTCCCAAAGTAACCAACGCAATGCGTGAATTAAGCACTCACTCTTTTCGCAAGTGAAGCAAAGCCATGACCACGGCTTGCTTTGAGTAATCCTTACGCATTAGTTTCCCGTCGGTGAGCAACCCGATTATTCCACCTTCACTCCCACACTCTTCACTCTTCGAGAACCCTGACTCGAAAGCGGCTTGATTTGCATTCAAGCCCTTATTGTGAATCAATTCGTTCACCTCGCGCGGGAACTCAAACAAAGACGATATTCCGAGGTGCACTCGTTCGCCGTCGAAAATTGCGCAAACGCAGCCATTCAAGAAGCCGCTCTCGGCTCCCGGCACCTTCACCAAGCCGTCCTCCACGCCCACCGAGTAATCGCAGTCTTCAATCGAGCAGTCCGCGTTCGGACTGCAACTTCGAGCAGTCCGAGTGTGGACTGCAACTCTCGCGGACTGCGAGAGCTGCGGGCTCGCAAGTCCGCTCGACTCGCGGACTGCGAAAGATGCGGGCTCGCAAGTCCGCTCGAAAGCGCGCTTCGCCCGATTAATCGCACCCTCAATTGTCTCTTCCAAGGATAAAGGCTGTTCGCTCACGCCCGAATCAACGCTCTTCCCCTCGACTACCGCGCCGGGGAAGCGCTCTTCGAACGCTTCCCTAACGGCTCGAACCTTAACTTTGTTCTCGCTACCAACGATTACTTTCATAAACTCTTTTTCCGCGGGTAAACATAAAAGCATTCCCTTCGTAATAGCCAGCATGAAACAAAAAAACCTTTTTCGAGTCGGCTGCGCCGCGGTAATCAAGCGCGACGGCAAAGTATTACTAGCCCAACGCGGCGAGAATACAGCGTACGCGGGCCTCTGGGAAACGCCCGGCGGAAAACTAGAGTACGGCGAGCAGCCGGAAGACGCAGTGCGCCGCGAACTCGAAGAGGAAACAGGGTTGAAGCTTGAGAGCGCGCGGCTCGTTCAAGCGTTCAGCAAGGTGATTGACGATTACGGGCCTTGGGTGTCCTTGTTCTACGAGTGCGAGTGCTCCGGTGAGCCGGAAGATTTAGAGCCGAAAGCGCACGGCCCCTGGAAATGGTTCGCTCTTACTTCCCTACCAAGCGAGTTGACTCCCTGGGCGAAAGCTTACTTCGAGGCGAAGAAGCCGCGCATAGTCAAGCTCAGCAAGAACCGCTATCGCGAGTGACTTTTATTTACGCTTTTTCTTAATATCTTATAATGCCGTTTTCGGTTCTCAAGGCAATGAAGGATTCAAGCACTCCCGGGGCTTTCCTAAAAAAATTCGCGAATGCACTGGAAAAAAACGAGTGGCTCCAGCCCTTGCCTTCCCCTGAAGAAAAACGCGGCTTGGCCCGCGGAACCCATTGCTCTTCCATTCAATTCAAGCACGGCGATTCAACCCTCTCTTTTTCCTTGGGCAAGCGCACGATTGCCAAGATGTTCAAGCGCTCAATGAAGGCCCTTCGCCGAGAACCCAACTTAATGGTCGGGGGCAGGAACGTACTGGCTTTAGACGAGTTTAATTGGTCTAATGCGCGCGAAGAACTCCCGTTTCAAGAGTTCGAGTCGGAGAACGGAAGCATAACCGCGTTATTAATTCCCAGCAGCGTAATAGCCCATTGGGAACGCGTTTTGAAGCCCGCCGTTATCCGCTCGGACGGGACTTCCCAATTAGCGAAGGTAACCGTTCGGGTCGACGAAGCCGAAGCGTTCGATAAGCTAAAGAAAATCACGAATGCGCTTCGAATGCACGAGAATTACTTAACCTTAGTTAACGCAGCGGGCAACCCGCAATTCAAGCACGCGCTGGTAAGCGGTTCGCCCGAGGAAGCGGTTAAAACCTTCTTGAAGGCGCACGGAGAGCACGCGCCCTTATTCACGGATTTATCCTCGTTCTTATTCGACAACGAGGAGCGGCTGGCTTCCGCGAGGTACCGCGGCAAGAAGGCGGTTAAAGGAAAGCTGTCACAAAAAGACAGGAAGGATAAGTTCGCTAAGAGCAAGCAAAAGCGCGGCAAGACCAAGCCGTTATTCACCAAGAGAATGGAGGGCGAACTCAAAAGCATTTACTCGCGCCACTTAGGATTGACCGGAGAAGCGCAACCGTTCGCCAAGCGCTTGGCCCGCGAGACCCTAACCATGTTCTCGCGCCCAATGGAATTCCGGAACCTGGAAAAATTCGAGACCCTCCGCGAGCGCAGGCGTTAAACGCGACAATCTTATAAACCCAAAAGCGCCCTATTCATAAGCAAACAGGCCCTGGTAGCTCAGCTATTCCGCCGACGCTAATGTATCTGCGGGACTGAAAGGTAGAGCAACTGACTGTTAATCAGTAGGTCGTAGGTTCGAGTCCTGCCCAGGGCGCTAGCAAACTTGTAGCAGTCCCTACTGCTCCCTTATTAAGCGAGCCGAGGAGGTAGGGAACTGTGAACGAAAACTCTTTGTATAATACGAGCGAGGAAATCGAGGCTTACAAGCAAAAGATTAGTGCGAGTAAGCGGATTACCCGTTCGAATAAGAAAGCCATCTTCGATTTCTTGAAATCTTGTGAAAACGAGGGCCTTGGCTCGTGCAGGATAAGCATGTATGCTCAACGATTGTACGCTTCAGCCCTACTGCTAGGCAAGGACTTCAAAAAAGCTAAACGCGAGGACTTTGAAGCGTTCTCCGAGAAGCTACGAAGCCAAACCGTAACTAGAAGGGGTGAAACGGTTCCACTAAGCGAGGAAACCGTTAATTTGTATAGAATAACCCTCCGCAAATTCTATAAGTGGTTTGAAGGCAAGGGTGAAGAGTACCCCGACAAAATACGGTGGTGGAAAGCGCGCAAGGGTAATTGTTTACTCAAAATTAAGCCTGAAGACTTGCTAACCTCCGACGAAATCCAACAATTGATTAACGCCAGCCAAAACGATAGGGATCGCGCGCTTATCTCCGTGCTAGCTGAAGGCGGTTTTAGAATCGGCGAAATCAATTCAATGACCATTGGAAGCATTACTTACGATGAAATAGGCGTACGAGTCACCGTACAAGGCAAAACAGGGCAACGCACGACCCGCCTGATTCAAGCCGTTAACCACTTAACGAACTGGCTAGCAAGCCACCCGCACAAGGACCAGTCAAGCGCTCCTTTATGGTGTGGCTTACGGAAGAGCAACTTCGGGAAACCCTTGCCTTATGCTACTTATCGTGTGCTCTTGTTGAGAATCGCTAAGCGAGCGGGTGTTAACAAGCGCGTGAACCCGCATGCTTTCCGTCATTACGCTGGAACTAAAATGTTCAAGTTAGGCTTGCCCACTGAAATCGTTAATAGTTTCATGGGCTGGGCTCCAGGCACGAAGATGGCCCGCGTTTACGCTCATATTGCAGGCAAGGACGTTGACGATGCTTTGTTGCAAGCGTACGGCTTGCGCGTAAAGCAGGATGACGGCGAAGTGCTGCGGTGCC
>CAYZDE010000044.1:0-3427 GCA_964477205.1 Microcaldota archaeon
CCGAGTTCGACTCTCGCCTCGAAGCGCCCGAGCCATTATTCGACGCCCTGCTAAAGGCAACCCTAAAATAAAATTAAAGAAAGGCAACGGCACGATGGCCGTTGCCAAAATAAGAAACTAGTTTTTGGCTAGTTTTTCGGCGTACTCTCCGATTATTGGGAGTTTGTACTTCTCGCCGTTGTACGCCTTGTACATGAGCAAGAGCCACGCAATTAGTGCGGCGAGCCCAACAACAGCGTAGATTAAAAAGAACAAGATTGCTCCGAATCCCAGTGTCATGATGGTCAAGGGTATACTGATTATGCCGATCACGAATTGTATCACGAACACACCGACGCAAAACAGTATGGACTGCATGGCGTGGAATTTCACGTACTTGTCCTTCGGTGCGACGAGGAGCATTACTACTCCGGTCACGAGTCCTAGCACGTACGCGAGTGCGCCGTACAAATTCGAGTCTTTAGCCATTTTTTTATTACCTCCTTTAAACGTTCTCGGCGATTATTGCGCCGATGAGTGCGATTATTGCCCACATTATTGCTCCGAACAGCGGGCTCGTGACGATTCCGAAGAGCGCGCTGACCAATAGCACACTCCCCATAACTGAACCAGTTATCGTGGTTCCCTTGATAAACATAAAGATTGCCGCGGCAATTCCGCCGATTAAGCCGACGACGAGCCCTCCGATGGCCCCGGCGATTGTGGAACCTTTAATAGAATACTTGAGGGCTTTGACTGCGTTCCAGCCGAGATATAGTGGAATAACTAGGCCGATAACTTCTACTAACCGGTATACAAGCCAAACAAGAACCAATTCATTAATGTTGGCAGGCAAGATAACAGAAGGCATTGAAAAACCCGCGAACATAAACAGGAATTGTATTACACTCAACACGATTGCCGCGAATACGGGCATTCGCGCGGCTTTCCAATAATATTCGAAGGTTTTGCCCGCGACTTTGGTTTTCATTAAAGCTGACATTAAAGTACTCCCACCATTCGACTGAATCGTTTTCCTGCCAAGCGTATTTAAAACCGCTTGTTTTGCCTTCTTGGGAAACGCTTTTTTTAAGGCGGAAGTAATGGCTTATGGGTCATATGAAAGCACAGGCAGCAGTGGAATATTTAGTCATAGTCGCTTTGAGCTTGGCTATCCTAATGCCTACTTTATTGTACGTGGAGCAGACGAAGTCGAATGTTGAGTCCGAACTAAAATTGAATTACGCTCAACAAGCGGTGAACGAGTTGCGTAACGCCGCGGACCTTGCTTACACGCAGGGCCCGCCCGCTCAATTCTACGTGGAAGTCCTAGTGCCCTTGGGAGTGAACTCGGTTAGCATTAACGGGAACCTCATCTCTATTTACCTGGAGACTCCGTACGGGTTGAGTGAAGTGTACGCCAACACCATCGGGAATGTTACGGGGGCATTGCCGTCATTCTCGCGCTTTCAAGGCCCTAGGCGCGTCCTCGTTAAGGCCGAGCAAAATTACTCGGGCTACTTCGTTAACATAACCGAGGGTAATTGAAAGTGCGCGCGCAAATCTCGATGGAGTTTATGACTCTCTTAGGAATATTACTCGCGATGCTGGTGATTTTCTCGCTTCAAGCTTACTTCCGCACCGTTGAATTGAATGTAATTGCCGTTCGCGGTGCCGGCGAGTTAGTATGCCGCGAGCTCGCCTTTGAATTAAATACGGCGGGCGCGGTCGGCGACGGGTACGAGCACTACTTCGTGCTGCCGGCGAAATTGAATTACGGAACCGAATATTCAATGGAAGTGGATGCAGGGAACGGAGTAGTGCGCGCGAATTGGAGCAACGGGCAATGCGCGCTGCCTATCGTGGTCGCGGAAGTCTTGGGCGAGCCGTCAAACGGGCCCAACTCCATTCAAAACCAGGGGGGAGTAATTGTTTTTGAGTAAGTCGCGGGGGCAGGCATTCTCACTCGACTTCGTAGCGAGTGTGGTAATATTCCTGGTTATATTCATAATGGTTAACGCGTTGTGGGGCAGCATCTGGAACAACGCAGCCGAACAATCGGCGCGAGGCGAGTTGGCGGCGTTTGCTTTTGCCCTCTCGGAGAACGCGGTGCGCTCTCAAGGAAGCCCCGCGAATTGGAACTCTACAACAGTCGAATCCGCGGGATTCGCAACGGAGAATTACTTGGTTCTCGACTCAAGGAAGCTCCTCGAGTTCATGGAATTAAATTATTCAATGCAAAAGGATGCATTGTCCACTCGAGGGTACGGGTTTTACTTGCGGTTATGGAACGAAGGGGGAACCGATTACTCGGGCGTAATACGCGCGCCGGCAGCCTATTACTCTTACTGCGATAGTGGATTACTATCGCCAATTCAATCTTCTGGAATCGAATGGGATTACTATTGGGGCGGCTCGGGTAACTGCGCAGAGCCGGGTCATGACGGAGCCGGCTATTATTACGCGGGAACCAAGGTTGCAGCATTAAACGCGCTATTATTGAATCAGAGTGAATACGCTACAATCGTAATTGAAGCTCCCGGCTTGAGTGAGGCATTACGCTCGTCAATTAACTTGAGTGCACTGGACGAATTCGTCGAGTCTGGCGGCATACTTTTTTACGCGGGAGACGGGGCGGCGGCCGCCCCGTTAATAGAAGAAAACTTCTCAATGGGATTCGAGTACGACGCTTTAGGGCGAAGCGGTGCGGTCTCAAGCCCTTCGTTCCTATTGAAAAACGCGGAGATTGGAGAGGAAGTGGTTATGGCCGCCTCTAATTGGGCGGTAAAAGAGAATAACGGTGAAGAGCTCGTCATTGTCGTGGCGGATTCCGGTGACGCTGACGCGGCCTTGGCCGGTTACTGGGAGTATGGCGCGGGGGCGGTGTACTACCTGGCGGATTACAATGCTTCTTTTGAATTCGCCGGCGGCGGGGCCGGGGTATTCAACGCAATTGGTTGGCCGTTGGAATACGGCGAGGAAGCGCCGGGCTCTTCGAACGCTTTCGTGGTTAACCGGATGGTTGCAATAGAGAACGTGAACCGGCGGAGGAACGCACTTACATTAACGGTTTGGGAGTTGGTTCGATGAAGAAGGGATTAGTGTTCACTCTCGAGGCACTCCTTGCATTAATGTTATTGGTTACCATCAGCACTACGATCGTATTAATCGCGAGCTCTAATAATGCGCAACAGCACTCGCAAGAGTCATTGCATACGATAGCACAGGATTCGGTAACAGTTCTCTCTCAATTGCGCTTGAGTGACGTGAGGCGGGACCCGGTGGTCTTGGAAATGTTCGATGAAGGCGTGCTCTCGGAGTTACAGTACGGCGAAACGGTGATGGCGGTAATAGGCACCCTTTGGGCGAGCAATGATTCAGCGAACTCTAGTTGGGCCGGCAACCTCACGCAATCCTTATTATCGCCGGTGATTCCAACAATGCTCGA
>CAYZDE010000045.1:0-3371 GCA_964477205.1 Microcaldota archaeon
ACGCAACCGAGTAATAACAAGCTTAAGCCAACGAAAACAAAGAGCAACTTATTCATAATTCAAAACCGCCTCACTGGAATCGTTACTGTAACACGGGTTTTAAACGCTTTTCTCTTCGCGGTTTAGCCAGGCGAAGGCCACGATTACGGTGGCGAAGGTGATTATTGCAATTGGGGTGCTAGATTGCCCGGTTGTGAAGTGGCCCGTGGCACTCAAGGGGTAGGCTGAGGTTAACAAGGCCGCGATTATTGCCCCGATTAGCACGAGTCCGACTACTAGGAACGGTTTGATTTCTAAGCACCTGATAAAATAAAAGAAAAAAAGAAGTAAAAAAGGGTTGTGGTATCTCAGAGGTCGTACGCCATTACGGTTTGGCGCTTGTTCTCTTTAGAGCGGGCTATGCCTGCATCGAGGATAGCGGCGACCTTGTTCGATAATTCTTCGTAAGAAGCACCGGAAAAGCGCATTCCCTTCTTTTTCACGTAGTCTCCAACTGCTGATTTTACTACTAAACTAGTCATGGTATTGAACCACCTCGCAGCAAGTAACGAATAACGCCTTTAAAAGCCTTTTCAAGGCGGTTTGTCGGGATTATTAAAAAGGTTTAACAATTCTCTTTGCCTTAAAGCTGATTCATTGCGGTGATGGTCTAACGGCTCATGATTCGAGCTTTCCAAGCTTGAGACCCGGGTTCGACTCCCGGTCGCCGCATAAGCCTCGGGGGATTGCATCCCCCTGGCGCTTATTCGAGCGGTTCGCAAACGAACCGCGAGAGCTGCGAACCGCAACTCTCGCGAACCTGTACGGTTCGCTCAATCCGCCTCGCCCCCTGCTTTATGTTTTGCGAATTAATTTTGATTGCCGCATATACTAATCGTTAGCGGTTAGCTCTTTGTTAAACAGAGTAAGCCACGTTAGCGACTTCTCCTCCCTCTCTAATCGTTATTACAATAAAGCAATCGTAGTACTCGCTCTCGCAGTCAAGGGTGACGACGATGAAGGATTGCCCATTGAAAGCGTAAGTAGTCGTGGATTGAAGAGTGTAAGAAGCGGTTTCATTGGATACGTAGTCAAAAGCGATTGCTTGGGCTTCTTCACTGGTTGGTAGTAATGCCGTGCTAACACACTCGTTGTGGTAATCATCGCAAATTTCATTGGTTTCACAACCGCAGTCCGCGCAGCACGATTCGAATTCGTTTTCAGTGCACGCCCCGTCGCCGCAGTACGGAGTCACGCAAACCGCCAGCGTTTCGCTGCAGTAAGAATTGTTTCCGCAAGAGCAGTCGTTAGGGCAGTTAACGCAGTTTTCGGGTGGCTGGCAGGAACCGTCCCCGCACGAATTTTGTTTGAAGGCGCTTTGGCTTTTCGAGGTGTTCTCGGGGGTTTCACTCGGTGCCGTGGAGGGCGCGGGGGCTTCCCTGCAGGCGGCGCGCGTTTCCCCTTCGAAGAGCGCGTGTGGGTCGCAGTAACCCACGCATTCTTGTTTGTGCTCGCTTAGCTTTCCCTTATTGCACGCTTCGTAGGCCAGTGAGTTGCCTTCGCAATGATAGTTGAACGAGGCGTTCTCGAATTCCCCGCAGGTTTTAGTTGGTTCCTCGTTTGCAACCGGGTTTTGAATGGTTAGGACTGCGAGAGCGGCTAAGGCGATTAGTGCGAGCCAGTAAATCGCTTTCACTTAAGGTGTCACCCTTGAATTCGGCAAGCCGAGCAGGTTTAAGTGGTATAAGTGGAGTTTGTAAGTGTTTGCGTGAGTTGCGAACGAGCCCTCGCAATCGAAGAAGCCTTGCGCAGTGCATTGTTCTTTGTGTGCCCGCTCTAACCCGCTTAAGCTTAACTCACGGACTGCTTCGCCGAGGGTTAATCCTTGGTTAACTGCTTTAGAGTAAGCTAGGCTAACGGCTTCAATGTGAACTGATTCGCCTATTGAGTGACCACGGTTGTACCCTAGAATATTAGCTGTTCCCCCTCTTAGCAAGGTGCGGGCCAAGCTTCGGTCCGCGTTGCCTAGCAACGAGTACCCGTTCATGTCCTTGTCCGTGCTAGCCGAATAGCAAGCAGCACTCAATACGAGTTCAGGTGGGTTTGGAGTGTTCAATGAATTGATTATAGTAACTAATTCGTCGTTTTGTGACAAGGCGGTGAATGACTCGCCGGAACCGTGCGTGATGAAGTACGCGGTTTGCGTTCCAGCGAGCTTTAATTGTAATCCCTCGTAATCGCATTCGTTGCCTCCGAATAACGGGTAACAATAGCTTGGCGCGTAAATCACTTCGCCTTGAGCCGGCAACTGCGCGCCCTCGCGTTCGGCGTAAGCACGCGTTGGCTCGGAGTCTCCTAATTGGGTTATTACTAGGACTTGCGGACTGGTTTCTTCTGACCCTCTTTCCAGTAAGTTGATTATTAGGCTCGAGTCGCCCGGCAAGCGTGAGACGATTAATGCTTGGCTTGCTTGGTAGGATGGAGAATCCCGGTTTGCGTAGTAATACGGGTCGTAGATGCGGTCGTTTAGGGTTAACAGGGTGCCTTCCGGGTCGTAGGCAGTGTAGGCGGGTACGCCTTTGTAGTTGTCGTCGCCGAGGAGGATTAGAGCGGCGTTATCGCTCAAAACGCGTTCTCTCAGGTAGGCGACGCACTCGTTTTTTATTTCGAATGATTCGGCATTTTCACCCAAATCGCAGTTGTCGTTCTGGAAGATTGGGCGTGCTTGGTCTTTCAAGGCGAAGCCGGACGAGTAGTCAATTAGTTTTACTTTTTCGCCGCGGTTTTTCGCGGCCCAAGCGTAGGAGTCGATTGCCTGTTTTACGGATGCGCCAACTTGATTGCCTAGGAATAGCGTGTTCACGCTGGAGCAGTCGATGTCAAAGGAAACGCGGAGTTTGTGGTGCACCCAGCCAGGGTGGGACACGTCGATTATTTGAATGGAATGGCATGCTTGGCAGGACGCTTTGTAATCGATTATTAACTCGCCGTCGATTACTTCCGCGTCGAAGCACTCGTCGTCAACTGCTATCGTGCTGTAAATGAATGAATCGATGTTCCACATTAAGGTTTGCGAGTTCTCGTCGATTGCGCTTATTGCTTGTTTCAAGTCGATTGCGGCGTTGTCGTTTAGTGAGTCGAACGAGCCGGCATTGAAAGCGCAAACGAATTCGTTGCCTTGCATTTCGCACTCCGCGGTAACTAAAGGGAGGAGGAGTAATAGTAGTAAGAGCCGTTTCATTGAGTGGGCTCGCGGAGAATCGAACTCCGGATCTCCCCGGTGTAAACGGGATGTCTTAACCACTCGACTACGAGCCCAGAACGAATTATTTATGGAAGGGTAATGCATTTAAAAGCCGCGTTGGTTAATGGTTACCGTAGGTGAGTTCCTA
>CAYZDE010000046.1:0-3077 GCA_964477205.1 Microcaldota archaeon
AAACGTTTCCCCCGCTAACGGATACGGCGCCAGCTAGCAATGAAGCGAAAACAAGAAGCAACAAAAGGTAACGCAAAGCGAAGCGTCACCCCTTCTTCTTTTTCTTCTTACCAAAGGCAAAGTGGCGCAAAGTAAAGAAGCATGCGAGCGCGGCCACGATTGCAAGGGCAACCCAAACCAAATCAAGCGACGACGGCTCCAGCACCGTGCGCTCTTCGGACAAGCGCTTCAACAACAAGTCACTCGACGAGCCGTAATCCACGCTAACCAAAGCCACGCTCTCCCAAAGAGTGCGCGCCGACTCGCGCGTAATTCGCAAGTCAAAAGGCACGACCAAGGGCTCACCGGAAACCAAGAGCTCCAACGGGGAACCCGTCTCGAACGACTCCTCCTCATTGTTAACCTTGACTAACACTGAAACATCAGCAAAAGCAGGCTCGACACCGTCATTGTACAATTCAACGCTCAACTTCATTGCGTCTACATCATAAACCACGTTACCAATGCGAATAAGGGAAGAATCCGCATCCGACACGACTTCAATTGAACCCGACTCCTTCAACGCATTAGTCAAGTCGCGAGAGTCCACGCCGTACTGCACGAAAGATTCGGAATTCAACGCCGAACCGTCACGCAATGCCTCGGTCAAATCCATTACAAAGGAAATCGTGCGCTCGTCGCCCGAATCCAGCGAATCAACTTCCGGCTCGGAAACCGACGCAAAGTACTCCCCGTCCACGTAGATCGTCACGGTCGAGCGGTAGAACGCCTTGGCCTCGCCGTCGTTCCATAAAGTCAATTGCAGCTCCCTGGACTCCGCGTTATAGGCCACGCGCTTTATTGAAATTGAAAGTTGGTAGGAAGGAAGATAAAACTTGTTGAGTTCGCGCACCTCGGAGAACAAGCCGTCCGAGCCGGCCCAGCCCTGCGCGTACTTAACGAACATGGAGTCAATCGGCGTTTCGTCCTTCACTATTTTAGCGGAACCCGTCAAATCATTCCCAATGACCACGCCAACCGTGAACTCCGCGGAATCCAAATAGTCAAGGGTCGCCTGCGACGGATAATCCCTGCCGATTATCACCACGGGGTAAGGCCCCATCAAGCTCTCCTCTATGAACTCGCCGCTCGAGAACATCGCCTGCTTCTGCGGAGACAACTCCTGCATCAAGGCCACTATCTCCAAATTGTCGTCAAAACGGTTGCCCGTGCTGAGTATCACCGGCTGCAAAGGCGCGAGTGCACTGGAAACTTCCTCGTCAACCGGACCGAATAGCAACAAGGAGTCAACACTAACCGAGGACAAATAATCCGCTATTTCCTGCACATTGCCTTGGTTCGCAAACAAAACGAACGCTCCCTTCTGCACTGCGTAAGGCGCAATGGAAATCGCATTATAACCAAGCGAGTCGCCCACGACCACGAAGTCCTCGGCGCCGTAACGCTCGGCGAGCTCGAAAGCCAAGTCAAGCCCGGAAACGCGCATAACTTCAACATCCGAAAAGCCCTTCTCTTCGAGAACCGTCTCGTAGCCGGGATAATAATTTTCAGCGCCTTCAATATAGAGAACGGGCTCGCTCTTGTTCAAGAACTCGTAGAGCACTTCTCCGTGCGCGGTGGAAGTGAAGAACTCGTCCGCAACTCCTTCAAGGCGCGCGTAAAGCGAACCATAGTACACGCCCCGCCAATCACGCGAATTCACGGCTACCTGCTGGGAAGCGCAAACCAAAGGAGCAAACAAAAGCAAACAAACAAAAATGAATTCAAATTTTTTTAAACATTCCACTAGAAAAACCCACCATTACCGAAGAAACCCGAATTAAAAGCCACCCACCAAAACCAGGCCTTCAATCAAGTTGCAAGTAGAAATAATAAACGGTTGCCGCGTTGTTATCCGTCTCATCCTCAGGCACGAGAAGCTGGAAGTCGGTAGTCGAAGCATTGTAACCCGCGGCGTCATCGTCAATCGGGCACATGAAAGCCATTGTCGTCACGGCAGCCGCCGCATTCGACACGTTCAATACCTGCTGCTTCCAAGTGTTCGCGCCCGTGGTCTCCATGTACAAGGCCGAGTTAGCCACGCTATCCGTAATCGTTACTCCTGCAACCGTCGCCGCGTAACTCGACTCATTGAAAGTGTTCGCTGCGGAATCCGTAGTACCCTGCAGGAAAGCGCCGAAAGCCGTTCCGACGGCCGTGCCGTTAACCGGGTCCGCGCTTAAAATGCTCCAATCCAAGGTCGCATTGCGCGCCGTGAATATGTAACCGGAAGAATTCGAAATATCCCACTGATAGAAAG
The DNA here is from genome assembly GCA_964477205.1 of Microcaldota archaeon. Lineage (GTDB taxonomy): Archaea > Micrarchaeota > Micrarchaeia > Norongarragalinales > Norongarragalinaceae > UBA93. The sequence goes on from CAYZDE010000046.1 coordinate 2,300, forward strand.
TGTCACCACTCAAATCCCTGAGGACCACATTACCTGACGCAATGCCCCAGAAGCCGGTCCAACGAGCGGTTTGAATATTCGACTCAATGCGCACTTGCGAAACATTCCCTCCTTGAGCGGATACTCCGCCGGCAGTACCGCCGGCCCAAGACGAATTACCCAAATCACCGGCAGTAGTCGCTCCACTCGGCTCACTAGCAGCAAAAGCCAAGCCAGCTACTAAAGCTAAAACCACGAAAACAGTCAAATTCTTATTCACGAAAACAGCCCCCAATAAATACTGAAATAGTAACCCTACCCGTATTTAAAAAGCTTACGAGGTGCGGAGCTCGAGGGAAACTTGATTCGTTGCCCCGGAGCAATTCGACAAGTTCGCCGGGAATAATAACTCGTAATCCACCACGCCGCTCAAGCCCTGCGCGCTCAAGGAAATTGGCGCGACGAACACTAAATCCTGCGAGCCGTCGTACTCCCCACCCCCGCTCGCATCCCACAAAACCCCCGTCAAAAGGGAACTAGAGTTGGACGAATTCACAACCAAGACATTGTCAATACTCAAGCCGTAAAAAGTCAAGTTCGCGGTCTCAGACCCGTACGAGTTAGCCAGTGAATCCAAGTAACCGGTTAAGCCGAGCGCGGTGTCCGCCTGCGCTAAGTCATTGTGAGCCGCTTCACCGGTCGCATTCCTCCCAAGCGCCTGCAACCCGCTCCAATTCACGGTGAAATCGTAATCGTACGCGAAAGCGTGCGCACGAATTGCACTCCAATTGAACACCGC
>CAYZDE010000047.1:0-2779 GCA_964477205.1 Microcaldota archaeon
ATTGCACTCGAACTCAACTACAGGAAAGCAACCGTCCTGCTCGAACGCGCCGTGGAGCGCGCGAAACAGGAAACAAAAGTAAAGCAGCGCGGCGAACTAACCTACTACCTAGCGGACTTGTCTTTCCTGCCGAAGGGAGGCTACCCTTCAAAAGGCAAGATAATCAACGCGATTTCCAAGGAACACGAAAACGAGGAATGCGTTTGCCTGGGATACGGCGATACGACCATACTATTCCGCGTGAGTGCGAAAGCGCACGAAAAAGAGTACAAAGCGAATGAAGTAATCGCTAAATTAAAGAAAGAGTTTGCCGGCGACATTTACTCGGGAGGCGGCCACGAATGCGCCGCGAGCACGCGCTTCAAAGCCGGAAACACGAAGAAAATCTTGAATCGAATTCAAACCCTGTAAACCTGTAGCACGGGCACGCCGCCGATGTCAAAACCTGCCCCGCCGAACACTTTAGCAACGCACTCAACCGACTCTGCCCCGACCGCGTTCACGCTAGCACAATTCTTCAACAACTCAACGACTTTGGTTGCATCCGCGCGCTCGCCCTCGTAAAAAGCGCGGTGCACGCTCAAGTCGAGGACGCGGCCTTCGGACTCGAAGCGCTTGCCCAAGAGCGACTCATCGCAAACCGCGACCACGCGCCTCACTTCACCGCCGGCGCCCGCACGCTCGTGCAATCGAACAAACATAAACAATTAAAACCAGCCCAGCCATTTAAAGAGAATAGTGCAGGGGTAGCAAAGCCTGGTCAAATGCGATGGGCTCAAGGTCGTTGACCGGTTACTGCACCGGACTCCGGTGCGTTATCCATTCCTTTAGGGGTTCGAGGGTTCGAATCCCTCCCCCTGCACTCTTTTATTTCCCTATTGACAACAGTAAATCATGTTCGTCTTGAAGCGCATTAGTAAGGGCTCTGCCGCGCGCGTGTTCGGCTTGATGGGAGCCGCCTTCGGCTTCTTCTACGGCTTAACCACGGTCGCGGTGATGCAAGTGTTAATCGGCACCGGGATACCGTTGTTCGCTGCGCTCCGCGGATTAGAGCAGTCCATTGGAATAGCAACCATACTAATGTTCCCGCTTGCTTTCGGGGTCGGCGGCGCGAGCTTGGGAATACTCATCTCAGGATTCTACAACATGATATCCCACTTCACCGGCGGCCTGCGGTTTGACATTGACGTGTTCGAGCAGGAAAACGGTGAATTGAAGTTTCCAAAATTAAAGGCGCCTAAACTCAAGAGGAAGTAAGAGCGCTCACGCCCGGCAAGTCCTTTCCGGTTAAATAATCAAGCATTGCCCCGCCGGCAGTGCACACATGGCCGAAATCGCGCTCCTTGAAGCCCAAAGACTCCAGCGCGGCTCCCGTGTCCCCTCCGCCGACAACACTGAACGCAATCGCTTTTGACACGGCCTTGAATAACTCCTTGGTTCCGAGCTCGAAGCACGGCTCTTCATACTTACCAGCCGGCCCCTTAACGAAGATAGTGCGCGCTTTCTTCAAGTAGAGGGTAAACAACGAGATGGTCTCCGTGCCAACGTCGAACACGGGAGAGGAAGCATTCAACGGGTCGCTAGTCTCGACGCGGAAACCGTCAGCTCCAATAAACGCAAAGTCTACTGGCAGTATTAATTCATCCGCGTACTTAGCCCACAAGCAGCGGGCGCGAGTCACGAATTCAAGGTAGCCGTGCTCTTCGAGCCAAGCGCGCTTCGCACCCAATTCCTTGCCCGAAGCCAATAATAGCACTTCACCAAACAAACCCGAAGCAAGAACGTTTTGCGCCTTGCCGCTATCGAACGCACTCTCGGCTAAGTCAAAGCACTCTTCAAGCTTTGCACCGCCAAGGCAGTAAACCACGGGCTGCTTGGCATTGGTATTCAATTGTGACAGCACGCGGAGCTCTTCCGTCAAATGCGGGCCCGCGTACGAAGGAAGCAACTTCGGGAAGCCGATGACGCTCGCTTGGCTCCGATGGCTCACTGAGAACGCGTCGTTAACAAAACAGTCAACCGCTCCCGCGAGCGACTTCACGAACACTGATTCCTCCGGCTTGATTTTCTTGTCCAACTCTTCGGCGTAAAACCGCGTGTTCTCCAAAAGAATGACTTTCTTCTTTCCGAGCCGCTTCACCGTACCCAGTGCATCCGGCCCGAACAAGTCGGGCACAAACTTCACCTTGCGCTTCACGTGCTTGGAAAGTAATACTGCGTGCCCTTCAAGAGAACAATAATTCTTTTTACCAATCCTGCCTTGATGCGCGATTACCACGACTTTGCAATCCTTGTTAACCAGAGCGCGCACGGTTTCTCCGGCTTGCTTGAAGCGGATGGAGTCGCTCGGCTCGCCGTCGACTATGCTCGTATTCAAATCAACGCGCAAGAGTACCGTGGAGCCGGCCGGGACTTCCTCGAATGCAATCATCCCATCACTTTCTCAATGAGCCGAACAGTGTCAACCAGGCGAACGGAGTAACCCCACTCATTATCATACCAGCCGAGAACCTTCGCGAGCTTTCCCCCCTGCACCTTGGTCTCGAGCGAATCGAACACGCACGAATGCGGGTCGTGAGTCACGTCGCACGAAACTATCGGCTCGTCGGTATAAGCGAGAATGCCCTTCAACGCCCCGTTAGCCGCGGACTTAAATGCATCATTGATTTCATTCGCCGTCGCCTCTTTAGACAATTCAACCGTCAAGTCCACTAGTGACGAGTCCGCGGTTGGAACGCGCAAGGCAATGCCGGCTAGCTTTCCATCCAACTCCGGCATC
>CAYZDE010000048.1:0-2345 GCA_964477205.1 Microcaldota archaeon
AACTAGAATGCGCCAGACAAACGAGTTGAAGAAAGGCAGAATTGTTGCCAGAGCTTGAGAAATGAAAATACTGTTGCTTGGAAGCAAGGAATACCCGCTCGGCTCCAACCGCGGCGCGGACCCGATTACTTCGGGTGGAATCGAATACTTCGTGCAAGAGCTGGCAAAAGGCCTTGCCGAAGCAGGGCACGAAGTCACGCTATTAACCCGTTGCTTCCCAGGGCAAAAGAAAAAAGAAAAAAAGGGAAGCTTAACCGTGATGCGCGTGCCATGGCTCAAAGGATTCCACTTACGAAACCCGTCATTCAATCTAATCTCTTTCGTCAAGGCACTGCGCCTTGACTTCGACATTGTGCACGGGCACGGGCCGGTTGCGTCTTTTTACGCGGTTACGCTCGCGCGCTTGAAGAAAAAGAAGAGCGTGGCAACGCCTCACGGAATCGCATTCAACCAGCCGCAATACTCTCGCGCGGTTTCAAAAGCGCTTAAGGACGTCGAGGAATTCGCTTACTCGCGCGCGGACACAATAATATTCTTGAGTGAGAGCGAGAAAAAGAAATTCAAGAAGGCATTCGGCTTCCTGCCGAAGAAATCAATGATAATGCCGGTGGGCGTGCGCCTGCATGACTACGGCAAAGGCCGCGCTGCAACGCGAAAGGCGCTTGGCTTGGGCAAGGACTTCACTTACTGCTTCGTAGGCAGGTTATCGAAAGTGAAAGGCCTCGACTACTTACTCGAAGCCATTGCGGGAATGCCGAAAACCCGCTTGCTCTTGATAGGCGACGGCCCCGAGCGCGAGCGCTTGGAAGAGGAAGCGCCGAGTAATGTGAGTTTCCTAGGGCACAGGACGGATGTTCCGCGCCTCCTAGCGGCGAGCGACTGCTTCATCCTCCCGTCCTTATCCGAGGGGCTGCCCGTTTCATTACTCGAAGCAATGGCAACCGGCTTGCCTTGCATAGTCACCGACATCGGATTGCCGGTCGACAACAACAAAAGTGCCGTCGTAGTTCCGGCAAAAAACGCGAAGGCCCTGCATTGCGCAATGCAGCGCGTGCACTCGGACGCAAAGCTGCGCAAGAAGCTCGCGAAGAACGCGCGCTCGCTGGCGAAGAATTACTGTTCTAAGAAGTGCTCGTTAAAGCGGTTGAAGGCTTATTCGCCCCAAGCAGAGTAAGAGCCGCCCGCTTTTCGCACGGAACCTGCGTCAATCGCCCGCGCCCCGTCGAACACGGTTTTACCGCTCATTTCATCCAGCGCGGCCTTCCAATTAATTCCCTTGAACTCGGAATGGGCTGCACAAGCAACCACCGCATCTATCCCAACGAACCCTTCCAGCGGCTCTGCGCCGAAAGCGCGCACTTCTTCATTAGAGCACAACGGGTCGCGGGCAAAAACGCGCACTCCAAGCGATTTCAGCTCCTTGACTATGTCAAGCGCCGGGCTCTTGCGGAATTCCTTCACGCCCCCGCGGAAAGTGAGGCCAAGGACTAGAACGCTCTTCGCTCCGGCTTTCGCCAAGCGCCTAGCGGTTCACAAAGGCATCGAGTCGTTCACTTCACGCGCCTTTCGAATGAGGGGAGTGTCATCCCCCATAATGAAATAAGGGTAATAAGGTATGCAGTGCCCGCCGACGCCGCAGCCGGCGCGGTGCAATCGGCAGTAAGGCTGCGTGTTCGCCGCATCGAATGCCTCGCGCGCATTAATTCCCAAGCGCTCGCAGGCACGAGCGAGCTCGTTCGCTAGGGCGATGTTCACGTCGCGGTAAACCCCTTCGAACACTTTCACGCATTCTGCGGTCTTGATGCTGGAAACAATTATCACGCCTTTCTCGTTCAACTCACTGTAAAACTCGGCGAGCTTGGCCGATATCTCCTTGTTGCCCGCCCCGATTATCTTAGGGTACTTGCGCGTGATGTCTTCGATTGCCGAGCCGGACATGGTGCGCTCCGGGCAGTGCGCGAGGAAGAAACCCTCGTTGTATTTCAAGCCGCTTTCCTTCTCGAGTATTGGAATGAGTTTTTCGGTTTCGCCTGGCGGCATGGTGCACTCGGTAATGACGATTGTTCCCGGCTTCATTGAAGCGCCGATAGTATTTGCTACGCTTTGAACAATCGACAAGTCCGGCGCTCCGGCCTCGGTGATGAGCGTTGGGACAATGATGATTACGATTTCACTGCCGGAGACTGCCGAAGCCCCGTCGGTCGTGGCGCGCAAAGTCGCGCCCGCGTGCTTTTTTACCAGCGCGTCAACGCCCGGCTCATTCAAAAGGCAGGGTTCGCCCTCATTAACTTTGCGAACTAACTCTCCATTAACGTCAACGCCGATTACCGAATGCCCTGCTTCTG
>CAYZDE010000049.1:0-1570 GCA_964477205.1 Microcaldota archaeon
CGGACTCGGCTGGAGCTTCTTCTTTCGGCGCCTCGGATTCTGGAGCCGCCTCCGGTTTTGCTTCCTCAACAGGCGCCTCCTCTTTTGCAGGAGTACCCTTGCCCATTGCCTCGTCCAGGAAATTCTTGAGTGCGTTCGCCTCGCGTGCGGCCTTAGCGATTATCAACGGGGTGCTGCCCTCATTGTAAATCTCAGCGTAAACACACAAGTTCAATGCTTGCTGGTGCGCCTTAGCTAGGTCCTCGATTAACGCTTCCTCGTCCACGTTCAACACTTCGCCCTCGTAAAGCGTTCCATTATCCCAAACGGCTTTTACCAGCAAGCCCACTTCCATGGGCTCGATTCCCAGCTTCGCGAGCGCGCCCGCAACCGCGTCATTAACTTCCTCGCCCGCCTTAGCGACCGTGGAGTCCTTGACAACGTGAATTTTAGGGCCTTGAATCTTCACGTTAATCTTAGCGTTCTTCAAGTCGGTTAACGCCGGGCCCGGCGGCAAACTCGTTTCGCCTGCCGGAACCACGATGTCGTGCGGGGCGACTTGCCCCGGCTTAATGAAAGTCTTCGACTTGTTCTTCTTGAACAAGGAGTACAACTTGAACGCGTCCAAGTCCGTGCAAACTAACACCGTCGAGTTACCAAAGTATTGCTTTAATTCCTTCAACTCGGGCTTGCCACACGCGTCAATCGCGCGGCCCATTAAAGTCAAGCGCGTTGAGTCAATGCTCACGTGGTCCTTAACCTTCTTTTTAATCGAGGAGTACTGCTTCGCCGGCAGGCCCTTAATGGAGGCAACGCCGATTACGGGGTACTTCTTCAAGTCCTCGGTAATGCGCGCGACGAACTCTTCCTTCCTGTTCCTAGTCAACGCCATAATCACTTCACCTTCACGGGCTTGCCCATAGTCGTCTTAATCACGATGCTCTTGAATTGGTGCTCGTTAAACTTCTTGTACAAAGCTTCGAGGACCGTTTTCGCGTTATCCGTGATTTCCTCTGCGCTCATCGACTCGTTGCCGATGATGCAGTGCGCTGCAGGCAGCATCTTCCCTTTTGACTTAATTGAAATCGTGCGGGCCGAGCGCTCTATGAACGCCTTAATGTCGGCTCCCGGCGGGAGCACCGCGGGCATTTTCCCCCTGAGGTACTTGCCGAGTTTCTTGCCCACTTCCGCCATTAACGTTGGTACTGCGAGCGAGTTGTACTTTACCAAGGTTTTCGCTTTCTTAGCGTCCTTTGAGTACTCGTTCACTTGCGCTTTGTTCAATACTAGGTCCGCGTGGTTCTTCGCTTCCATTTCGACTTGCCCGTCAGCGTACACGAGAATGGACTGCTTCTTTGGGGCGTGAGGCAGCAACAGCGTTAAGTTGAGCTTGTCGTCGGGCTTCTTGAAGTCAACGTTCTCGAAGCCGATTGCCAGGTCAACGCTCTGCTGGAACTTTCGCTTTCCCTTGTTCTCCGCCAAGCACACTTCAACGGCTTGGGCTAATCGTTTCTTATCAATCATGTTTTAAATATCCCCTCCTACTCGACCACGAAGCCGGTAGTTACTGCGGGATAAGCAGTACCTATTA